>JAEXOD010000135.1 GCA_023447335.1 Bacteroidota bacterium
ATATTAATTAATGGTTATTTTCAATATATAAAAATATTGCAAAATGATCCTGATTACGGTAACAACGAAGGAAATGATATACAGATAAGGGTCGGAAAATATTTAGAAAAAGACTTTAAGGCAGGTTATGAATATTTTTATTCTAATTACAGATATACTACCCCTGTATATTATTCCCCATATAATTTCTCTTCTCATGCAGCTTGGGGCGAGTATCTGTTAGATAAAGATAAAGATTATGATTTATATATTGGCGGTAAATTAGGTTATGTTCCTGCAAGCGATTTTGTGATTATGGAAGGGAATGCAACCGCCGAATATAGACCGATTGAAAAAATGATTATACAGGGAAAGCTAACTTTGGGTAGTTCTTCGCGAGATGATTCTTCGTATAAATATGTGTCCGGATTTTTATCCGCTTATTGGGCAATTTATTAAGCTAAATATTTTCAATAATTTTTCGATAATAAGAATAAAAAGCAAAATGATAGAATTAAAAATACCGGTATCAACAGCAGTAATGCTAATAACAGAGAGGATGAAATTAGAATTTGCTTTAGGTAAAAAAGCAAGATTATACCATCCCGAAGCCACACTTTATACTTTGAATTATAAAGATATACTTAATTTGGCTGAAATTTCTGCTGTTGATTTAGTTTTTTTCCTTCCGGCAGGAATTCATTATGAAAATAATAACCTAGCGTATATACTTTGTAAAGCGATGAGACAACTTTCAACTGTGTTTAATTGCCATGAATTTGAAAACTTTACAATTGAACGTGCCCAGCAATTGATAAAACCGGCACAAAAGCTATTCCAGAATTCTGAGACTAATAAATCCTTTCTAAATAATTAAAAAAATAATGCTTAAAGTCTATGCCCTTTTCTTTAAGCTTTCATGTTTAAAGTTTAAATAATTTTATGATCTAAGGTGTATTTATTAATATTACTTAATAATTCTTAGATAATTAAGAATATTTACAAAGTTGGATTTCTTGAATAAATGCTTAAAAAGTTTTATCTTTAAAGTTTATATAAATTAAATTAAGAGGCGGAAATGTTTAAAATTGAAGATTTTGATATAAAACTAGATACTGAAATTTTGGGTAGGCAATTTGTTTATTGTGAAGAAGCAGAATCCTCTAATTCAGTATTGTTAAATTATCCCGAATATGACAAAGAGGGTATAGTTTTTTTAGTTGAAAATCAAACAAAAGGTAAAGGACGTGCCGGAAGGACATGGGAAACCTTACCGGATCAAAATTTAACATTCTCTGTTTTGTTAAAAGATACATTTATTGGTGATAAACCAAATTTAATAACACTTGCGGCGGGTGTTGCGGTTGCTCAATCAATAGAAAATTTATTCCAGTTAAATGTTGAATTAAAATGGCCTAACGATATATTAATAGACGGTAAAAAGCTTTGTGGTATTTTATGCGAATCAGTTTCCAACAATAATAAAATTACAAAAGTAGTTGTTGGTATCGGAATTAATGTTAATCAAACTAACTTTGCTTCCAGTTATTTAATTCAACCGACAAGTATTAAAAAAGAAAGTAAAAAAATTGCGAGCCGAGAAAGATTACTAAGTGAAGTATTAAATAATCTTGAAAACACATTAGATCTACTTTCCGTAAATCACAAAAAAATATTAGAAGCATGGCGTGAACGATGTAAAATGATTGGGGAAAAGGTAAAAATAATCGATAAGTCGAAAGAAACTTATGGAATATTTGAAGATATTGATGATGACGGTCAATTATTACTTAAACAAAACGAAGAGATAATTACAGTTTCTTTCGGCGATGTTAGCCTAAGATAATCCAATAATTAAATGACTTTTACAAAACGATTAGTTTATCTAGATAATGCAGCAACAACTAAACCACATCCAAAAGTTGTTGAAAAGATGGTTAAATATCTTACTGTAGATTTTGGCAATCCGTCTTCGGTCCATAATTTGGGAAGCCGAACCCGTAACGCTATTGAAGAAGCCCGGGAATTAATTGCTGATGAATTAAATGCTGATTCGGGCGAAATATATTTTACCAGCGGCGGAACTGAAGCTGATAATTTTACTATACGAGGCTTAGCTCTTGCTGTATCTAAAGAAACAAATAAAAATGAAATTATCTCATCCGGTTTGGAGCATCATGCCGTGTTGGATTCTATTAAGTTTTTAGAAAAGTTTGGATTTAGTTATAAACAAGTACCTTCAAGTTCAGATGGGAGTATTGATGTTAGAGGATATAGAGGAATATTGAGGAATGATACTTTGTTAGTTTCCTTTATGCATATTAATAACGAGATTGGAGTTGTTAACGATATATCAAAACTAAACGAAATTGCAAAAGAGGAAGGAATATTTACTCACTCGGATTGTGTTCAAAGTTTTGGTAAATACAAAATTGATGTAAAGAAGATGAACTTGGATTTGCTTTGTGCGAGTGCTCATAAAATTAACGGACCTAAAGGAATAGGAATTGCTTATGTAAAAAGCGGTACTCCGATTGCCCCTTTGTTAGTTGGCGGAAGTCAAGAAAGGAATAGAAGGGGAGGGACCGAAAATGTCGCCGGAATTATAGGCTTTGCAGAAGCATTAAAAATATTTAAGGAGAATAGAGAAAGTTATTTTTCGCATGTTCAAAGTATAAAAGAGCATCTTTCTATAGGTCTAAAGAGTTTTGAAGGAATTTTTATTAACGGTAATTCTAATACTTCTCCTTATGTGTTAAGTATTACTCTTAATCCGGAAATATATAAAGCAGATACGGAATCAATGTTAGTCTATCTTGATATAAACGGTATTGCAGCTTCTGCAGGAAGTGCATGTATGAGCGGATCAATAAAGCCGTCTCATGTTATTAAAGGATTAGGTAAAAGTGATGAATATGCCAAATGTACTATAAGATTTTCGTTTGATAGTTCCACCACAATAAATGATATTGACTATACACTAGAAGTTTTAAACAAATTATTATATCAGTTAAAAAGAAAAAACTAATGAACACAAAAGCCGGTTACGTTACCATAATAGGGAACCCGAATGCAGGAAAATCAACATTGTTAAATGCATTTTTGGGACAGAAACTTTCAATCACTTCGCCTAAACCTCAAACTACTCGTAAAAGGATTTTAGGGATATTAACAGAGCCGGAATATCAAGTTGTGTTTTTAGATACCCCGGGTATACTGAAGCCCAATTATTTATTGCAAGATAAAATGTTGGAAATAATTAATCTATCAATTTATGATGCAGATATATTATTATATCTTTTAGATCTGAATGATGACCCCAAAGGTGAGAAATTATTTTCTACCGAAACCTTTTTAAAATCGCTTAAACTTAAAGAACCCAAACGTATTTTGGCAATTAATAAAATTGATCTTGCAAATGAGACAATTGTAAATAAGATTATTGAAGAAAACAAAGCTACAAATCTATTTGATGAAGTTATACCGATCAGTGCTACTTTTTATAGTAATGTGGAAGCGCTGAAGGCGAAGATAATTGAATTATTACCTGAAAGTCCCAAATTTTATCCTGACGATCAAGTATCAAATGAGAATACACGTTTTTTTGTTAGTGAAATAATTAGGGAGAAAATATTTCTTTTATACAGAGATGAAATCCCTTATAGTAGTGAGGTAGTAGTAGAAGAATACATCGAAAGAGAAAATAGTAAAGACTATATAAGCGCTTTAATATTATTAGAAAGAGGAACACAAAAATCTATATTAATCGGTAAAAAAGGGGACGCAATAAAAAAACTTAGTACAGAAGCAAGAAAGGAGATTGAAGAATTTGTTGGGAAAGAGGTATATCTGGAACTAAGAGTAAAGGAAAAATCCAATTGGAGAAAAGATCCTAAGATATTAAAATCATTAGGTTATTTTAGTCATAACGAAGAATAAAATGAACAATAAAAGCAATAAATTTATTGGTGAGTTTGCATTATTGTTAGTAACAATTTTCTGGGGTGGTACATTTGTTATTGTTAAAGGGGCTCTTCAAGATACATCACCGATGATTTTTATAGGGATGCGATTTCTTTTAGCATCTATTTTATTTATTCCGTTTATTTTTTATAAAATTAAAACTGTTGATAGTGGTGCGATTAAAGCCGGCATTGTATTAGGCGTCTTATTATTTTTGTCTTTTTCATTACAGACAATCGGGTTACAATTTACTTCTGCAACTAAATCGGGATTTTTGACAGGAACTCTTGTTGTGTTGATTCCGTTTTTCCAAATTTTTATTAAGAAAAAGATCCCTTCAAGGGGAGCGTTTATCGGAACCGCCTTTGTTTTCATCGGTATTTTTATTTTATCAGGAAGCGGAAAATCAATTTTTGAGTTATTAAATGAACTTGGTAGCAATTTTAATCTAGGAGATATACTCACTTTAATTTGTGCTCTTCTATTTGCAGTACATGTAGTATATTTGGATGTATATACAAATAAATATAATTTTTGGTTTTTAGTTTTTGCTCAGCTCTTTATAACAGCGATATTAAGTTTTATTTCGGCTTTTCTACTGAATGCTTATCAAGTTGAGACTTATAAGTTTGAATTAACTAATAATTTAATATTTGCAATAGTATATACGGCAGTATTTGCCACTCTAATTAACACAATATTGCAAACTAAATATCAAAAAATGGTTTCACCTACTAAGGCAGGAATAGTCTATTCCTTTGAGCCCATATTTGCTGCAATATTTGCATTTATTGTACTAAACGAAAGGCTTACCTTATTAGGATTAATAGGATGTATATTAATATTTATCGGATTGATTGTAGCCGAAATTTATGATAATTTGGTAACTAAAAATGGAAAATGAAATTATTAGGGCTGAAATTATAGCAATTGGGTTTGTTCAAGGGGTCGGTTTTAGACACTTTGTTTATCAAAATGCAATAAGTATTGGTGTTACAGGTTATGTTAAAAATCTGTATTCAGGTGAAGTTTTAACGGTTGCAGAAGGGGAAAGATATAAATTGGAAGAATTGTATAAGAAAATTAAAGTAGGACCTAGTTATTGTCGCGTAAATAAAGTTACAATTGAATATCTACCGGCTAAGAACGAATTTAAAACTTTTGAAGTGAGGTATGTTTGAACAATATAAGAATCGGATTTGGTTATGATGTTCATCAATTAAAACAAGATAGAATGATGTTTTTAGGGGGAGTTAATATACCGGCAGAAAAGGGATTTTTAGGACACAGCGATGCCGATATTTTATTACATGCAATTTGTGACGCATTATTGGGTGCCCTAGCTTTGGGCGATATCGGAAAACATTTTCCAGATACAGATAAAACATATAAAGGTTATGATAGTAAAAACTTTGTAAAAAGCGTATATGAAAAAATTAACGGCCTTGGTTATATTGTAGGCAATTTAGATTGTACGATTATTTTACAAAAACCGAAGATTATGCCTTTTGTAGAAAAAATGAGACAAGTTATTGCAGAATTGCTCAATTGTGAAATAGAACAAATTTCCATTAAAGCTACTACACCCGAAAAAATGGGGTTTGCCGGTCGAGAAGAAGGGGCAGAAGCGTATGCAGTAGTATTACTTTTTAAGGCTTAATATGTTTGAACAAATAATGGAGTTCTTACAACAAGCTGACCCTACTTTAATTTTTACAGCTTTATTATTCTTTTCTTTTGTAGAAAATGTATTTCCCCCTTCTCCAAGTGATGTGGTTGTTATTATCGGTGCTAGTTTAATTGCCGGAAATTTAACACAATATTTTTATATTTTGATTGGTACAAGTGTTTTTAGTGCATTGGGTTTTATTGTAATGTATTACATAGGGCATTTTTTTGGAGAGAAGATTTTACGTCATCACAGATTAAAGTTTATTCAGGATGATGATTTAAAAAAAACGGATAGCTGGTTCAAAAAATACGGGTATTATTTAATCTTAGCGAATAGATTTTTACCCGGTACGCGAAGTGTTATCAGTTTTTTTGCCGGAGTACATAGACTAAATGTGGTAAATACGTTTCTAGCTGCTTCTATTAGTGCATTTTTTTGGAATGCGATTATTATATATGTCGGCTATCTTTTTGGTAATAATATTGAGGAAATAGATAAAATATTTAGCACTTACTCAACCATTATAATTACGGTTACGATTGTAGTTTTATTTTATATAATTTATAAAGTTTACTTATCACATAAGAAATTAAAATGAAATTTTTTAAGAAGAAAAGCGATAAAATTAAAGAAAAAATTAATGTTAAGTTTTTATTATTAAGCGGAATTGCATTTGGATTATGTTTTCCTCCTATACCGTTTCCGTTCTTTTTGTTTTTTGCATTAGTTCCATTTCTATGGGTGTTATATAACGCCGAGAAGTTGGGTGCAATGTTTAAAGCTACATATGTATGGGGTTTTGTAGTAAATGTTATTACTTTATATTGGGTCGGAAGTTGGTCTAAAGAAACAGATCCTTTTTTAATGTTATCGGGCGGAATATTATTATTTTTTAATCCTTTGACCTTCTTTATTCCTGTAAGCGCTTATTATGCATCAACCAAATTTATTAAAAAAGAATATGCTATTTGGCTTCTTCCTTTCTTTTGGGTTGCGTATGAATTTTTATACTCAATTACAGATTTTAGATTTCCGTGGTTGAGTGTCGGAAATAGTGCTGCTTATTTTAACTCGTATATACAAATAGCGGATATTATCGGTGTTAGCGGACTAGGATTATTAATTATTCTTACTAATATTAGTTTTTTAAAAACATTATCTACTTATAGAAATAATCTAAAATTAATTAATAACTACTTTGTAATTTTTTGTTTGTTAATATTATTGCCGCTTTTATACGGAATAATTAAAATAAGCACTTATAAGGAATCTGATAAAAAGATTTCAATCGGATTAATTCAACCAAATCTGAACCCTTGGAATAAATGGGAAGTCGGTAATACCGAAGAGCAATTAGATTTATATCTTCAATTATCTGATAAAGTTGTAAAAAACGGAGCTCAAGTTATATTTTTTCCCGAAACAGCGTTGCCTGTATATTTATTGGACGGAAGAAATTTTAATTTAGTTTCAAAAATTAAGAAGTATTGCGATACTAATGATGTTGTTTTATATACAGGGATGCCACATATAATTTACTATTTCGGTAAAAGTAACATACCGAAAGATGCCAAGTTGTTCGAAGGAGTTGAAGCCGGTTACCAATCATATAATTCGGTTATTTCTTTTATTCCGAATGTTAATAAAGTTGATTTTTACGGAAAAATTATGCTTGTTCCTTTTGGAGAAAAAGTTCCGTTGGTTGAATATATTCCGTATTTAGGGGATTTGATTAAATGGGAAGTTGGTATATCTAGCTGGAACACCGGTAAAGATACACTGGTTTTTAACACTCCTTTAGTTATAAACAATAGACAAGATAGTGTAAAAATTGCTAATGTAATTTGTATTGAATCAATTTATTCTCAATTTGTTAGTTCCTTTGTTAAAAAAGGTGCTGAGTTAATTGCGGTAGTTACAAATGATTCATGGTATGGTAATTCTAGCGGACCCTATCAACATCAAGCTATAAGTTTATTAAGAGCAGTAGAAAATAGGCGATATGTAGTTCGAGCAGCAAACGGTGGAATAAGCTGTATAATTAATCCTTTAGGGCAAACATTAATAAAGACAAAAATGTTTACAAGAGATATTATTAACGGAAAAGTCGGATTAAATAAAGAACATACTTTTTATACAAAAAATCCATTTATTATACCTGCTATTTCATTAATTCTTTTTATTTTTGTATTTGTTATAAATATTTTGCGAAAAATTAAAACAGTACTTAAAATATGAAAATAATAGATTTACGAAGTGATACAGTTACATTACCTTCTGAGGGAATGAGAAGAGCGATGTATGAAGCAGAAGTAGGGGATGATGTTTATAGAGAAGATCCTACAGTAATTAAGCTGGAAAGAATGGTTGCTGAAATGTTTGGTAAGGAGGCTGCCTTATTTGTTCCAAGTGGTACAATGAGTAATCAGTTAGCATTAAATATACTTACTAACCCCGGGGATGAGGTTATTTGCGAATCAGACGCACATATATTCCATTACGAAAGCGGGTCACCAGCAAAATTAAGCGGTATTCAACTTTATCCAATTAAAGGCAAACAAGGAATTTTATTCCCTGAAGATGTTGAAGAGTGTATACGACCCATAGATGCTTATTATATGCCTAGAACTAAAGTTATTGCTGTAGAAAACACACATAACAGAGCAGGGGGTACAATTATACCTCTAGGTAATATAAAAGAATTAAACGAACTTGCCCATAAACATAACCTGTTTTTTCATTGTGACGGTGCAAGAATTTGGAATGCAGCTACCGAAACTAAAGTTCCTTACACAGAATACGGTAAATATTTTGATACGATGTCAGTTTGTTTATCTAAGGGATTAGGAGCACCTGTAGGGAGTGTTTTATTGGGGAATAAAGAAATGATTAGTAAGGCATTTAGAGTTAGGAAATCATTTGGCGGCGGCATGAGACAAATAGGAATTTTAGCAGCTGCCGGAATTTATGCATTAAAATACCATTTACCGGCATTGAGCGAAGATCATAAAAAAGCAAAGCTTTTTGCGAACTATTTAGCTAATAATGATATTTTTGAGTTTGATTACGAAAATGTTCATACTAATATGATTATGTTCAAAGTAAACGAATTTGACACAAAAGAGTTTATTGAAGAGTGCGGTAAGCTTGGGTTACTTCTTTCTGAAGGGAAACCCGGAATTATTAGGGCAGTAACTCATATTGATATTTCTTTTGAAGAGATCGAATTTGCTACTAGAATTATTGAACGCGTAATTGAAGATGCCAATAGATATAATACAAGGAAACCACTATGGAGATAACAGATTTCAACCATTCATTTTCTTTTAACGTAAGATTTAGAGATGTTGACCTAATGGGTGTAGTTAATAATGCTGTTTATTTTAGTTATTTTGAAGATTCAAGAATAGATTATTTAGATACGATAAAAAAGAAATTTAACTTGTCCGAATTTTTAGAAAATGATAATTTTGTTATTATGGCTCATAACGAATGCGATTACATTAAACCATTATTTATGAATGATAAAGTAACAATTTTTACGAAAATAAATTTTATAAAAAAATCAAGTTTTGGTTTTGTTCACCTAATAATTAATCAAAGAGGCGAAGTAATTGCTAAAGGGGGCGGCGTTTTTGTTAATATTGATAAAAATAGTATGAAAAGTAAACCTTTGGCTGATGAGTTTTATAAAGCAATTACCGAATTTGAAAAAGAAGTTAATATTTTAGAATGAGAATAGTTTTAGATATTGAAACAGCCGGTTATGACTTGGATTTACTGAGTGAAAGTCAGCAAGAATTTATTTTGCGGTATGCCGAAAAAGAAAGAGATGAGGAAACGAGAAGTTTAAAACGGGCTGAAGCTATTAGATATTTAAGTCTATATCCTTTTACTTCTCATGTAACTGCAATAGGCATATTAAATATTGAGAACGGTAAATCCAGTGTGTTTTATTTAGCTGATGAACCTGAGGAGTACGAAAATGTAGAAAAGAAGTTAAAATGTAAATCATTTTCGGAAGAGGAAATGCTAATTAATTTTTGGTCATATATTTCGAAAGTAAATACTGTTATTACATTCAACGGAAAAAATTTCGATTTTCCTTTTTTAATGCTTCGTTCTGCTGTATTAAGAATAAAACCAAGTTTGGATTTAGTTAATCTTAAAAAAAACAATATTGTTCATATAGATTTATTGGAACAGTTTAGTTATCATAATTTAGTAAAAAAGTTTAATTTAGATTTTTATTGTAATGCTTTCGGAATAAGTTCTCCAAAAACTGATATAGAGAACGGTATGGAGATTAAAAACATGTTTAATGCCGGCAAATATAAAGAAATTGCCCGGTACTGTTTTAATGATTTAATTGCTACTGCCGAATTATATAAAGTATGGAATGATTATTTAAACATATAATTTAATTATTAATTAACTTTTAGGTGTTAATATGAGTGATGTATTGGAATATTTAGAAAAAGAACCTGCAAAGTTTATTTCTTTCTTAAAAGAAAAAGGAATTAAGAAATTTTATTTTGTTACGGACGAGAAAACCGGATCATTGATTTCTTCGCACGAAGAATTGAAACCTATAGCGGAATATATTAACGCAGATAAAAGAGACTATATTAAACATGAGGGAATGTTTTTTGAAGTGAGCTCTAAATATGATTCATTATATGGTGCTTTTGTTCATAAAACAAATAGAGGACAAGCTGCGGGGGGATTAAGATATTGGAAATATTTTACTTTTGAAGATTTTTTGCGTGACGGTTTAAGATTAAGTGCAGGAATGACTCGTAAAAATTCCCTAGCAGGTTTATGGTGGGGAGGCGGTAAAGGTATAATTTTACACAATCCGGAAGTTGATTTTTACGATAAAGAAATTCGTAAATATTTATATCAAGATTATGGACGATTTGTAACTACTTTACAAGGGTGTTATATAACCGCAGAAGATGTCGGATCTAATACCGAAGATATGGCAAACGTACATTTAACAACTCGTTTTGTTACATGCATTCCTCCGGAAGTGGGTGGTAGCGGAAATCCTTCCGAACCGACTGCACGCGGAGTTATTGCAGGAATGGAGGCAGCATTAAACTTTTTAGGTACTGATTTTAACGATAAAACTATTGTAGTACAAGGAATGGGAAATGTCGGTGCCCCGGTGATTAAATATGCTTTTGAAAAAGGTGCTAAGAAAGTTATTGCCGGTGATATTAATCAAAATACTATTGATAAAGTAGTAAATAGCTTGCAGGGGAAAAATCTTGAAACCAGACTAACGCAAATTGGTGATAATTCAATATTAACGGAAGATTGCGATGTTGTAGCTCCTTGTGCAACCGGGGCGATTTTAAAACCCGAGATAATAGAAAATTTAAAAGCTAAAATTGTTTGCGGTGCAGCAAATAATCAATTGGAAGATAGCGATAGAGATGATGTACTGTTACAAAAGCGAAATATAATTTACGTACCGGATTTTTTAACCAATCGAATGGGTATTGTTAATTGTGCGAACGAACAATATGGTTATGTAAACAATGATCCGTTATTTGAACAGCATCTTAACAAGGAATGGGAATATTCTGTTTATCAAACAACTTTACGAGTATTAAATGCTTCAAAAGAAACAGGAGTTGCTCCTGCTAAAAAAGCTATTGAACTAGCAGACGAGTTAGCAGAAGTTAATCATCCTATATTCGGTCATAGAGGTCAGTTAATTATTAATACTTTAGTTGAAAATAAATGGCATTTGGTTTAAATTAATATTAAATATTCAGGGGCGTAAATTTGCGCCCCCATTCAATTCTAACTCTCTCCCCTCTGTCTAAAGTATAATAGAATCAATAATTATGTCGTTTAATTGGTTTATACAAATAAATTAGTTAAATTTGCAAATTAAAAATGAAAACTATATGCAAGAGATAATAAAACTAAAAGAAAAATTCCTTAATCTTAGAGAAAGGATATTTAACGATACGGATTTGTTAAATGATTCGTTTAACTTTTGTTTTAATTATAGTTTGCTTATAGAAGAGTTTATTGTAAATATTCTTAAAGGCGAGAACGTTCAATTTGCAATAGTTTCTGCCGGTAGTTTTAGCAGAAGAGAGCTTGCTCCCTATTCGGATATTGATATTATGTTCATAACCGATGAAGCAGACTTGCATAAAGAATCGATTAAACGTTGCGTCCAATTATTATGGGATTGCGGTATTGAAGCTAGTCACACCGTAAGAGAGTTTTCGGATATTGCCACATGTATTGAAGATGATTTAACTACGGTTACACAGTTTTTTGAAACTCGTTTTTTGATGGGGAATAATAAGATATATACCGATTGGAATAACATGTTGTTTTCTCACTTGGACGAAGATATGAGAATTCGACTTATATATGCTTATTTTGCCGATATAAATGTTAGACACAAAAAATATGGTTCTTCTCCTAAGGTTGTAGCACCGAATATTAATTTTTCTGCTGGCGGATTAAGAGATTTACAAGCTGTTGAATGGATTTATGCACTAAAAAATAACAGACTACTTTCTGATCAAAATGAAATAATACAAACTGCAAGTTTTATTAATTTACTTAGAAATGAAAGATTAGTAGCTACTAAAGAATTAAACAAGTTAATAAATTCTTATAAGTTTTTGCTTAGAGCAAGAATTTATCTACATTTTATTAATAATCGTAAAAATGATAGATTAGAGTTCGATAGTCAAGAGAAAATAGTGAATTCGATGAATATTTCCGGATTCACGGTTCAGGAGTTTATGAGGCAGTATTTTGATGCCGCCGTAGTTATAAATCGCTTTACAAAGACCATGATTAGAAGATATACCGAACAGATTTCTGCTCCGGTATCAGACTTTTTATCGATTCCGATTGATGATGAATTTTCAATTAAGGCAAACATACTTTCTGTTTCCAATAAAAAAGAATTATTATTAAGTGACATATTAAAAGCCTTTTATTATAGAGGAGTTTATGGAGCAATATTTGATGAAAATCTTAGAACTCTTGTAATTGAGACGGTTCATGATTATAACGTCGAATTAGAAAGATCCCATGAAACTTATATATTTTTTAGAGAAATTTTGAGACTATCTAAAAACGTAGGTCAAACATTATCTGCTATGAATGAACTCGGAGTTCTTTCCTTAGTTATACCTGCTTTTAAGGAGTTAAACGGATTTTTTCAGCCCGGTGTTTATCATTGTTATACGGCAGATGAACATACTTTATTAGCAATAAATAATTTAGAGAAACTTGAAGGCGAATTTAGCAAGTTGGGTAAGATATTTTCACAAATTGAAGAAAGAGATTTATTATATTTAGCAGTACTTTTTCATGATATTGCAAAACCGATTAGTATTGCGGGGCATGAAATTTTAGGAAGTAATTTTGTAAAAAGTCATTTGGAAGATTTAGGGTACGATAAAGAATCGATTAATTTAGTTAGTTTTTTAGTGCTTCATCATCTTTCGATGGAGCAAAACGCTTTTAGAAGAAATCTGAATGATCCTCAAACTCTAAATAACTTTGCATCTATTTTTACCGATATTAAACATCTGGATTTCTTATATTTGTTAACTTATGCCGATCTTTCTGCTGTAAGTCCGGTTGTATGGACACAGTGGAAAAGTGATATGTTATATGAACTGTATAGAAAAACAAAACGAATGTTAGAAGAGCAGCAAACAGGCGAAGAATTAATTTATGAAAAGACTAAACAAATGTTAGAAGGGAATGTGTATTTAACCAATGAGATGGTTAAAGACCATATTCAATCCATAAATGACATTTCATATTTACAGCAATATACTGAAGAAGAAATAAATAGGCATGTTGAAGAAATTGAGAGAGGCGAGAATTTAAGTGTATTTTTTAAAGAGATGGATGATTATACCAATATTACCGTAATTACAAAAGATGTTGAAGGTATTTTAGCCAGGTTATGCGGAACTCTTTCTATTAATGATCTAAATATTCACGATGCAAAAATTTTTACAAGAAAAGACAGTATTATTATAGATAGCTTTAATGTGACTGATTTTAGAACAAACAAAATTGTTGAAATAAATAGATATGATAAAATAAAATCTGATTTATTGCTTGCCGTAAATGATAATTTGCTTTTGACTAAAGAATTTAACAAAGCAAAATCTAAATGGTGGAGAATAGAAAGAAAGTTTTTCAAACGACAGGGAAGAGTAAAAATAAATTTTGAAGACCATGAGAAATATTTAATTATCGATGTCTTTTCTCCTGATAGATTGGGGTTATTATATCAAATAACCAAGACTATTGCAGATATTGGGTTGCATATTGCTTTTGCAAAAATTTCTACGAAGGGGGATGATATTGTGGATTCATTTTATACATATAAAAAAAATAATAAAAAAATCTCTTTTAACGAATATGAGTTAATAAGAGTAACACTGACACAAACAATAGAAGATATGTTGTAGGAGTAAAACTTTGAATTTTATGAACAGATACAGTCCCATAGGGGTGTTTGATTCGGGTATTGGCGGTTTATCGGTTGTTAAAAGAATATCTGCTTATTTGCCATGTGAAAATATTATATATTTTGGTGATACGGCAAGAGTTCCTTACGGTTCAAAATCTAATGAAACCGTAATTGAATATTCTAAACAGGATGCTCGGTTTTTAATTAAACGAAATGTAAAACTTATAATAGTAGCATGTAATACGGCATCTTCGGTTGCTATAGATGTGTTAAGAAAAACTTATAAAATTCCGGTTATCGGTATGATTGAACCCGGAAGTGCTATGGCAATTCAAGTAACTAAGAATAAAAAAATTGGTGTGATAGGTACTAATACAACTGTCAATAATAAAGCTTATTCTAAAGAATTGCTTAGAATAGATCCGACATTAGAAGTATATGAAAAAGCTTGTCCGTTATTTGTTCCTTTAGCCGAAGAAGGATGGATTGATCATAAAGCTACTAAATTAGTTGCCAAAGAGTATTTAACAGAACTAAAAGATTTGGGAATTGATACATTAATACTAGGTTGTACTCATTATCCGTTACTAGCAGATGTTATACAAAAGGTAATGGGGAATAATGTAAAGCTTATTGATAGCGGGCAGGCTGCAACTAAAGTTGTTGATAATTATCTTACGGGGAGAGGCTTAAAAACTCCGATTAATCAGGAGGGAAGACATGAATATTATGTTAGTGACTTACCTGAAAAGTTTAAAGCTGTAGCCGAAAGGTTTTTAGGAAAAAAGATTGATAATATGTTTAAAGTTGAGTTGGATGATCTAACGGCAGAGGAAGTTTAATTCTTCTGCCCGATTACTATTTGTACAATTCCAAAAGTTGCCGTATAAGTCTTTATATTTGAAAATCCAGAATTTGATAAAAGTTTTTCTAAATTAACATTTGCATCAAAATCATTTACGGAATCAGGTAAATATTTATATGCTTCGTTATCTTTAGAAATAATCTTACCTATAAACGGTAATATTTTATTAAAGTAAAAGTTATATAAAGAAGCAATAACCTTGTTTTTAGGGAGTCTAAATTCCAGAATAGTAACTTTCCCCTCTGGAATTAAAATTCTAAAAAATTCATCAAATCCTTTTTGAATATCATAAAAATTTCTTACCCCAAATGCAACCGTTATATCAGTAAACATATTACTTTTATAAGGAATAAATTCAGCCACAGCCTGTAAAATTTTTCCTTTTGACCAATCAACTTTTTTATTGAATAAATTTAGCATATTTTTAGATAAATCAGCCGCAAATATTTGTTTAACTCCAAATTTTCTGGCAGCAATAGAAAAATCGCCGGTACCGCATGCAACATCCAATAAAATTGAATTATTATTAACCTTTGCTTTTTTTAATGCTTTATATCTCCAATAATGGTCAATTCCTAAACTAAGTAAGTGATTAAGTAAATCATATCTATAACTGATAGAATCAAAAATACGTTGAACTCTTTCTTTTTTATGCATATTTCCCTTGCTTAAAGTTAAAGTTATTGCTAAATTTTGTGATAGTTAAATTGGAGCTTATGTATGAATATATATAGAAATGCATTAAAAAAACATGTATGTACAATTTGTTGCGATTCTGATCAAAAAGGTCGCTGCACATTAAATGAAGAAGAGGTGTGTGCAATTGAATTATATACAGATGAAATTGTTGAAGTGATACATAAAAATAACGATAAACCCTACGAAGAGATTCAACAAGAACTAAGAAACACAATCTGTGGTAAGTGTAAAACTCGTTCAGAAGATGGGTGCTGCAATTTAAGGGAAGATGCAAACTGTTCATTAGATCGATATTTTTATTTAATTGTTGATATAGTAAATAAAGTTGATTTAGGTAAATTATAATATAATAATAGGAAGAATTTATAAAAAGTTCCTATTATTTAAGAGTTTTCTCAATTACTATTTTCATTTGTTTTATTATATAATAAACCGTGAAATTTATTTGCCAAAAAAATAAAATCATCTAATTCAAGCTGCTCTGCACGTTTTGAAAAATCGAAGTCTATATTGCTTAAATCAAATTCTCTGAAAATACTATTTGAAAGTGAATTTTTTAATGTTTTTCTTCTATTTCCGAAGGCAGCCTTTACAGTAGAAATAAAAATTTTCTTATCGACCATACTTTTTGAAAAATCTTTTGCTTTAATATGAACAATTGCAGATTCAACATTGGGAATTGGAAAAAAACAATTTCTAGACACTTTAAAACAATACTTTGTTTCGGTAAAAAAGTTTAATAAAACAGATAAAATTCCATAGTCTTTAGTTCCTTTTTCGGCAGTAAAACGTTTTGCGACTTCATACTGCACCATAAAAACCATATCGTTAACGTAACTGATGTTTTCAAAAATTTTAAAGATAATGGGTGAAGTAATATTATAAGGAAGATTACCGATTATTCTTAAAGGTTTATTATGTAATTTAAATATTTGATTAAACTCAAAATTTAACACATCTTCTTGAAACAGAATAAGTTTTGGAAATGATTTTGTTAATTCTGCGGCAGCACGAGTATCAATTTCAACAGCGTAAAAGTTTTTTACTATTGGGTAGAGCATTTTTGTTAAAGCACCGGTTCCCGGACCAATTTCGACGACTATATCGTCTTCTTTTGGATTAAATTGTGTAATAATTTTTTCAATTATATTATTATCTTGTAAAAAATTTTGACCGAAATGTTTTAATGGTTTCATATAAAATTATATTGTTGTTACAAAAATACAAAAATATGTATGTTAAAAAACTATAAATTATTTGAAATTAATAGAATAACTATTTAAATTTATATACTTAAATAAAAAAGAAAACGGAGAAACAGAATGAAGGAATTTATAATATCTATAGACTTGGGTGGAACAAAAATATTAAGTGCGTTAATTAATGAGAAAAAAGAAATAGTTAGCCGCGAAAAAGTTGCCACTAAATTTAAAAAAGGTCCACAGCAACTTGTTAAAGATATTGTAGAATCCGTACATATGCTATTCGAAAAAACCGGTGTCGGAGAAGATAAAATAAGAGCTATTTGTTTAGGAGTTCCGGGTACTGTTAATCCGATTACAGGTGTTATTGGTAATGCTCCTAATTTGGAAATTAAAAATTATAATATAAAAAAAGCTTTACAGAAACATTTTAATATTCCGGTTTTAATTGAAAACGATGTAAATTTAGGGGGATTGGGGATTAAAAAATACGAAATGCATGATAAAGTTAACAATATGCTTGTTGTATTTGTTGGTACGGGAATAGGCGGAGCTTTATTTTTTGACGGAAAAATTTATCGTGGTACAAGCTTTTTTGCCGGAGAAATTGGTCATATGCTTGTTTCACCCGAAGGGTTGCTTTTGGGAGCCAAGAAAAAAACTACATTTGAAGGAATTGCAAGTCGCACTGCCATAGTTAAAGCAATTCAGAAAGATATTAAAGCAGGCAAAAAGTCTGCAATTACAGAATTATTGGGAGATAAAAAGGCTATTAAAAGTAAAACACTTTTACAAGCTATGTTAAAAAAGGATAAAGTTGTAACAACTCAGATTAATTATGCTTCTAAAGTTATCGGAACCGTTTTAGGTAGTTTAGTAACATTATTAAATATTGATACCATTGTTTTAGGGGGTGGGGTTATTGAAGCGATGGGTAAGTACATGCTTCCGATAATTAAAAAAGAATTTGATAAAGCTGTTTTACCTGAACCGGGTAAAATCTTAAAACTTGTTGCCACTAAATTAGGTGATGATGCGGCATTATATGGCGGTTTGGCTTTAGCCGATGAATTCGGTGATCTTCAAAATGTTGAAGAAGAAACAAACGAATAATTACTGAAGAGATTTTTCAATCTCTTCTAACTGTTCATTATTTAATGTCCAACTAGAATATAACTCCTCTAAGATATTATTTATAGTTTCGTAGTCGCTTCTCTTTTGTTTTATTAAAGTCGGATTTGAATAAATATCAGGCAAGCTTAGCTCTATTTCTAAGTTTGCTTTTTTCTCTTCATTAATACTTATTTCGGATTCAATCTTTTGAATTTTTGCAATAATATCTTTAGTGGCTTTGTAGCGTTTTTGCCTTAATTCTGCTTCAAGTCTTTTTGTTTCTTTTCTGTTATTCTTTTTTTCTTCAGAATCTTTTTCGATATTAGATAATGTGAAATCTTGTTGTTCTAATAGCTCTTTACGTTTTTGTAAGTAATAATCAATATCTCCGTAATAAACTTTAAACAGTCCGTCCCTTATTTCAACAACCTTGTTTACAATTGGTCGTATAAAATCAATATCGTGGGAAACAATAATCAATGTACCTTTAAAATTTATTAAAGCAGATTGAAGAACTTCTTTACTTGTAACATCAAGATGGTTTGTAGGTTCATCTAGTACAACTAAATTTGCTTTTGTTAACAATAATTTAGATAAAGCAACTCGGCTTTTTTCTCCGCCTGAAAGCACGCTTACTTTTTTAAATACATCATCATCACTAAACAAAAATGAACCGGCTAACGAACGCAATTGTGCGGGGGAATATTCCTCACCACAATCGGCTAATGTATCTAAAATATCCTTCTCTAAATCTAACTCCGCCGTAACTTCCTGGGCGTAATAAGAGATTGAAGTATTATAGCCCAAAATCACTTCCCCTTCGGTCGGTTCAGTCTTGCCGGCAATTATTTTTGCAAGTGTTGTTTTGCCGGCTCCGTTTGGACCCAAAAATGCAATCTTTTCACCACGCTCAATTTTAAAATCTATATCTTTTAATACTTGATTATTCTCATATCTTTTCCCGATTTTATATAGCTCAATGGGAACGGCACCGCTTTGCTGAACTTCAGGAAAACGAAAATGAATTTTTTCGGAATACTCAGGCAAATCAACTTGTTCAAATTTTTCAAGCATTTTGATACGACTTTGTACTTGTTTGGCTTTAGTGGATTTGTATCTAAATCGTTCAATAAATCGTTCTAATGAAGCAATCTGCTTTTGTTGATTTTTAAACTGATTATTTAATGTTTCGTCTCGTTCTTCTTTAAATTTTATATAAGCGTCATAATTTCCGTTAAAAAAAGATAACTTCCTATTAAATATTTCAAGTGTTTTATTAGTTACACAATTAACAAAAAATTTATCGTGGGATACAATAACCAAGGAACCTTTGAACGATTTAAGAAAGTCGATTAACCATTGTAATGAATCAATATCTAAATGATTAGTCGGTTCATCAAGCATAATTAAATCCGGATCGCTCAATAATATTTTCGCAAGCTCAATACGCATTTGCCAGCCCCCGGAAAATGTATCAACAGGCTTTTCAAAATCATTTAGCGTAAAGCCTAATCCTATTAATACTTTTTCAATTCTACTATCCAAAGAGTAATAATCAAGGTTTTCTTTAAGTAAATGAATTTCGCCTAATTCTTCGATTAATTCTTGTTGTTGTTCGGCGGTTAAGTCCGGGTCTAAAAGTTCGGCTGTAATAAATTCTTCTTTTTCTGCAATTTCACTTTGGTTGGGTAATGCCGATTTTACTTCTCTAAACAACGGGAGGTTAGATTTAGATAAAAACTCTTGCGGAAGGTATTTTATTTTAATACCCTTTTGTTTGGTAATATTTCCGGTTTCGGGTTGTTCAAAACCCATTAAAAGTTTTAATAAAGTCGATTTTCCGCTTCCGTTAGAACCCACCAACGAAATTCTATCAAATCTGTTTATTTTTAAATTCACGTCCTCAAATAAAGGTGTGCCCGAAAACTGTATAGATAAATTTATAATATCAATCATTCAAAAAATCTCTTACTTTTTAATTACGGCAAATTTTTGAATTGCTACACTATTTGCCTCGTTATCAAAAGCGGAAATAATATAAATACCGCTTGGTACAAAATTACCTTCGTCATCTCGTCCGTCCCAAAAAGCAATTTTCCCTCCGGGGCTCGAAAATTCTTTTACTAAACGTCCTGCAATTGTATAAATTTTAATTTGGCTGTCTTTAATTAATCCGTCTATAGTTAGTTGTATATCTGAATCTTTGGATACCTCAAAAGGATTAGGATATACAAATAGCTCATCGAAACTATCAACAGGTCTAAGAGCTGTTGTGTAAAGTGCCGTAAGTCCGTAATCTGTTCCTACAAGAGCAATACCGTTTTTATTATCAAATGAAATAGATTTTATATCATCCGTTGGAAGAGCAGAGTTTTTACTATCAAATTGCTCTAATAATGTTGAACCGTCCGAACTTACTAAAAATACACCTTGTTTTGTTCCTACCCACTTTCTGTTTAACGGATCAACAGCCATACAAATTATTGATTGTTGTCTTAGCGGGAAAGAACTACTTATTGAAGATTTCGGATTAGAAACATCTCGAATGATATTCGCTCCTAATATTGTCCCTACCCAAAGTTCACCACGATTATCAATTAATAAGCTTGTTATTGAATTGCTATTTAATCCGTCCGATTCTTTGATGCTGCCCCATTTATCGTCTGTTGTGTTAGAAAGAGTACCGTTATCGTTAAAATAATATAGACCATATTGTGATGCGTTAATAGTAAGCCATTTTGTGTTATTTCTATCAATAGCCAGTTCACCAAAAGTAGCTTCAGCACTTAAAGAAAACGGAATAAAATCAAAATGATACCAAGTACTATCTGCTGTTATTACGCTTAGGGGTTTTTTATTTGCGGGCCAAAAATTCAATATCCAAGTATTATTATTATTATCTTTTTTTACACCACTAATAACTAAAAATGTGTCCGCTTTCGGAATACCGGTTAAGCTTGTATTATGTGTAGTAAATGTTTTTATTTTGTTTCCGCTAAAAGCAGTAAATCCTTTTCCCCAAGATAGTCCGTAAACGGTATTATCATCAGAAATAGAAACTTTATGAAAATCGTTTAATGTTATTTCCGGAGTGTTTTGTTTTGAATACAATGACCAATTCGCCCCGTTATAACTCATTAATCCTATGCCGTATCCGTCTTTTCCGGTGGCAGACCATAATTTACCATTGCTTTCTACAGCTAAAGACTGAAATGAATTGGTAGCAGGACCCGACGGGAAAATAAATTGTGCATTTGAATTCTCTAAAACTAAAACCCCGGCATTTGACGAAATATAAAAACTATTTGTGTTTGACATTAAGACTTTTTTTAATATCGGACCATCACTATGATATTTTACATAATAACCGTCTGTACCGTTATAGATTAGATCATAAGACCCCAATGCGAATATTCCGTTTTCTACGGGAACCAAATCTATTAAATTAAAACCTGAAAGATCGTGAAGTGATATTGAATTATTTTCTAATTTAAATATTCCTTTATTTGTTGCTATAAGAACTTTGCCAGCGGATACGACGACTTTATTTATAGATGTAACATTAAAAGTTGTCGGGAATGTATAAGTGTTCCATGAGTCCGGTGAAGATAAGTTTGTTGCATTTTGTTTTTGAACGGCAATTCCGCTTTGAGTATTAACATAAATTAGCTTATCGATTGTAGTATTTGTTACTTTAGTTTCGCCGCTAAAAGAACCAAATTTTATTATTGTTTCAATAAAAGCAAAAGTTTTTGCATTAATTAAAGATAGACCGAAATCGGTTGAAACAAATACTGTATCGCCTTTAACAACTATATCGTTTATTTGTTTTTTAGTTTTATCCGAATTATAAATATCTAATATTTTGCTTATACTACCTGTAGTGGGATTATAAATATCAATAATACCTTGCGATGAACCAATCCAAACTTTATTTTCATTATCAATAGCAATAGCAGTGTTGGTTTGACTGCCTAATCCGTTTGATTTATTTAATGTAAAAAATGATGAATCTGCTTTATTATAAGTAAAAATGCCCCCTTCGGTTGCTGCATGAATTTTATTATTCTTAAGAGCAATAAAATTAACATTTTTCATTGAAGTGTGATTAATTGAGCTTCCTGGTTGTTGTGCAAAAATAACAGACCCAAACAAAATTAATATAAGCAGTATCTTTTTCATTTTATTCCGATAAAATTTGATATTAAAGGTATAAATTTACAAAAAAAAATCATTTTTATTGAGGATTTTTAGGGCAAAAAAAATTAACAATTCAGAATAGTTAGACCGGCTGTTACAACAGATATTTTATTCGCACCCGCATCTTTACATGTTTTTGCAATTTCAGAAACAGTTGCTCCTGTAGTTACTATGTCATCAACAATTATTATGTTTTTGTCTTTTATAAAGTTCGGTTTTTTTATTTCAAAAACACCGTGTATGTTTTTAAGTCTTTCTAATTGCGTATGTTTTGTTTGGCTATCTTTGTAAGTTTTACGCACTATAACATTATTTTTATAGGGAATGTGTATTATATGTGAAATGCCTTTTGTAATATATTCCGATTGGTTATAACCCCTTTCAATTTTTTTTATTTTGTGAATAGGAACAGGGATTAATAAATCAAAATTACAAAATAGATTTTGTAATTTTATATTTTCGCCAATTAAATTACCTAAATAAATACCGATACGAAAATAACCGGAATACTTTAGTTTATGTATTAATTTTTGAAAGGCGCTTGTTTTTTGATATTTAAAACATGAAAATAAAGAACAGATTTCGGAATTAATATTAAACTTTTCCAAATAAAATTTAGTAACTTCTTCTTTATCCGTAAGCTCCATGCCTGAAAAACATTTAACACACAACCAATTTTCTTTATCTGATAATTTTGTATCGCAATTAATACAAAACCGTGGTAAAAATAGATCAATTGAATGCTTTAAAAGATTAAGCATTTATTTCAAAGCTACCTTACCTAATTTTCTATCGTTAATTTCCAAATGATTATAAAACCATAATCTAAAGGATTGTAAAAATTCTGTTACTGCATTTTTTTTATTTGCTTTAATAGCTTTATAAAAGTTTTTAGTTTTCTCTAAATAGCGCTGATGTTCAAGTACATGGGTAATTTCAAAACAGTTATTATCCTTCATAAATTTTTCTTCTGTTTCAAAATGTAAAGTCATTTCATCAACAATTTGTTTCATAATATACTTAACATCATAGGTCTTTTCGTTTGCAAATGCATTATTAAGTTCTACAGCCAATTGATGCATGCTTTCATGCTGATTGTCAATAATTTCAATTCCTATTTTGTCTTTTGATGTTAAGATTGTATTCATTTTATTCCTTCTTCTATAAAAAAGATAGTTAAGTCCTTATTATGCAATTATACAAAATTAATAGTTAAAATCAAATAAAAACTATAATAATCCTGATTTTTTTCTTAATATCCACTCAAATGCAAATAACAGTATCAATAATAATAATAAAAATTCCAAATTCCATAATTTTATCTCATTATCTTTATAAGTATATTTCTCTAAATCCCTTATCGAATTATTTATTTGATTTATCAATTTACCATAGTCATTACTTTCAAAATAGATTCCTCCGGTGTTCCCCGAAAGAGAAAGTAATAAATCTTTATTCTGTTTTAAATTAATTTTTTCTAAATCAATTTCTCCGATTGAAAACCTACCGATATCTTTGCCAATGTCTTTTCCTTTAATATTTCCGGTTGCAGTAAAAGCATAGTAACCCGAATGAGGAATATTTAATGTGGCTTTATAAATTCCGTTTCCAATCGATTCAAACACGGTTTCATATTCGTTATTTTTGCCTTGTGCTTTAATTTTTATATCCGCAAAATCAATAGGATTAAAACTTTCGTCATATGCAGATGCAATAAACTCAATAGATTCTCCTTTTCCGTAAATCTGTTTACTTGTTTTAACCGATAATTGTTTTTGCTCGGTAACTACGTTTAACCATTTAACGGATTCGCTAAGTAAACCGTCAAAAACAGTTTCGCTCTCTTTTATAGAGTTAAGTTTCCATCTCCATATTTCGCTAGCTAAAATAGCAATAGTTCTTTTTTTACCCAATGACTTAGAAATTAATAGAGGCATCTCAGTTACCGAATTAGCAATTTTTGCCTTTAATAGTATTTGAGATTCAGGTTTAGAGATAAATTCTCCTGAATTTCTTAATACCGGCGGTAAATTACTCCATATTTCGGTAAAAAGCTGGTTGTTACTTCTAATTAAAGAGCTATTATTATCATTTACAAAAGCTTGAACATATAATTTGGAATTTGAAAATGACTTGATAGAAAAAGGTAAATATTTTTCAAATAATTTTAACTTGTTAAAATCTATGTTTTCTCCGAGAACAAATAAAAATGGTTTACCGGATTCAATTTTGTTTATTGTTTTATTTAATAAATCATTTGATGTACTTACTGTCGGAAAATTTATCAATATTAAAATATCGGCACTATCCAATATTTTGTTATTATCAGTATTACCAATAAAAATAGTTCCCGCTTGCTGAATTAATTTTATATCATAGTTCTCATTAAGATATAAGGAGTTTTTAATAAAAGAAACATCTGGGGTGGGTAATGAAGATATTATCGCAATATTTACTTTACTATCTAATACCTTAACAAATTTAATAAAAGTATTATTAGATTTATTTTGCTCAGTTTTTATTGCCGAAACGGAAGCAGTTAGTTTTACATCTCCTGTTTTAGATGGGATATAATCAAAATTTACTTTATCGATACCGCTTTGTGAAAGGATTACTTCTTTGGATGTGATTAGTTTGCCGTCTTCAAATAGCAGTATTTTTGTTGTTTGATTTGCAAGATTGATATTATTAATAGTTACTTCAACATTAGAATTTGTTTTTGTATAAAGGTATTCATTCGTGATAATTTTAGATATATATGCATCTTTTTCAGATATAGTATCGCCGATTGCTAAAATATTAATGGGAATTCCTAATTTAAGTGCAGAATTTATCGGATTACTGCCGTCTGTAATTATTCCGTCGCTTATTATGTTAATAGATGCAATATTGCCGGATTGTTTTTCTGCAAAATTTACAATTTCTGCAAAATTAGTAATACTTTCGTTAAATTTTAATCCATATTTTTCTATTGAATTAATGCTTTTGCCGAAAGTGAAAATTTCAATGTCTCCGGATGTTTCATCTTTTATTTTTGTTAATACAGAACTTAAAAACTCTTTTTTTGAACTACTATCTTTTGCAATAATTGACGAAGAATTATCGAAAAAAATTAGACTTTTTGGTTTTATTTCTTCTCTTAATTTGTAATGTAACAATGGTTCGAATATTAAAAATAAAATACAAGCCAATGTAATTAAGCGTAAAAAAGATAGTAATATTTTTAAACTTTTATCAATTGCAGGGATAGTATTTTTATAATAAAAATAAACATAAACTACTGTAAATAAAATTCCTAAGAATAAATAAAACCCGTTTAAGCTTAACGATAGCGATATATCAGAAAAATTAAACATAGATATTACTATAACTTCCAGCTTTTAATTTTTTCGTATGTAACATAATCAGTTAAATCAAAATGGATAGGTGTTACCGCAACATAATTATTCATCACCGCAAATTGATCCCTTTCCAAATCGTTATCTGAATTCACTAAACTTCCTGTTAACCAATAATAATCTTTTCCGTAAGGATCAACCCTTTATTCATAAATATCATCCCACTTAGAAAGACCTTGTTTAGTAATTTTAATTCCTTTAATTTCACTTTCAGGTAGGTTTGGCACATTAACATTTAACATTGTTCCGCGTTGTAGTCCGTTTTCGAGAACTTGCAAAGCAACTATTTTTGCTACTTTTGCAGCATAGCTAAAATCTTCTACATCATGACTTGCTACAGACATCGCGATTGCAGGAACATCCATAATTGCCGCTTCACGAGCTGCAGATACGGTTCCGGAATAAATTAAGTTAATGGCTGTATTAGATCCGTGATTAATACCGGAAATTACCAAATCAGGAGATTCTTGCATAATATTTCTTATGCCCATTTTTATACAGTCTGCCGGAGTTCCGTCTACAGCATAACCAAAAAATTGACCACCTCCGCGATAATGTTTGGTTACTCTTAACGGATTTTTCATCGTAATTGCATGCCCCACGGCACTTTGTTCGGTTAACGGAGCAACTACTATTACTTCGCCTATCTCTTTTAATGCTTCAGCTAAAGCGTAAATTCCTTTAGAATAAATTCCGTCATCGTTACTTACTAATATTTTCACAAAATCCTCAATAAAATTTTATATAAACACTAAATTTAATAATTTTTTAGTTATTAATGAAAATTAAACAGGGGATTGACATATTTGTTTCTAACTTCTTATTTCATAATACGATTAAATTATTTTATGTTCCAATATAAAAGAAAAAGTATTAGGAATTTTTGTTGGAATTCTAAATATTTTTTAATATTTTATAGCTACTGTAGAAATTATTTGATTAAAATTTTGGTGATTTTTGAATTTGAATAATTATTAAATAAAATGAATAATTATTAACTTTTTTAATCAGGTAACTTGAAATATTAAAAAAAAATGTTTAAAATGGGATTAAAATAAAAAAAAATGGGGATTTTATGATTAAAAAAGTACTTTGTTTATTTGCTGCCCTATTATTAACTAACACCATTAATGCTCAGGAGAATAAATTTAAACCTAGTTTATTTGGTGATTTTAAAGGTTATTTTGATATGGATTTAACAAATCATGCGGAATCATTTTTACTAAATGTAGCTCGTGTAGGCGTAAAGGGATCTGTTAATGATTTTATTTCTTATAAAGTTTTAGTAAATTTTGCTAATATCGGAAGTTTAACACAAAAGAAAGACGCAAACGGAAAAGTTACTGATGTAAAGGCTAAATTTGCGGAAGTATTACAAGATGCTTTTGTAAAATATAATTTTGATAAAAATTTAGCGGTAACATTTGGTCAATATAAAATTCCTTTTAGTACGGATAATGCTCGTGCTCCGTTAGAAATTGACTTTATAAATAGAAACTTAACTACAAAGATTACGCCAGATTTACGTGATATTGGTGGTATGGTTAGTTATTTAGATAAAAACTTGATGGGGCTTGAATTATATGCCGGTTTATTTAACGGAAGCGGTGCTAACAAATTAGAAACGGACCGTACTTTAAATAAGTCATTTCGTGCAGTAGTAAAACCAATTGAGCAATTATCAGTTTCAGCAAATTATTATAACGGAAAATTAGCTAATGCCTATGTAGATATATTTGATTTTGGAGGTACATTAAATATTGGTGGGTTCAAAGCAGATGTTGAATATGCGTTAAGAAAAACCGACACATTAAATGTAAAAAGGAACGGATTTAGCTATCAAGGATATGCCTTATATACATTTACTGTAGATACAAAATATTTTGTTGCGGTTCAGCCGGCAATTAGATATGAATATTTGGAACCGAATAATCAAATGACCGATGATGAACTTACAAAAATAACTGCAGGTTTTTCATTTATTTTAAATGAAAATGTATTAAATCAAATAAAATTAAATTACGAATTTACGGATTATAAGTTAGAAGGTAGAGAAAGCATTAGTAGAATTTATTTGGGATTTCAAGCAGCATTTAACTAATTAATGATAGATTGGATAATTTAGGTAATGAAAAATATGAAAATTTTAAAACCAAAAAAGCTTAATAAGGGGGATTTGATCGGAATTATTACCCCCGCATCAATTCCTGATGATTTAACAAGAATTAACAAAGGCGTTAAATATTTAGAATCATTAGGTTATAAAGTAGAAGTAGGTAAAAATGTTGGAAAAGTTCGCGGATATTTAGCCGGCACAGATGAAGAGAGATTGGAAGATTTACATTATATGTTCGGCAAAAAAGCAGTAAAAGCTATAATTTGTGCTCGTGGCGGATACGGTACACCAAGATTGTTAGATAGAATTGATTATTCTTTAATTAAAAAGAATCCGAAAATTTTTGTCGGCTATAGTGATATTACAGCCTTACAGATGGCATTTTTGAAAAAATGCGGATTAGTTACTTTTGCAGGTCCAATGGTTGCAGTTGATTTCTGGAAGGAAGAGGTAAGTAAATTTACCGAAGAACAATTTTGGAGAATGATTACTACTCCCGAACCTTTTGGGAAACTTGCAAATCCTGATAATGAAAGATTTTTTGTATTAAATAAAGGCAATGCAAGCGGAATGTTAATGGGCGGAAATTTAGCTTTAATAACTGCAATTATGGGAACAGAGTATCTTCCGTCTTTTGAAAACAGCATATTAATGTTGGAAGATATAGGAGAACCTCCGTATAGAGTAGATAGGATGTTAAATCAAATAAAACTTGCAAAAGGTTTTGAACAAGCAAGTGCGATTGTTTTAGGAAGATTTGTTGATTGTTATGATACAGAAGGAAGTAAATCGCTTACGTTAAATGAAGTTATAGCTGATTATCTATCTAATATAGATAAACCGGTAATTTATAATTTTAAACATGGGCATATTAGTGATAACATTACGGTTCCTTTTGGCTTGAATTGCTCAATAAGGACAGATGATAACAACTTGGAAATTTCAGAATCAGCGGTTGAATGAAAAAAATAATTTGCTTTTAATAAGATATTTTACAATATTATTTTTATGTAGTTAGGTTTTATTATTTTTTAATTAATTATCTTACCAACAAACATCTCGGAGGTCTTAATGAGAAGAAGTACCTACTTTGTAATTTTCTCATTATTTTTACTTTTTGCAGTCAGTGCATTTGCACAAGATACTAAAGAAACTGCAGATCTTAAAGGCGTGAATTTAGATTATATCCTAAAGACACGTGTTATTAACCCGCAACCAATTCCGCATTATACGGAAATGGGGGAATTATATTCAAACGGTTCGGCAATTAATGCACCGGGTGCAGGTCCAAACGGAGCTGACGGTAGCGTGCTTCAATCATCATTAGGTTTAACAACTTACGGTGCAGGTTGGCAACAATCAGCAGGAAATAGTGTTGCAGATGCTGTAACTGTTACCGGTGCAAATTGGAACGTGGACTCTGTAAAAATTTACGGATATCAGACCGGCTCTACATTAACCTCTACATTTACCGGTTTATATGTAAAAGTTTATAACGGTGATCCAAGAACAGGCGGAACAGTTATTTGGGGTGATTTTACTACAAATATTATGACCGCTACACGTTGGACAGGAGCTTATAGATATCAAGATACAGCTCCGGGAACAACAAGACCGATTATGGCAATTATTGGTTCAACTCCTGGATTAGTATTATCTCCGGGAACTTATTACTTTGAATTCACCGCTACCGGATCATTAACATCAGGTCCATGGATTCCTCCTGTTACTATTACAGGACAAGCTTCTACAGGTGATGCTATTCAATTTACAACAGCAGGCGGATGGGCAGCATTATTAGACGGTACAAATACATATGATATTCCGTTTAATATTTATGGTACAACCGGCGCTGCAGTAGGTCCTGGACCGGCAACTAATCCAACACCGGCAAATGGTGCCACAGGAGTTGCAATTACAGGTGTTAATTTAACTTGGACAAACCCAGCAACAACAACTCACTCAAAAGTTTATTTTAGTATGGATATGGTTGCAGTTCAAAATATGGATGCATCCGCATTAGTTTATGAAGGACCGGCTTCTACTACATTTGCTGCTCCTGCTCTTGAGTACTATTCTTCATATTATTGGAGAGTTATTGAAACCGATAATACGGGTACAACAAATAGTCCTGTTTGGAATTTCAAAACTATGAGAGATCCTGCTACTTTTATGGATGATTTTGAAACAGGTGCAGGCAACTGGACAATTACAGGAACCGCTCCTTATGTTTGGACTACATATACAACTTGGCCAAACTCTTACACAATGCCTCCTACTTCTACCGGTGCTGTTTTAGCAGCAGATAGTGATGAGTGGGGAAGCGGTGCAGGTCCTACAAGTACAACAGCTACATTAACAAACGGATTAAATTTTGCAACTGCAGAACATGTTTATGTTGAATTTGATTCTGATTTTCATATTTACAGCAGTAGTCAAGATCAAGGTTGGATGGATGTTAGCGTTGACGGCGGAACAACATGGACAAACGTTTATTATGTAGTTGGTGTTGATGATCGTGCAGCTCATAAAACTTATGATATTACCTCTTTAGCAGCTGGTAAAGATAACGTAAAAGTACGTTTTACTTATGCAAATACCGGTTGGAATTGGTTCTGGGCTATTGATAACGTAACTGTTTTCGCTTCAGGTGCAATTCCGGTTGAATTAACAAACTTTGATGCTAAAGCTATGGATAACAAAGTTGTTCTTAACTGGGCAACTGCTACAGAAACAAATAACAGTGGTTTTGCTATTGAAAGAAGTAATGATGGTAAAGTATTTGAACAAATAGCTTTTGTACCGGGTAACGGAACATCAACAGAAAGACATATTTATTCTTATACAGATGCTTCATCATTAAGCGGTACTTTCACTTACAGATTAAGACAAGTTGATTTTGACGGAACAATTTCTTATTCAAACGCTGTTGAAGTTACAGTTGGTATTCCTACAGAATTTGTTTTAAGTCAAAACTATCCTAATCCTTTCAACCCAACAACAAAAATAGCTTTTGCTATTCCGGTTGAATCAAATATTACAATTAGTTTATATAACTCATTAGGTCAGTTAGTTAGTACAATAGCAGAAGGTAACTATACAGTTGGTAACCACGAAGTAAATATTAATGCTTCTTCATTATCAAGCGGTATTTATTTCTATACTATTGAAGCTAAAGGCGTAAACGGTAAAAACTTTACAGCTACAAAGAAAATGGCTTTAATGAAATAATATTTTTTGTGTTAACAAAAAAAGCCTGTCGTTTTATTTCGACAGGCTTTTTTTTTAGATTAATTGTTTTTTCAGTCTATTAAAACTATTTTGAATAAAATAGATTCCAATTAATAAGAATAAGGTAACTGATGAAAGAATGATTAAAGCATTTTCGGATTGCCAAAAATCAATAAAACTCTTAAATTTAGAATTTTTCAATATTTCCAGATTAATAATTGACGTTGTTGACTGATTATTAGTTGAATAATTAATAATTAATGCTAAAATAAATATAATTAGAATTACTAAACCGGATATTATTATTTTAAAAAACCTATTATCATTATTGTTACTAACTATTCTTAATTTATTCATAAGCGAATCAGTAAATTTGTCAGACGGAGAATATAATTGAATATTCTTTACAGATTGAACAGCTAAAGAATAAAGTTCGAAATCCTTTTTGAACTCTATATCACTTATTAATAATTCGTTGAATTCAATCCTTTGGTTCTCACATAAGTTATTATCAAAATATAAATTTATTAATTCTTTATTATCCATAAATCACCTGTTTGAAATTATGTTTTTCTAGTATATTTCTCAAATCAGTTCTTGCACGGTGCAATAAAACCTTAGTGTTAGATACACTTAAATTTAATGTAGCGCTTATTTCGTTAATACTTAGTTCGTCAATATAAAACAATATTAAAATCAAACTATATTTAATAGGCAGTAAGTCAATATATTTATATAGCTTGTCATTAGAGTCTTCTAAGTTACCTAATATAAATTCATCGTTTTTACCATATTCAATTTCAGAATCAACCGAAACATATTCTAATTCCGAACGTCTTTTTAATTTTGAAAGGTGGCTTAAACATGAATTATACACAATTTTATAAAACCAAGTAGAGAATTTAGAATCATTTTTAAAATTAGGTAAGGCATAATAAGCCTTTATAAATGAATCTTGTAAAACTTCTTCGGCTTCTTCTTTATTTTTTAACATTCTTAATAGTAGCGAAAAAGCTTTAGTTTTATACCTATCCACTAAAAGCTTATAGTTTTGTTTTTTTCCGTTAATAACGGATGTAATTATTTCGTAGTCGGTTAATGTATTCATGATACTAATTTAGACAGTAATATAACAAATAGGTTACAAATAAAAAAAGTAAAAAAAGTGTAACCTTTAATTTTTTTTAATGTCTTAACTAATAAACAAACAAAATAGTGAGGTTAAAAATGTTCCCTGAAATAATAATAGCACCCGTATTTTTCTTAGTTATAGGCATAATCTCAGTAACATATATTTATTATAGGTTCAAAGAAAAACAGATTATGTTAGATAGGGGGTTAACTCCTGAACAAATGCTTGATTTATTAAAATCAAAAGGTAGAAAAACAACGATGCTAAAAATCGGTATAATATCTATATTTTTTGGAATAGGCTTAGGTTTGGGCATATCATTCGATCAGTATTCTGAATATGAAGCAGCCGTACCATTTTCTATCTTCGTTTTTACCGGTCTAGGTTTTGTAAGCGCATTTTTGGTTGAAAGGAAATATTTTGACGAGAAATAACTTAATAGATATATGATTGGAAAGCCGGTAGTAATATCGGCTTTTTTGTTTTAAAATAAAAAAAGGGAATGACATTCCCTTTCAAAAAAAAACTTAAAGAAAAACTTTATATTAATTAGCGTAAACGCTTATAAATTTTCTGTCGTTCTTCTTATATTCAAACTTAACCACGCCATCAACCAGAGCAAATAAAGTGTCTTCTTTTCCTTTAGAAA
>JAEXOD010000220.1 GCA_023447335.1 Bacteroidota bacterium
GCTTGTTGCATAGCCTCGTTAGCTTTTTCTCGTTCTCGTTTAATGCTTTTAAAAATAGAATCAATTTTTGCAACAACAATTTTAGGAGATGCAGTTTTAATTATATAGTCTTCAATAGATAAATTATATGCATCTAAAATGTCTTCTTCGTTGCCTTTCGCAGTTAAAAATACAAAAGGAATATCGGCAAGATCTGAATTATTTAGTAACATTTTTCGATATGCGAATCCGTCCACTTCGGGCATCATTATATCGCTGATAATTAAATCGGGTTTGTCTTCAAGTGTTTTTTTATATCCTACATTACCGTTTTCCGCATAGCTAACTTTATAACCGGCTTTTGTTAATATATAATTGAAAAGTTTAGCTATATTCGGTTCATCTTCTACAAGTAATATTTTGTTTGGCATATAATAAATCGGATTTAATTAAAAACTATTAATAGCGTCTTCTAAGTTGGAAAATGATTCAAAAACTCTGAACATTCTTGTCAATTCAAACATTGCTTTTACTGCAGGTTTAAAACCAACAAGTTTTAAATCACCTTGAACTTTAGCAACTTTTTTAAGGGAATTTACAATTACACCTAAAAATGTTGAATCAATAAATTCACATTCTGATAAATCGATTACAATTTTACGATATCCGGAAGCTATATGTTTAGCCAATTGCTCTTTTAATTGTTCGGCTTCCATTAGGGTAGCTCTATCATAAATAACTCGCTCAACCAGCACATCGCCGTAAATTTCTTCTTTAATTCCCATAATTTTCTCGTTTGTTATTTATTAATTTCAATTTCGTATTTTTCCATCAACCTATAAAGAGTAGCTCTTCCCAATTTTAATCGGTTAGCCGCTTCAACTATATTCCCTTTGGTAACTCTTATAGCGTGTCTAATAGATTCTTCTTTCAAATTTTCAAAAGGAATTATTATGTCCGATTCAAACAAGCCACCTTTATTTAAAACGGAACTTACGTCAAAATCAGCTCCTTTAATATTGGGAGGTAATAAATCTTCTGTTAAATAGTCTCCCTCAGATAAAATGATACAACGTTCAATTGTATTTTCAAGTTCTCGAACATTACCGGGCCAAGAATAATCATATAGTAATTTTAAGGTTTTTTTGTCAACACCTTTTATTTGTTTTTGATGTCTTTTATTAAATGTAGCAATAAAATAATTAACAAGAACAACGATATCACCCTTTCTATCTCGAAGGGGATAGATAAAAATAGGGAAGCTATTAAGACGATAATACAAATCTTCTCTAAATGTTCTTTCTTTAACCATTTGGGCTAAATCACGATTTGTTGCCGAAATTATTCGAACATCAGTCTTAATGATTTCGTTACCGCCGACCCGTTCAAATTCTTTCTGTTGGATAACTCGTAAAATTTTAGCTTGTAATGCCGGTTCCATTTCACCTATTTCATCTAAAAATAAAGTGCCTCCGGCAGCCATTTCGAATTTCCCAATTTTCTTTTGATAAGCACCGGTAAACGACCCCTTTTCATGACCGAATAGTTCGCTTTCTAATAGTTCGCGAGGAATTGAAGCGCAATTCACAACTACAAAAGGTTCGTTTTTTCTCAATCCGTTGTAGTGTATTGCCCGGGCAATTAGTTCTTTTCCTGTTCCGCTTTCACCGTGTATCAGTACGGTAATATCGTTGTTTAGTACCTTGTTTACTAATTTAAAAACATCCTGCATCCTTTTATCGGATGATACAATATTTTCAAAACTATATTCTTTAGTAAGATTATTTTCTAATTCTTTTACCTTTTTTATAAGGCTGTAGTTTTGAATCGCATTTTTTATTGCCGGTTCAAGTCTGCTTTTATCAATTGGTTTTGGAAAATAATCAAAAGCACCTTGGCGTATTGATTCCATAGCAACATCAATACTGCCTTGTGCCGAAAGGATAATTACAGGAATATCAGAGTTTTTTCTTTTGATGTTTTTTAAGATATCAATACCGCTTATATCCGGAAGCATAATATCTAAGAGTACTAAATCAGGATGTTCATCATTAAATACTTTTAAAAATTCGGCTCCGTTATTAAAAGTCTTAACCGTTAATTCTGGTAAGTTTTTAACCCAATGAGTTAATAGTTTTAATATAGAAGGTTCATCGTCAACAATGTAAACCAATTTGTTCAAAATTTTATCTCCTGCACTTATTCTTTTGGCAATCGTACTATAAAAGTCGTACCTTTATTAATTTCGCTTTCTACGCGTATTAATCCTTTATGTAAATCTATTATCTGTTTAACAACCGGTAATCCGAATCCTGCGCCGGGCAGAATATTCCCCGGACGTTCAATCTTACTAAATTTATGAAACAACTTAGGAATATCATCTCGTGAAATCCCAATACCCGTATCACTTATTATTACTTCAACTTCTTTTAAAAAATCCTGTACTATTATACTTACAAATCCATCGTTTTTTGTAAATTTTAATGCATTAGATAGTAAATTAAAAAACACTTTGTTAATTCTTTCTTTATCGCAATTAATTATTATCTCGGCATCCGGTATTTGTTTGTTAATCGTAATCCCTTTTTTCTGTGCAGTTTTATAAAGTGAGTCGTAAACATCATAAATTATACTAACCAAATTGATTTTTTGTTTTTCTAAACTTTCGCCGCCGTTTTCTAATTTTGAAAAATCAAGTATATCATTAATCAATTTTGCTAAACGTTTTCCTTCATCTAAAATAATTTTATTAAATTCAAATATCATATCGTTAGGTAAATCTCTGTCACTATCAATTGTTTCGGCAAAACCAACAATACTTGCCAAAGGTGTCCGAAACTCGTGCGATACATTGCTAATAAACTCATTTTTAAGTTTATTCAATTCTTCAAGTAGTGATATTTGATGTTTTGCTCTATCTTTTTCAATTGAAATTAATCTGTTTAATTCAAAGATTTTTGCGTTTAATTCTCTTAACTGTACTTCAGATTTTATTTTATCTGTTACATCTATTGCAACACCCATTAGACCAATTACGGAATCATTATGTTTAACAGCTTTTATATTAAACTCAAAATCCATGTTATTCTTGAAACGATCTAATAGTTTAGCTCCAAACACTATTCGGTTTTCGGTCTCTAATGCTTTCTGAAAAGCAAGTACAGAATCAGATTTTGAACTTTCGGCGATAAATTCGAATAGGTGTTTGCCGATTAAATCCTCACGCACATAACCCAATGTAATTGCGCCATAATCATTAATAAAGTTAATATAACCGTTACTATTGAGGTAAAAAACAAGATTATCGCTTAATTCGCTTAAGCAGTTAGTAATAATTTCTGCTTTTTCCGCTTTTTGTTCTAAATTTTTTTCTTTAGTTATATTTTTAATAATCCCGGCAATAAGGCTGTTATTCTGGGTATTAACTGCAAAATTTGAAATATATTTTTCAATACCTAAGTCTGATCTTAATTTAAACTCTTCGTAAGCAGTCCCGAATTCTGACAAATCTTTTTCAAATTCTAGTAACTTGTTTGAACTATTCTCATTAAGTTTTGAATATAAAAAATTGTTAGTAAATTCTCTATTAATATCGTTTTCCGGAATGTCAAATAATTTTGATGACGAATTAAGGGAGAATCTAAAATCATATTTATTGTCTTTCTGAAGATATAAAACAATCTCTGAACGATTTAATAAATCTTTAATAGAATCCAGATACTCCAAATCTTGGTTCTGAATATCCAAGTCTAAAGCAGTTATTTTAGCAACTATATAATCACTAAGAGCGTTTTCTAAATCATTTCTAGTTTCAATAAGGAATTTTGTATTCTTGTAATGTTTTTTGCTAAAACCAAATAAATAAACTTTTACATTATTATTACGATAAATCTCTTTTATATGATATTGATTAAATTTATAAACAGAAAGAAATGTATTAAATAGTTCGTCATTATCAACAGCCGAAACATCTCCGTGTAGCTCTATAATAAATCTATCTATAAAGCCGGTAAACAGATTAGATTCCGAAATTCGTTTATTACCAACAGTATTTACCGTATAGTTATTGTCATGGAATACTATTAATGCACAAAAATCGAATTTTGCGGTTTTAATAAATAATTTTAATATATTATCTGATTGTAGATTCATTAATTCATTCAAAAAAAACTAAATAGTAAGATACAACATTTTAAAATAAAATAACAAATAATATTTTTAAGCTTTAAATTTAGGTAATAATTTAATTGAGAAAAATACAATAAAAAATATTAAACATAAAATTGATGATATAAGCCAATAACCTGATTTTAAATTCCAATCAACAAGTAAAGAACCAAAAACAGGTCCAATTAGTGTTCCGAGTCCGTACATCATAATGTAATAACTATTGGCAAAAGCAATATTTTTATATTCCACATTATCAGCCGTATAGCTTAATCCGACAGTGTAAAAAGCAGGAATGATTCCACCCAAAATAAACAAAAGGATAATTAAAAACAAAAAGTTATGACTATAAATCGGGAATAAAAATAATACAAAAAGAAAAAGCGAAATAATTAATATAACATTATATTTTGTATAAAAATCAGCTATTCTGCTAATTAGATAAAGTAAAAGAATACCCCCTATAACGAAGGAAGCCAATAAATACGAAACCTCGTTTTGAGTAAAACTTAGTCGAAGAGCATACATCGGTACTGCAACTACAACTGAAGATTCAAATAAACCATAAATAAAAGCTGAAAAAATACCCAGTATAGGCATATTATTGAATGTGAATTTTTCATTGTTCTCGTTTTTTGAATTTCCGACATATAAATTGTTAAATTTAATTTGTATAAATAGTGTTACAAAAAGCATTATAAAAGAACCTAAAATAAAAGGTACATAATCTGCAATTTCTACTGTCCAAATAAGCAAAGTACCGATAGCAATTCCGATGGAAAGTAAAGTTGCATATAATCCAATATTTTTACCTCTATTAGATTCGTTACTGCAATAATTAATTAATACTTCTGTTCCGATAAATACTAAAGTTCCCCCTATACCCATAATAACTTTAACAATAAAAAGAATAAACAAATTACGCCAAAAAACATGACCGGCGGCGCCTAACGACCACAAAACCATTCCAAGCATTAGAACTCGTTTTAAATTATATTTATTGTAAAGTTTACCTGCAAAAGGTGAAAAAACAAAAATTGCGAAATAACCAATCATAGTCACTATGCCGGTAATATAACCAGGTGTATTGTTCTTTTCTAGTAAAATAACCGCTACAGGGGTAACAAGACCGAAACCGATACCCGCAATAGCAATTCCGAGCAAGGCAATTAGTAAATTATTCTTGGCAATGTCATTATTTAGCATAAAATATCCGATTTTACGGGTGGGAAATATTTTTATAAAATTTATAATTAATTATATTTAAAATGTAAATAAATAAAATTAGATATGAAACAGAAAAAACCTGAATTATTAGCACCGGTAGGTAATAAAGAAATGCTTATTGCCGCAGTATCAAGCGGGGCAAACGCAGTTTATTTTGGTTTAGATAAACTTAATATGAGAGCAAAAGCTAAAAACTTTACTTTAGAAAATTTGTCTGATACGGTAAACTATTGCAAACAAAATAATGTTGATACCCATTTAACATTAAATAGTATTGTTTTTAACAACGAATTGGAACAGTTAGAAGAAATTTTACCGGAAGTAAAAAAAGCCGGTGTTGATTTAGTAATTTGTTGGGACTATGCCGTAATTAACAAATGTATTAAATATGATATCCCTTTTTGTATAAGTACTCAAGCTTCAATTTCAAATTCGGAATCTGCTCGATTTTATAAAAATTTAGGTGCAAAACGAATTGTATTGGCAAGGGAATGCACTTTAGATATGATAAAAGAAATTAAAGAAGAAGTTGATATTGAAATTGAAACTTTTATTCACGGAGCTATGTGCGTTGCCGTTAGCGGAAGATGTTTTATGAGTCATCATGTGTTTAATAAAAGTGCTAATAGAGGGGAATGCGTTCAACCTTGCAGAAGAAATTACAACATAACAGATAATGACCAGGGATTTAGTTTTGAGCTTGGGAATGATTATGTTATGTCTCCAAAAGATATATGCACAATTGATTTTGTTGATTTATTGATTGATGCAAAAATTGATGCTTTTAAAATTGAGGGAAGAAAAAGAAGTCCCGAATATATTACTAAAGTAGTTACGGTATATCGTAAGGCAATAGATGATTATTTTGAAAATTCATATTCGGTTGATAAAAAAATAGAATACAAAAATGAATTAAACAAAGTATATAATCGCGGATTTTCAAACGGATTTTATTTAGGATTGCCGAATGCTGATGATTTTGCAACAACATACGGAAGTACTGCGACAACTAGGAAAGAATATATCGGCAAAGTTATAAACTTTTTTAAGAAAACAAACGTAATTCATGCTCATATTGAAGCAGGCAGTTTAAAAGTTGGGGACAATATTTATATAAGCGGAGAAACTACGGGAATTATTGAAATGAAAGTAGAATCATTGCTTATGGACGGATTAAGTTTAACTGAAGTAAAACAAGGAGATAAACCCACATTTGTTTCTTCGGAAGTAGTTAGAGAAAGAGATAAGATATATAAAATTGTGGAGAAATGATTGCTCCACAATTCTTTATAAATTTATTAACTGAACTCTTACCTAAACAGAAAACTCTTTTTGAAAATAATCAATTAAGCTATTATAATCGTCTATTGATAATTTAGATAAATGAGTTATTATGGGATGATTTTCAAATTTTAAACGTAAAAAATCTTGCTTTGCCTCTTCAAAAAACGAATCGGAATTAACTAGATAATTTTTCCCTTCAGCTTTAATACTTTCGAGAGTGTCGTTATTTTCGTATATAGACGCCCAAAAATATAAAATCATTAATCCAACCTTCAAAGTTGCATCTTGACTTGAAGCTTTTGTTTGGTTAATTAATTGGAATACTGCTTCTTTGTAGAAATTTTTAACGTAGTTTAGATGTCCGTTTTCACTCATAAGAACTCCCGATTTATTTTCTTAAATTTACTAATTATTTTGTGTAAATACAAAATAAAAAACCGAAAACCGCCTTAGGGAGTTCTGTATTAAAAAACATGCGACTACCGTATCGCAGAAGGGGTCCGGCGGTTTTCGGTACTAGGGGGTAATTATGATTGATATACTAGTTTGCGAATTGTATCATGTTGCAGATATGGGTATTCGTTTCTAATATATTCTATTGCGTCTCCGGTGCTAATTTTATTAGACCGAAGTTCATGAAATTTCTTCTTTATTAAATAATTACGGACGTTGTTTTCGTTAATTAAGCCTTTTTCGGTAAGTAACAAATAAACTTCGTCGCTAACCAAATCCGCGATGGGATTTTTTGACTTGTTATTTTCGGCTGCGGTTGTCATTTGTAGCTCCGTTTAAAATTTACGAATTTGTTGAAATAATAATAACAAATTGAAAAATTTTACACAACTACATGATTATGCGGTTTTTTAATCACTCTAAATTAAAAAATTGTATAAAAACAGTTGTACCTTCCCCTTTTGAAGTAGTTATCTCTAAAGATGCGTTATTTAATGTAAAAAACTTTTTGGCTAGAGTCAATCCTAAACCTATGCCTTCATATGAACGGCGGTATCCCATTTCTTCTTGTGAATAGGGTTCAAATAGATGTTTTTGGTACATTTGCGAAATCCCTATTCCCGTGTCTTCAACAAGTAATAATATTGATTTATTAGCATCATCCAAAATGCTTATTTTGACATATCCCGATTCGGTAAATTTAACGGCGTTATCAACAACATACATTAACCCGTTAGTTACGCTATATTCGTCAGCGTTAATTATAGGATCATTAATAAAAGTCTCAAATAAAATATCTATATTTTTTATATCGGCTTTGGGCTTAAATTCCTTAATAATTTGCATACATAAAGAATTTAAATTGATTTTTACAGGTGTTAGTGGAAAATCATCAACAGCTAAGCGGCTATAATTAACTATCATATCAATTGTTCGGACAATTCTGCTGCTACTTCGATATATAGAATTAAAATAATCGGCTTGTTCAAAAGTAATATTGTTTTCCAATGATTCTTTTAATAAACTTGCCATTCCTAAAATACCGTTTAGGGGAGTCCGTATTTCGTGTGATATATTTGCAATAAATGCATCTTTTAATTGGTTAGATTTTATTGCTTCGTTTTTTGCAGTTGTAAGTTCTTGCTCGTTAATTTTTCTTTCGGTTATATCTCTAAATATACTTAAAATTAGTGTATTGTTCTCATCTAAAACTATATAAGCATTTGAAACTGCAAACCAAATTTCTTTTCCGTTCCAAAGCTTGTAACAATTTTCAAAGTACTGATGAATTTTATGTTTTGCAAAATTATTTTTATAAGAAGTTATTACTCTTATTGTTTGTTCTTCGGAATAAATAACCGAAATGGGGGAACCTTCTAATTCGGCTTTTGATTTTTCTACAATAAAACAAAATGCATTGTTTACTTTAATCATTATGCCTTCGCTATCCGTTAACCTCATTCCGTCTTTACTATTTTCCCACAATGATCTAAATAATTTCTCGCTTTTAACCAATGCAGATTCTGCTTCTTTTCTTTGTGTTATATCCCTTAAAACAAATATGTAATTATTTTTATTGTTTACGAATATGGTTTCATGGCAAAGGGATACTTGTTTATATGTTCCGTGTTTAGTTGTTATAGTAACTTCAACATCTTTTTGCTTATTCAATTTATAAACTGAATTATTAAATAATAAAGACATATCTTTATTATTAAAAATATTTAGGTGTTTGATGTTTTTGTTTAATATTTCATCTTCTTTATATTCGGTAAGATGATAAAAAGCATCGTTTATTTCAAGAAGTTCTCCTTCACAATCACAAATAATCATTCCGACTGAATTGCCGTGAAAAGCTTTGTAAAATTTTTCCTCACTATGCAATATCCTGTCGTAAATTTCTTGTTGGTTAGTAATATCAGTTGAAATACCGAGTATTGCATAAGGTTCGTCAAAATCATTTTTGAGTAACCAAGTTCGGCAATGCAATAATATTCTTCTCCCGTCTTTAGTAAAGTTTGCAACTTCACCGTTCCATGACCCATTTTTTAGTGTAGATTGGAGTATTTCGGTTTGTGTTGCACCGTAACTAATATCTTCACCAAACATCTTAACATCGCTTTTATAAAACTGTGACTCATCATAACCTAAAGTATCAATTTCTGCTTTGTTAACATAATTAATTTTACCGTTCAGATCTGTAACGGTTACAAGATCTTTAATTTGGTCTAAAATTTCGGTTTGAAACTTTATTAATCTCTGATTTGCTTTTAACTCAGTTAAGTCTATATGTGTACCAACAACCCTTTGAATCTTGCCGGTTGAATCTAATTGAGCAACTTTACCTCTTGAAAGTATCCATTTATAAGTTCCGTCTTTTTTAAGCATTCTAAATTCTATTGCAAAACTATTCTCGGTACATTTTGTTTTTACAAGAACTTCGTCTCGTACTTTATCTTTATCTAGGGGGTGGATTAAACTAATATATTTTTCTATATTAACACTAAACTCATCCGGTTGGTAACCGAGCATTGTATATGTATTTGGAGCCCAGTACATGCTGTTATTGGGATAATTTAAATCCCAAATACCGTCTGTAGTTGCCTCCAAAGCAAATCGTAAACGTTCTTCGGTTAAATATAAAATTTCCTTAATAAGCTTGTTGCTTTCTTCGTTAGACTGTTTTTCAAGTTTAGCAGAAAGAATCGGAGATATATAATTTGCTATTTTATTAAGCTTTTCAAGATCATTATTTGTGAATGAAGATTCTTTATTTCCTAATACAATAATTCCTAGTAATTTGTCTTGGAAAATAATGGGAGCCGAAATTGCATTAGTAAGTTCAATATGTGAATCAGAAATAGTTATCGGACTATTAGTATAACTGCTTGTTTTGTGGAATAAAGTATCTGCCAAAACACCGGACCAGCGGTTTTTTGGTATTAAAATAAAACCGGACTGATTAATCCTGATTTTATTGTAAATATTACCGCAAATAACAAGATCTTCATTTTTATTTAAGTATCCTATTATTCCGCCGGAACAATTCAATTGTTCGCTAATTAGCATTATTAAATCAAAATATAAATCGGTTTCTTTTGAAAGCAAAAAAGTTTGATTCAGTTTGTTCTGTACTTCAAGTTCTTTGCTAAGTGCATAAACTATCAAATTCGATTTTTTTTGTTCAGTTACATTTAATGACATAATTAAAGCTGCAGATTTGCCATTATAAGTAATCGGTGTAGATATGGTTTCGGTTATAATTGAAGTGCCGTCAGGGCGTAAAACTTCAATTTCTAATAGTTCGTTCTTAATATCTTTATTAATATTTTTAATTCTATCACGAATTAAAAGGCGGTATTGAGGTGCTATTGTGTTAATTACATCAAGAGTTTGTAACTGTTCAATAGAACTAACCCCTAATAGTTTTAATCCTACCGGATTAGCATAAATATATCTGTTATCCTGCATTATTAAAGTAGCAACAGGAGCTTCTTCAATAATTTTTTGAAATTGTTCTTCGCTTTTAGCAAGTAAGTTCTCGGTAATATTTAATCGAAATTTATGTTCTTTTGTTTTAAGAGCTTCTTTAACCGCAAAGGGCAAACGAAGTAAACTTTCTTTAAGGATGTAATCTACCGCTCCTGCTTTCATACATTTTACGGCAGTTTCCTCGTTTATAGAACCCGTAAAAACAATAATCGGGATTGTAGGTGCAAGTTGTTTAACCGTATCAATTACTCTTAACCCGTCATAACCGGGCATTGAATAGTCAGTAATTATAATATCGGGCAAGAAATTAGAAAGTTCCTCTAAAAGTTCTTTTTCGCAATCTACTCTTTTTGAAATAAAATTAATACCCTCTGTTTTTAAAAATCGTTCTGCTAATTTTACATCATCATTAACATCTTCTACAAATAAAATTTTGTAAAGAATAGAATCATCAAATTCCATAACTTATCTCAATTAAGTCGATTTAGAATAAAGTATATTGAATAAGTAAAATATTAAAAAATAATTACTTAAGCAATAGTTAAAAAATTAGATATGGATTAAAAAAAACTTTTGTTTATTAGTAAATACGCGTAAATTACATATTTAAAATAATTTCATTAATAAATGAGGTATCGGATGAAAAAAATACTTTTACTGATTTTAATGTTTAGTACAATTTTGCTTAATGCAGAAAGTTATAAAAAGATAAAGATATTTTATCAAGACAAGAAGGATATTGAAACTATTGCAAAAAACGGAATAGATTTGAGTGAGGCATATTTTAACAAAGATAATAGCATTTCGGTTTTTATAAGTGAAAACGAACTTAATAGATTAAGATTAAGCGGAATTAAATACGAAATAATTATTGAAGATTGGGATAAGTATTATGAAAGTTTACCAAAACTTTCGGAATCAGAAAAAATTAACTTCATTGTAGAAAGTAAAAACAATTATGGGGTTGAAGGATTTGGATTTGGAAGCATGGGCGGTTATTATACTATGAATGAGATATATAATAAGCTTGATAGTATGAAACTTGCATTTCCCAATATAATAACTGCAAAGTATGTAATCGGTCAAACTATTGAAAATAGACCCATTTATGCAGTAAAAATTTCTGATAATCCGGATTTAGATGAAAACGAACCGGAAGTTCTATTTAATTCGTTAATACATTGTCGTGAACCGGCTGCAATGATGGCGGTTATGTACTACATGTATTATTTATTAGAAAACTATGGTGTTAATCCTGAAGTTACTTATTTGGTTAATAACCGTGAAATATTTTTTATTCCGTTGATTAATGTTGACGGTTACGAATACAATAGGTCAACAAATGCCAGCGGCGGTGGGATGTGGCGTAAAAATAGACGTAATAACGGCGGTTCATACGGAATTGATTTGAATAGAAACTTCGGATATAAATGGGCTTATGATAATTCAGGTTCATCCGGCACACCTTCTGATGATACATATCGCGGACCTTCGGCTTTTAGCGAGCCTGAAACTCAAAGTTTAAGACAATTTGTAAATAATAGAAATATAAAGACGGCATTAAATTATCATACTTATAGTAATTATTTGCTTTATTCTTGGAGTTATGCAGATATTCCTACTCCCGATGCATCTTTATTTGAAGAATATGCAATTGATATGACTCGTTACAACGGTTACGAATGGGGACAACCACCGCAGATATTATACACGGTTAATGGTTGTACGGATGACTGGATGTACGGTGAACAACAGGAGAAACCGAAAATAATATCTTTTACTCCTGAGTGCGGAGGTGATAGTGACGGTTTTTGGCCCGCTCAAAGTAGAATTTTCCCAATTGCTCAGGAAAATCTAAAAGCCAACTTGTATTTAACTTGGGTAGCAGGTGAGTACGTTGCAATGAAAAATGCAATTTATAATCAACAATATTTTAATCCGGGTGATCAAAATGTTGAATTGAATATAACATTCGCAAATAAAGGTTTGTCGGATGCGGTTAATGTAGAAGCAAAATTAATTCCTATTTCACAAGGTATATCGGTAGTAAATAACCAAGTATTTTTAGGTAATATCATCTCAAGGCAGACTACTGACATGCCTCAGCCTTTTAAGTTCAATATCGGTTCAAACTTTAATCCGGGTGCAAAAGTTAAATTATTGGTTCAATCGTTAACAAACGGAACGATAATGACTAATGATACGCTTACTATTGTAATCGGTACGCCTCAATATGCATTTTTAGACAACAATAATGACCCTACGGTTTTGTGGGATATCGTGGCAACTCCTACAACTCCAAAATGGGAAGCATCCAATAGCACATTTTATTCTTCACCGGTTTGTTATACTGATAGCAAAACCGGAAATTATTTAAGCAGTGCAACCGTTACTTTAACGACTAAAAACAATATTAACTTATCTTCCTTAAATGCACCTATTTTGTCATTTTGGACTAAATTCGAAATTGAATCGGAATGGGATTGCGGTAAAATACAGATATCCACAAATAACGGAACAAATTGGACTAACTTAGCGGGTAGTTATACAAAACCTGCAAGCGGTAAAGGGACACAGGTTCCTTCAGGAACTCCGATTTATGACGGAGTAATTTCTAGCTGGCTAAATGAAATGATTGATTTATCTGCCTATGCTACAAATCAAATAAAATTAAGATTTGAATTAAAAACGGACGGTTCGGTTAATAAAGACGGTTGGTATATTGATGATATAGGAATCTATAGTTATGCGATTATTCCGGTTGAATTAACTTCGTTTAATGCTGTTGTTAACGGTGAAAATGTATTGTTAAATTGGTCAACCGCAACTGAATTGAATAATTTAGGTTTTGAAATCCAAAAATCTAATGATGAACATGATTGGAAGTATATTGGTTTTATAAACGGAGCGGGTTCAACTACAAATCCTTCAAATTATAGTTTCATTGATAAAAATGTTTTTGCAGGTGAAAATTATTATCGTTTAGTACAGGTTGATTTTGACGGTACGAAGAAAATAATAAATCCGATAAAAGTAAACTTTGTGGGTTCGCTTAAATACGAGTTGGCACAAAATTATCCCAATCCGTTTAATCCTGCTACAACAATTAAATTTTCTATCCCTTCAAAAAACTTAGTTACTTTAAAAGTATATGATGTTTTGGGTAAAGAAATATCGGTATTGGTAAATGAAGTAAAAGAAGCAGGAAACTATTCTTTAGAGTTTAATGCTGCTAATCTTTCGAGCGGTACATATTTTTACGAGATTAAAAGCGGTGAGTTTTATACGGTTAAGAAGATGAATTTGGTAAAATAAAAATTAAAGGGGAGTATAAGAAATACTCCCCTTTTTTGTTTTAAAATTTTAAATTATACAGCTTTGGTTAAAAATTCTCTCATGTTTTCCGTAAGAATCTTATCTGCATCAAGTAATACTTTTACAACATCATTTTGTTTTACTAAAGCAGAAATATATTTATTCCCTCCGCTTAATACAAATGCCGGGGGTTCTTCAATATCTTTGGCTTTTATTTCGATAATTTCTGTAACATAATCCACAACTATTCCAAAACGTAATACTCCCTTTATTGTATTTAGTTCAAGAATGATGATATAATTCTTTTCATTATATTCAAAATTTTGCAAGTTTAAAATTACCCTTGGATCAATTACGGGAATTAAATTACCTCTAAAATTCATAATTCCTTTTACATAGTCAGGGGCTTTAGGAATACTTCTAATATTACTTAATCGGCTGATTTCAATAATCTTAAGAATTTCAACTCCGAAAACTTGGTTACCTAAATTAAACATAAGGTATTTCCCTTCTTTGTTTAACAATGCTTTTGCCGCATTGTCTTTTGCCCTTTCAATATTTTTGTTGAGAATTTTAAATACTGTGTCTTTATCGTTATGCAGAACTGATTTCTTTTGCATAGACGTGTCATTTCCGTAAGCTGCCTGAGCAAATCTTAAATCTACAAACTCTTTCACGTTAATTTTATTGCCAACCCCGATTACATCATGCATATAGTTTTGAATTTTTTCCAAATCCTCAATATTTGGGTATAAATCGTCTGTTGTAATTCCAAGCGGGTCAGTTAAAACGTTTTTAAGTAAAGCAGTTTTTAGTCCTAAGGATTTATCAGGGTCTAAAAAATTTACTGCAATTTCTGCTGCTAATCCGGGTTTGTCTGATATAAGTTTTCCTGCTTTAACTAACATTTGAGTAAACTCGGTAACTGCTTCGGTGTATTTATCAATAACCTCTTGTTGGAAAGTTACTATGCAACAAGGGTGATTTTCCCAAAGTTCGCTTGATAAAAACTGTTGTTCGGCAATTCCTCCGGCAATAGCTTTTGTACCGATTGGTTCTGCAACTAAATAACCGGCGGCATTAGGATTACCATTAATAAATTCAGGCATTTTAATAGGGGGAGCTACTTCAAATGCAACATCAACATCGTCCTTTCCAACAATACCCGGTTTTAATCCTAAACCGGTAAAAAACATATGAGCAAGCATATTGTGGATTGACATCGTGTGAGGTATATAGAAAGATTTCCCTTTATAAAATTCTACACTGGCGTCTCCGCTTTCACCACTTTTATTTCTAACAAAAATAGAACCGTTTTTATGTGCAAACAAAACTAATTTAATAGGTACACCATAACTAAATAAATCCATTGCAATAGGAGCCAATACACATGCTCCGTCAACAGTTCCTTCTTCTAAGGCTTTTGCAACCGGATTCCAACTGCTTAAACATGCTGTTTCTAGTTCAAAATGTTTAGGAGTCCATTCTCCTTTTTGAATCATGTGTTTAAGTACGCCTAAAACTAAATGATCCGTAATTTGTATATGAGCAATTTTAAATTTTACTTTTCCGTTTACTACTTTATCTTTTTCAAGTTCGGCTTTATCAATTTTAGGAGCTTCTTCTAATATTCCGAAAGCTTCATTAATTTTAACGCCTAATTCTGCAGCATTAAAAGGTTTAGATATAAAACTGCTTACACCGGCTTCGGCGGCTTTTGCTGCCTCTTTCTTTTCACCGCGTCCTGTTGCCATTAAAAACGGGATAGATTTTGTGGCAGAATTGGCTCTTACCCATAAAAGTAATTCGTAGCCGTCTTTATTCGGCATATTCCAGTCACTAATAATTAAACTTATATCCTTTCGTTTATTTAATATTTCAATGGCAATGTTACCGTCTTCGGCTTCAATTATGTTGTTATAACCCAAACTGTTTAAAGTTTTTCTCTCCATTTTGCGCATTACGCCGGCATCTTCCACCAGCAAAATATTAATGTCGGTTGTAAGTTTCATAGTATATCCGAAGTTTTTAGTTAATGATTTATTATCGAAAATCTTTATCCAAATTTTAGTGTATTTTTAATTAATTACAAAATTATTTTTAGTTAAATTCTTTATATTTTTTACTAATGTAATAAGATTTTTTTATTTTTTAACTTGCTTTATCATTTAAAATATTAAATTAGTTTAACAGTACTTATTAATTGGATTTTTAAGTTAAAATATCATATATTATAAAAACATTAAGTTTTTTAATCATTCGGAGTTATATGAAAAACTTATTTCTACTTTGGTTTACATTTTTTTATATAAATGCTTTTTCTCAACAATATCTATTTTTTGATAAAGAAAATTCCGGGCTTTCGTCAAATAGAATAATATCTGTAAAACAAGATAGCGTAAATAATTATTATATTGTTACTGAACCCGAGTATATTAACAATGTTAAAATATCGTCGGGATATTTGCATAAATTTTCTAACGGAACCTGGTCAAAAATCGATACTATTAATTCGTTGTCACTAATTGATATTGTGCAAGATGTGGAAATAGATAAAAACGACAGAGTACTTTTAGCTACTTCGGAAGGGTTTATTATAAAAGACGGAAGCAATAGCACTATTTTTAATAAAGATAATTCCTCCTTACCTGATAACAGTATTTTTACGATTGCGGTAGATAGAAATAATACTTATTATCTCGGTATCCCAAACTATGGTGTTTGGATATACTCAAACGGTTTATGGAGTTATTTTAATTATCAAAATTCATTTAACGGTATTGAGGACTTAAATTTTATTTTTATTGACAAACAAAATAATATTTGGATAGGTACAGATTATTATGGTTTATACATGTACAACGGCACTAGTTGGGAACAAAAGATAAATAATTTTTATAACGGTAAAAGTTGTTATATTATGGGGTTAACCGAAGATGATAACCAAGTTAAATATGCGTCGGTTCAAACCCAAGATGGGAAACATTATATTGCAAAGGGGGATAATTCGTCTTTTATTTTTTCCGAATTATATAATTCTACTCACCCTTTCTCTTTTTATGCATATAATTCTATAAAAGCGGATAAAAAAAATAATGTTTATACGGGTACTTCAAACGGGTTGTTTATGTATAACAAAATTGAATGGACTGTTTTTGATAGCACTGATTTTAGCCTTCCGGGGAACTATTTTGTAAGCGGATTTGTGGATAAAAACAATAACAAGATATTCGGAATTGAAAATTTTAATGAGCATAAAGCATTTGGGCTACTATTTTACAATGAAGACGGTGTAAATATTACAAGTACAAACCAAATTGTTTGCCCAAAAATTAATTACTCATTAAGTCAAAATTATCCAAATCCGTTTAATCCTACCACAACTATTACATATCAAATACCTAAAGACTGCAATGTATCCTTGAAAGTTTATGACGTATTAGGGAAAGAAATAACGACTTTAGTTAATGAATATAAAAATGCAGGAAAATATTATATCAATTTTGATGCTTCTAATTTAGCAAGTGGGGTTTATTTTTACAAGTTAGAATCAAGTGAATATTTAACTACTAAAAAGCTGATTTTAGTTAAGTAAATTAAACTTAAATTAATTATAAATAGAAAATTGCAATATTTAATAAAACCAAAATTAGTAGTTATTTGTATAATGAAGTTGATTCTTGGCATAAGATGCTACTAAAAATTATTTTAGGGGGGAACAGAATCGATGAAAATTTAGTGGTCTTTTTTGTTTCGTTACTTTGAATTGAAAAATAGTTTTCGATTTAAAATTCTTTATTTTTATTTGCAAAAATATTATATTTATATTCCAATTAAATAAAATCTGATTCCAAACTACTTGCAGAAAGCGGAGTGATATCATTCCCTCCGCTTCTTTTATATCCAAACTTAAACGAACCATAATTAAAAAAGTAATGTTATTTGAATATCATTTAAAATGTTTTTTTTGTAAATTTAAAGATTAAATAAAATGGAGTAATAATGTCTAATATTAATAAAGTTGGTGTTATTGACGCCTTAAATAGCGTTATTGATGCTAATTCAGGGAAAGATTTGGTTTCGTTAAATGCGGTTAAAGATATTAAAGTTGAAGGAACTGCAGTTATTGTTAAGCTTGAATTACCTACTAACGTGGATTATAATAAAATAAAAATTGATTGTATAAATGCAATAAAAGAAGAAGTTCCTGATGTAAAAGAAGTGATTATTGATTTTGGTAATTCTTCAAAATCCGGTAAAGCAAGCTTGAATGACGGTTTAATGCCGGGAGTTAAATATACTGTTGCAGTTGCAAGCGGTAAAGGCGGAGTAGGAAAAAGTACGGTTGCGGTCAATTTAGCAGTTGCTTTAGCAAACGAAGGGGCAAAAGTAGGGTTAATAGATGCAGATATTTACGGACCGAGCATTCCGTTAATGTTTGGTTTAACCAAAAAACCGCAGATAAGTGCAGATCCGTTAACAAATAAAATGCTTCCGTTGGAAAATTACGGTGTTAAACTAATTTCAATCGGCTTTTTTATTGATGATAACGACCCTGTTATTTGGCGTGGACCAATGGCTAGCGGTGCTGTTAAGCAGTTTATGAGTGATGTAGAATGGGGAGAACTTGATTATTTGATTTATGATTTACCTCCGGGAACAGGTGATATTCAGTTAACATTGGTACAAACTATACCTTTAACCGGGGCAGTAATTGTTACTACGCCTCAAGATGTATCTTTAATAGATGCACGAAAAGGATTAAAAATGTTTGAAAGAGTTAATGTTCCCGTATTTGGTATTATAGAAAATATGAGTTATTTTATTGCACCGGATACCGGTAAACGATATGATATATTCGGAAACGGCGGAGGTGAAAAACTTGCTGGTGACTTAAATACTCCTTTTTTAGGCGGCGTTCCGATTAATCCCGAGATAAGAATAGGAGGAGATAACGGTTCTCCGATAGTCGTTGCAAATCCAAATAGTAATGAGGCAATACAGTTTATCACAATAGCTAAAAATTTAGCTAGTGAAGTTGCAAAACGTAGCGTTAGTGCCGAAAACGATAAAATTGATATAATAATAGAAAACTAAAGAAATAACTATGGGGATAGTATGAGTAGCATTTTTTATGAAAAGGTAGAAGAAGCTCTAAATAAAATAAGACCCTTTTTACAGGCAGACGGCGGAGACGTTGAGCTTGTGAGAGTAACCGAAGACGGAATAGTAGAAGTAAAATTAACCGGAGCTTGTGTCGGCTGCCCAATGAGTCAAATGACCTTGCGAGCAGGGGTTGAAAGAGCCCTATTAAAAGAGATACCGGGAATTAGAAGAGTGGAACAAGTAAATATTTAAATAAAATTTATTTAAATTAAAATAATTGTTGTGCTTTTTTGTTTATTAAAATTGAAATTTTGTAAATAAATAAAATTAGGTAAAAAAATGAGAAAGAAAATTGTAGCCGGTAATTGGAAAATGTTTAATAATTTAAGCCAAAGCATTTCTTTAATTTCAGAAATTAAACAAGAGTTGGCAAATGTAAAAGCAAATTGTGAAGTTGTGATTTGTCCTCCTTTTACTTCGTTAGAAACCGCGAGTACTTTAACCAAAGAATCGACAATTGCTATCGGTGCTCAAAATATGTACTTTGAAGATAATGGTGCTTACACTGCCGAAATATCTGCAGATATGTTATTAAGTGTAGGATGTGAATATGTGATCTTAGGACACTCCGAAAGAAGAACAATCTTCAATGAATCTGATGAAATGATTAACAAAAAAGTTAAAAAAGCTTTGGCAAAAGGATTAAAACCAATTTTCTGTATCGGTGAAACATTGAAAGAACGTGAAGAAAACAGAACCGAGAAAGTAATTGAAGTTCAAGTAAAGCAAGGTTTAGTGGATATAAGTGCTGATGACTTTAAAAATGTTGTAATAGCATACGAACCGGTTTGGGCTATTGGAACAGGAAAAACTGCAACACCTGAACAAGCACAAGAAGTTCATAAGTTTATTCGTAATTTGCTTGCTGAAATGTATGGTAACGAAATTGCAGAGAACACGGTAATTCAATACGGAGGAAGTGTTAAACCTGAGAATGCGAAAGATTTATTATCACAACCTGATATTGACGGCGCCTTAGTTGGCGGTGCTTGTCTAAAATCCGCTTCTTTTATCGAAATAATTAAAGCTGCATAATAAGACTTATAAATTTTATAATATTATTTTATATCCCCCTGAAAATTATTTTTGGGGGATAGCTTATTCTCTGTTAAAAGATTATACAATTAATACATTTATCTAATAATTCTGTTTTAAGAGGAACTAATGAGTTCAAAATCAGAAATAATTAAAAGCATGTGGGGTGTTGCCAGACATAATTTAGTAAGATTATGCGAAAGTATTGAACAAAAACACATGAACAACAAAATACACCCTGATTCAAATTCACTCGGCTTTTTATTACTTCATATTGCGGAAGTAGAAATTGTTTTTGGAAATTTTGTATTTGGGTTTAACTATCCGCTTAAGTCAAAGACTTTTAAAAAAGAAGAAGGAGTTACTTTTGATAATTTGGCAGAAATATCTGAACTATTATCTAAATCTAACTTATTAATGGAAGAAGCAATAAAAAATGCCGAAGAAGAAAGTTGGGATAAAATAGTGAAGACACCAATCGGAGAATATACGCAATTCGATGCAGTTGCCAGAATTATTGCCCATACCGGCTATCATAGCGGGCAAATAGGTTTAATTTTAAAATATGGAAATAACTAAAGGAATAATCAGATGAAAATAAAACCATTGTATTTGTATATAATAGGAATAATAGTTCTTGTTATTGCGGTTATATTAATTAGCAGCGGCGGTGAAACCAAAACAGAAGATACAAAAGTTACTACAGATATTACAAACAAGCAGATGCCTGATGACGAAACACACCGCAACATGAAAAACAAGGGCGGAATGAATCCCTCAAAAGATAATGTAAACAAAGAAGCTATGCATCAATTCGATATGCTAAAAAAAGCATATGAAAGTAATCCCAACGATACTATGAAAGCAAAAGCATACGCTCAAATGCTTGCAGCCGGTCACCAGCCGGAAAACGCAGTAAAAATACTTGAAGATATATTAGCTAAAGACAAAAAACGTATTGACATATTATTGCTTTTAACAATGGTAAACTATAATTTGCAAAAATATGATAATGCTGAAGATTATACGAAAAGAATTTTAACACTCGATAAAAATCACAGTGAGGCAAATTATAACTTGGGTGCAATTTATGCCCAACAAGGTAAAAAGGAAGAAGCAAAAAAAATATGGGAAAATATTATTAAGAAATATCCAAATACACAAGCAAGTAAATATGCAGTTATGGCTTTAAATAATCTTAAATAAATTTTACTTAAAGCTATTAAGGATGATATATGGTAAATACAGATAAAATAATTGTTATTGGCGATAAAGTTTTAATTCGACCCGCCGAAGGAGTGCAGAAGACTACTACCGGTTTATACTTACCACCGAGTGTTGCCGAAAAAGAAAAAGTTCAAGGCGGATATATTTTAAAGACAGGACCCGGATATGCCATTGGTTCTGCAAGTGACGAAGACGAGCCTTGGAAAGAGAGAAAGGAAAATAAATATATTAGCTTACAATGCAGACCGGGGGATTACGCATTGTATTTGCGTAAGGATGCGATTGATATAGAATACGAAAAAGAAAAACTTGTAATTGTTCCTCATAATGCGATATTGCTTTTAGTAAGGGATGAAGATTTATTAACTATTTTGTAGATAGTATTATGGAAAAAGATTTCTTAGATTTTATTGTTGAATATGAATCGATTGCAAGTGAATTATCAAAAAATTATTCTATTGCCGCTTTTAATGCCGCTATAAGCGGTAAATCCGAAGATTATGAAATAAGCGGAAAACTTGAACTTGAGATAAATAAGTTTTATTCTGATAAAAATAAGTTTGAGTTTTTACGGAAAATTAAAGAGAGCGGAATAATTTCTGAAGAAATTCTAAAACGATATTTAGACAGAATTTACTCAAAATTTGCGGCTAATCAATTTGACGATAATTTACTTGAAGAAATTAATAAAATTAGCAATCGATTAGAACAAAACTATTCTACATACCGTGCTAAAATAGACGGACAGGAATTGACAGACAATGAAATCGAAGAAATCTTAATAAATTCTTCTGATAGTATTCAATTACAAAAAACTTGGGAAGCGAGTAAACAAATAGGTGCCATTGTTAGGGATGACGTTCTAAGAATTGTGAAATTAAGAAACGAAGCAGCAAGGCAATTTGGTTTTAAAAATCATTTTGAAAAAAGTCTTCTTCTTGATGAACAAAGTTCAGATGAAATAGAAAAATTATTTGATGAATTAGATGAATTGACAAAAGAAGAATTTGTTAATGTAAAAAAAGATATTGATAAAGCTTTAGCCGAAAAATATAATGTTGAAGTTGCCGAACTACGTCCGTGGCATTATCAGGAAAGGTTTTTTCAGCACACTCCAAATATTTTTAAGTCTGATATCGACTCGTTTTTTAAAGATAAAAATTTGGAAAAAATAACTGCAGAATTTTTCAATTCAATCAACTTAAATATTGATGACTTGTTGCTAAATAGTGATTTATATGAAAAACCCGGGAAATATCAGCATGCATTTTGTATTGATATAGATAGAGCCGGGGATGTAAGAGTTTTATGTAATATAAAAAACAACAGTCGCTGGATGGGGACAATGTTGCATGAATTCGGACATGCGGTTTATGATAAATTCGTGTCTTCGGCTTTACCATGGGAATTGCGTACTCATGCTCATATTTTTGCTACCGAAGCGATTGCGATGTTTTTTGGTAGGTTAGTATTTAATCCGGATTGGTTAAAAAAGACTTTGAGCTTAAGTGACGAAGAGTATTCGAGAATTTATAATTCAACTATAAAATATTTAAAATATGATCAATTGGTTTTTAGTAGATGGTGCCAAGTAATATTTAGATTTGAAAAGGCGATGTATGAAGATCCTGATCAAGATTTAAATTTGTTATGGAAAAATTTAGTTGAAAAGTACCAGATGTTACAATATCCGGAATATCGAAATGAACCGGATTATGCTGCAAAAATTCATATAGCATTATATCCTGCCTATTATCATAATTATATGCTTGGTGAGTTGTTGGCTTCACAACTATTTTTCTATATTAAGGATAAAGTTCTTAAAGCGGAAAATAAAGCAAACTTGGATTTTTACAATCAAAATGAATTAGGAGAATATCTAAAGCATTTATTTTTTGGATATGGGGCTTTATATCCATGGAACGAATTAATAACAAAATCCACAGGCGAAAACTTAACTGCAATGTATTACGCTAAACAATTTATAAATATTTAGAATTGACGATTGATAGCTTAATGTGTTATTTTTGTTATCCTAATTCAACAACCGAGAAAGAATTCGGGTTGTATTCGTAGTTTAATAATTCGTTAGCAAAATCGGGTGATTTTATCATAATAATATCATAAATGTTTTTCAAGTCAATAACATTGATAGCAGTTCTGGATATTACCTTTCCGTACACCATTCTTCCTAAGTCTGATCCTTTTAAATGTGCAAGAGCTTCGTTTACCATTACCTCGTTAGGGTTGAGGATCTGATAGTTTGGAAAATATTTATTACAAACTTTTCTAAAAACTCGCAAACTATATTCATAATGAGTGCAGCCTAATAAAATATAATATTTAATATCGGTTCTAGGATTTGGAACCGCATCGTTTAAATATTGAAAAATTAAATTTTCAACGTTTTCTGAATAGGAATTAATTTGAATTTCGCTTTCTAAATTTTTGCAAGCTTGAGTTATAATGTTATCTTCGTTCATACCTTTACTAATCAGTTCTTTTTTATGATTATTTCCGGCAATAGTTGTTGGTGTTCCGAGTATAATTATCTTATCATCATTATTAGTTATACTATTTAATGCTAAATTAACACCTGCTTCGATTATTCCTTTAACACAATTTAAGGGATTCTGAAAATAATTTGTTGAATAATATACTACAGAAAGAGTATTACATGCTATTAAAATTAAATCAGGATTTAATTTTGACATTCCATTAAGTGCATTATTAAATATAGTTGCTTTTAATTCCTCGTTATTCATGCTGTTATAACCAAAGTTCTCTTTTGGTAGCGAATTAAAAAAAATAATTTCCAAGTCATTTTTTAAAGGCATTTGTTTGGCTTTTTTGTAAATATTGGCAGCAATATTTACACCACCTAAACCGCTATCAGTAATAATAATTCTCGTTTTGCTTTCGCTCATAATAGTCCTTTCATCGTTATCTAGTTGCAATTTTTTGTAGTAATAAAACGCTTTATATTCCTTGCGTCACCGCCTATTACAATTGAATCTTTTTCACCTAAAATATAGTCATCCGTAAAATTAGAAATAATTTCAGTGATTTTTCCTTTGTTTGCTTTGATTGCAAGAATATCAATTTTAAATTTATCATTCAAATTTAATTGTTGTAGGGAGTTCCCCACCATGCATAAGGGAGGAACAACTTCAGTTATAGTAAATCCTATCTTTAAATGTAAAGATGAAAACTCTTCCTTAAGAATCATATTTGCCGAAATATCGTTAATAAGTTCCAAAGTTTCAACCTTCTTAAAATATGACTGAATAATTTCTTTTCGATCTACTGTTCCGATAATTCTTTTACTCGTTTCGTCAATTACCGGAAGCATTTCCAAATCAAATTCATGCATCGTGTTTAAGGCGGTAAAACAATTGTCCATAAGAGTTACGGGCTTAAAACCAGTAATTGCTAATTCTCCGGCATTAAGTAACTGTTGTAAATTTTCTTTATCTTCAACAGAACCTTTTAAATCGTTAGCAATAATAACTCCTCTTATTTCACCTCTACTATCAATTACGGTCAAATCTTGGTTTTTATTTCGCAATAATTTGCTTACAATAATATTGAAATTATCGCTAACATTTACGGTTTCAAAATCTTTATCATAAACTTCAGAAATCTTAAGTTTTTTTAAAATATTTAAATCAATTCCTTTTTGGAGATTAACTTTATTTAATTTTAACTTAAATGTAAATACGGATTGAGAGCATAAATTAGTACAGACGAGATAGCTAATTACTGAAGTTAAAAATAGCGGGGCAACTAAAATTATGTTACCGGACATCTCAAAAAATATAATAATAGCAGTAATTGGTGCACGGGTTGCACCTGCAATTAATCCGCTCATCCCTGCTAAAATAAATCCTCCGGGCGAAATAGATTGATTGGGGAAAATTACATTTACTACGATATAAAACAAGAAGCCGATTAAAGATCCTATAAAAATAGCCGGTGAAACGCTACCTCCCGAACCGCCTGAACTTAGAGTTATTGAAGTGGCAAATATTTTAACAAAAATTATTATCAATATAGAATACCAAACAGTTGATTCGGATAAAATTATTACTTTAATAGAATCATATCCGATTCCCATTATTTGAGGAAAAAAAATAGCAACACTACCAATAATAACACCGCCTATTAAGGGTGTGAAAATAGGTTTAATTTTTATTTTGGTCGAAAAAAACAGCTCGGAATAATAAAGAGAGTAAATAAGGAATAAAGAGAATACTCCGCAGATAATTCCAAGTATTGGATATAAGAAAAATTCGGAATAGCTTGAAAAAGTAAATTCAGGAATAAATAAACCCAACGGATAAGGATCAAAAAGTTTGGAAGTAATTGCCCCTATTAGTGAAGCCGTAATTATAGCAGAGAAACGTGAAAGCGGGAATTCTATTGCCAAAACTTCTACAACAAAAACTGCGCCGGCAATCGGAGTATTAAAAGCCGCCGAAATACCTGCTGCAGCTCCGCAAGCAACAATAACTTTCAGTTTATCACCTGTTAACTTAAATAATTGACCAATAGTACTTGCAATAGAAGCCCCGACTTGAATAATTGGAGTTTCTCTTCCGGCAGAAGCGCCGGTGCTTAGTGTTACAGATGTAGCAAGTGATTTTGTTATGACTGTTCTCGGAACTATTCTTCCCCCTCTAAATAATAATGCTGAAAGAATACTATGAAAACTAATCCCCCTTGATTCAGAAAAGAAGTAATATAAAGGAATTAATATTATACTTCCTATAATGGGAATTAATAACCGATTATACCACTCGGTTTTAATCATATTCATAGCAATTGAATCGGTTCCCGGATAAAAAAAATTGGATAAACTAATAATTAAACTTCTAATTCCAATTGCCGTAAAGCCAATAATAACACCGATAAAGAAGGCGAGAACTATGACAAACATATCTTCGGATATTTTAAATTTGTCTAATAAGTTTCTCAATTTTCGAGAAGGAGCAATATAAAGGTTTTTAAGTGCGGAACTCAATTAAAAGTCACCTAATTATTTTATATTTCAATATAACAAAATTTAATGAATAATTTAAACCTAATACGGAAATTTTGTGCTTAAAATAATTTCTATTGTTATTATATTTAAATTATAAAAAAAAACAACTTTAATGAGGAAGTTATGAACATAAAATCGATCATCGCAATAGTTTTAGTATTTGTATTATTTATGGCTTGTGGTAGTAAGAAAAATGAACCGCAATTTGGATTTGCTCCCGAAAAACCAAAGCCGGGTGAACTAATTACCATTAGGTATAATCCGGATAGTACAATACTTAAAGATAGCAAAGTTATAAAGGGATTTGTTTATTTCTATGATAAAGATTTAATTAAAACAGAAGAGGCAGTTTTAAAAAATGAGGACGGAATTTTTAAAGCAACTATCAAGATACCGGATACCGCTAAGGGGTTAGTTGTAAAATTTACTGATGAAGAAGGAATAATTAGCGACAATAATAACAATAAAGGATATTTTGTTAAACTTTATGATAACAACGGTAAATTATTAGCCGGAACAGATGCCGGGCTAGCATATTGCTATGCTAACTGGGGTTATAATTTGGATATTGAAACCGATAGAGAGTTAGCTTTTTCTTTATTTAATGCAGAATTTGCCAAAAATCCGCAATTAAAAGAACATTTTTTAGATACTTACTTATTCTTAGTAAATAGATTAAATAGTGCCGAAGCAGAAAAGAATATAATGAAAGAACTATCGGTTTATGAAGGAAAGACTGATTTATCCGAAAAAGTTCTTATTTGTTTTGTGACTTGGTACACTAAATTTAAGAATGATAAAGCTAAAGAATATGAAGCTAAATTGTATGAAAAATTTCCAAAATCAGAATTTATTCAATCAAAAAAATATAGTGAATTTAGAGAAGCTAGTTTAGAAAATAAAATTAAAATCGCTACTGAATTTGATAAAGAATTCCCGGGAAGTGAATATACTGGTGGGATGTTTGGCAGAATTTTGATGGAAATGGTTCAACAAGGGAAAGTTCAAGAAGCAAAAGAATTTGCATTTGCAAATAAGGCAAAAATTGGAGTAATTCGGTTTATTCAGGCTGTTGAATTGTTAGCCGGTTCACAAGAATATAAGGCAATTGCGATGGAATTGGCAAACTGTGCAATTGAAAAAGCCAAAGCAGAATTAGATACCGAAAAGGAAAAAGTACCTGAATATTCTTCTGCAAATGAATGGGAAAAATCGTTAAAAGGTTCTTTAGGATATGCAAAATATAGTTTAGCATTAGTTCAAAAAGAATTAAATATGAAAGAAGCATTTGATAATCTTAAATCAGCTTTTGAATTAACTTTGGGAAAAGAACCGGATATTAATTTTGAATATTCAAAAGAATTGGTTAAAAACGGGAAATTTGCAGAAGCCCAATCTATTTTAGAAAAGGATGTAAAATTAGGAAAAATTACGGCTGAAGGAGAATCTGTTTTAAAAGAAGCTTATACTTCTAACAAAATAAATAAAGGCACTTTTGATAAATACATGCAAGGGTTAAAGGATATTGCTAATGCCGAATTGATTGCAAAAATAAAAAACAACTTGGTTAATTTACCGGCACCCGATTTTAAGTTAGCGGATTCAGAAGGTAAACTCGTTTCATTATCTGAATTAAAAGGGAAAGTTGTTGTTATAGATTTTTGGGCTACTTGGTGCGGTCCCTGTATGAATTCTTTCCCCGGGATGAAAACAGCTGTTGAAAAATATGCCGGAAATAATGATGTTAAGTTCTTATTTATTAATGTTTGGGAAAATGTTGACGATAAAGTTAATAATGTTAAAGAATTTTTGAAGAATACCGGATATCCGTTCCATGTATTAATGGATTTGGATAATAAAGTAGTTGAAAGTTTTAAAGTTACGGGAATACCTACAAAAATATTTATTGATAAAAAAGGCACAATTAAATATAAAAGTGTAGGTTTTGGCGGTAATACGGAAGAGATGCTAACCGAGATAGAAAACATAATAAATTTAATAAAATAGTCTTATGAGGGGGGAATTCCCTCCCCCCTTATATACATAATTACCTTGTTGAAAAATGATTAAAAAAATAAGTATAAGTATTCTACTGGCTATTATGGCAATTATTCTTACTACATTTGTGGTAATTGCATTAAGCGAAGGAGTAATTCACGGTAGATTTGACGGTAGAGTTTATGAAGACAATGCCCCATTACAGTTTTGGGGAGCAATACTTTTACAATTAACTATAATTAGTATGCTAATTTATATGTTAATTAAAATATGGAAAAGTAAAAAATAAAATTATGAATTTTTTTGAAGTACTATTTATTGCATTTGGTCTAGCAGCGGATGCTTTTGCCGTTTCTGTAGCAATAGGCTCTTCCGGAATTGCGCCGGATAAAAGGTCATCAATAAGATTATCGTTTCACTTAGGATTATTTCAATTTTTAATGCCGCTAATCGGTTGGTTTTTAGGTAGTCGCATTTCTTCTTATATTGAATCAGTTGACCACTGGATTGCATTTATTATACTTTGTTATATCGGTGGTAAAATGATTATTGAGAGTCTAAAAGACGATAATGAACGAATAATGAAGAATTTTACTAAAGGCTGGTCTATGGTGATGGTTTCGATAGCAACTAGTATCGATGCTCTTGCAACAGGTTTAAGCTTGGCTTTTTTGAGGATAACTATTTTTTATCCTGCTTTAATGATAGGTATAATAACATTTACACTTTCGTTTATCGGTTATAGAGGCGGAAAGAAAATGAAAGATAAACTTGGCTCAAAAGTGGAATTGGTGGGTGGAATAATTTTATGTTTGGTCGGATTAAAAATTTTAATTGAGCACATTTCCTGATAGAACTAATTTGAAGTAATTTTGGTTTAGGTGATAAAAGGAGAAATTATGAAAATAAAGATTTTATTATTGTTATTGTTTTTTAGTGGTATAAGTTATGCTCAGGTTGGCTCAATAATAGGTAAAGTTGTTGATAAATCTACTCGAGAACCGCTCCCCGGAGTTAATATCCAAGTTTTGGGAACTGATTTTGGATCTGCGACAAATGTTAATGGTGAATTTACTATTGAACGAATTAAAGTGGGGACTTATTCAGTTCAAGCCTCTTTTATTGGTTATACTACCGAAGTTAAAACAGACGTGATCTTAACAAGTGCAAAACCTTCCCAAATAAATTTTGAATTAGCTGAAGCAGTTATTCAGTTACAAGGGGTAACGGTTACATCGGGATTTTTTAAGACCATACCGACAGAAGTTTCAAGTATTTCAATGTTAAACTATGAAGAAATGAGACGTTCTCCCGGTGGATTTGAAGATGTAGTTAGAGCTTTATCGGTATTACCCGGCGTTGCGCAGGCAAGTGCAGGAAGAAATGATTTGGTTGTTAGAGGGGGAGCCCCTAGTGAAAATCTTTTTCTAGTTGACGGTTTTGTTGTTCCCAATATTAACCATTTCGGAAGTCAGGGAGCTACAGGAGGACCTTTAAGTTTTATAAATTTAGACTATGTTAATGAAATTTCTTTTTCTACAGGTGGTTTTTCTGCTGTGTACGGAGATAAGCTTAGTTCAGGTTTAAGTATAGATTTGAAAGAAGGAAGGAAAGACCGATTAGGGGGAAAAGCATTAATTTCCGCAACTCAATTCGGATTAAATCTTGAAGGACCGATAACTTCATCCTCAAACTTTTTGTTTTCGGTTAGAAGAAGTTATTTAGATTTAATTTTTAATGCTGCCGGTTTTGGATTTGTACCTGAGTATTATGATGTTTTATCTAAATATACTAACGATATTTCAAAAAATGATAGAATTTCTTTTCTATTTGTAGGGGCATTTGACAAAGTAAAATTTAATAATGATTCGCGCGATAAGATTATTGATAACTCGAAAATTTTAGCCTCAAATCAAAATCAATATGTTGCCGGTATATCATATAGAAGGTTATTCGGTAAAGGATACTATACAATTAGTTTAAGTAGAAATTTTGTGGATTATGACACTTTTCAAAAGGATACATTATTTAATCCAATATTTTTGAATAAATCTGTTGAAGCAGAAAATGAACTTAAGGTAGAAACTTTATATAAAATTAAAGGGAATGCAGAGCTTAATTTTGGAGTTTCGACAAAGCTTATTAAATTTAATTCAGATATTTTATTCCCCGATGGTTTTGTAACCACTTTCGGCGATGTTTTACCTGTAAACCAAATTTCGGAAGATAGTTATTTTCATAAATATGCAGCATTTTTACAATATAGTAATGTTTGGTTTGATCTATTAAGATTTAATTTAGGGGTAAGAGGCGATTATTTTAGCGAAATTTCTAAAAAACTATACTTTAGTCCTCGTTTATCTATTTCTTATCCTATTACGGAAGTTTCAAGTATAAGTTTTAGCACAGGGTTATATCATCAATTTCCAAGTTACATATGGTTAGTAGGAGATAAAAACAACAGAGATTTAGAGGCGATAAAAGTAGAACAGTATGTCTTAGGATTTGAACATCAGTTTAGGAGTGATATTAAAGTTAAACTTGAAGGCTTTTACAAAAATTATAAAAACTATCCCACAAGTGTGTTGAGACCTTATTTGGTTTTATCGAATACCGGTGCAGGATTTGCCGGAAGTGATGATAACTTTGCGTCATATGGACTAGAACCGCTAGTTAGTGAAGGGAAAGGTTATTCAAGAGGAGCAGAGTTATCAATTCAAAAAAAGGCCTCGGATGTTCCGCATTACGCTTTGTTAAGTTTAACATATAGTCAAACTGAATATACATCTTTAAGCGGATTAAAATCTGCCGGGACGTATGATCAAAGATGGATATTGAATTTAAGTGCCGGTTATGTTTTTGACGAAAATTATCAGATGGGAATAAAATTTAGACTTTCAACCGGTTCTCCGTATACTCCGTTTGAATCTAACGGCACTCAATTATTATCTAATTATAATAAAAATACTTTTCCTGTTAATCACAGTTTAGATATAAGGGTTGAAAGACGTTGGAATTTTGAAAAGACTTCTTTAATCGCTTATATTGATGTGCAAAATGTTTATAATAGAAAAAACCAAACATCGATTCGCTGGGATTACGTTGAAAATAAAGTTAAAGATGAATCATCTATTGGAGTGTTACCTTCAATCGGAGTTAGTTTAGAATTTTAATTATAGATTCGGTGGCAAGCAATAGCTGTAGTGTTAACTAAATTACGCTGCAGCTTTTTGTTTTTAAAAGGAGTAAAATTAATCATGTGTTTAATATTAGCCATTGCTTACCATCTTTTCACCGGCTATCAAATAATCATTTGCTCTTTTACTTGTAACTTACTAATTTATAAAAAATTTATATACCGAAAATTACGGGTTTTATTAACATATTGTATCAGTGAAACTTCTTTGAATAAGCTAAGTAAGTTATTATAAGTACAGAAAATAAAACAAATAATTTGGAACGCACTGCTCTGTAAACTATCCGGTAAAAATTACTAAAAAATACTTTTATTTTAAGTTCTTTTTCGTCTATTTTATATTAAATAGATAATTAGTAAATTTGGCATATCAATTGTATAATAATAAAAAAAAGTGGAAAAAATATGGCTGACGATCAAGGCGGAAAGAAAGGATTTAATCCAAAAGTTTTAATAATCGGACTTCCGTTATTTATAATTCAATTATTGGCTGTTTATTATGTAACCGCAAATATATTACTAACAAAAATTGTGGAGCAACAAGGCTTGGTTTCAAAATCCGAAGCCGATTCATTGGATGCGGATTTACAAGAGAAAAAAGAACCGGAAGGTAATCACATATTTAAAGTTGAAGACTTAATAGTAAATCCTGCAGGTACCTCAGGTCAAAGAATTCTGTTGGTATCACTAGGAATTGACGTTGCTTCAGAAGAGAATTTAAAAGTGTTGGAAGCAAAAAATGTTATATTAAAAGATATGATAATTACGATCATTTCTTCTAAAACTTTGCAAGATTTGGGTGATATTGGTACGAAGGAGATTTTGAAGACTGAGTTAATTACAAAAATTGACGAAACGTTTAAAGGCGTTAAAGTAACTAACATTTATTTTGACAAATATGTGATAAATTAAAATGGCAGAAGTACTTTCACAACAAGAGATTGACCAACTTCTTAATAACATGAAAACCGGCACAACGGAGCCGACAGAAGTTAAAGG
>JAEXOD010000008.1 GCA_023447335.1 Bacteroidota bacterium
CTATATCACTACTTGCAGAAGCTGTTGCATTTTTTGTGCTACCTAAAATATAAAATCCTTTTATTCCAAATCGTTTTACATCAATACTACCTGCAATTTTTTCTGCCATTTTGTAACGCCACTTCCAATGATCTGCCTGATGTTTTTGAATTACTTCGGTAAACTGTTCTGTGGGAACATACTCGTGTGATGGATTTGTTAAAAAACCGACTGCTTGATCTACCTCGGCATTCATCAATATTTTTAAAATTAAACCGTTAGTTTGCTTAGGTACGTCAATTATTTTTATAACATGCCCTAAATACTCAAATTCCGGTAAAATATCTGCAATGTGATTATCAGATTCAGTAAAGAACATCTCGTTAAATACAATTCCCGGATCATCAGGATATAAAGGTAAATATCTTATTGAAGCTTCTACTAAATCTTGGAAGAAATGAGTGCCAAAAGATAAATCCGGGACATAATTCCCTTTTTTACGTGCAATCTCTATCAGCACGGCAGTGTTATTTATATCAGAATATGTTACATTAACCCCGAGCTTAATATCACCTCTGCTCCCCCATCTACCCGGTCCCATTAATATAAATTGTCTTTTGGGTAAAAGCTTGTTTAATTTTCCGACTGCTCTTCCCACAGCTAAATAATCTTCTTTTGTTGGTAATTCCCCGTATTTTATCGGATCTACATACACAATATGCGTAATATCCTGAACTCTTCCGTTTGAAACATACCTATCAGCAGAAAAGATGAATTGAGGTGAAGGAATTTCTTTTGGTATCGGACTTGGAGCAATATCTTTAGAATAACTTTGAGGACGGCATTGTAATAAGTAAAAATCAGTACCGTCACTTGCAAATTCAATATCAACCGGTGATTGGATTTTATTTTCTAGAAGCCTTAATAACTCTTGAATTTTTTTGATAAATCTGGTATTGTGTATTAAATTATCGAAAGTAACAACTAAATCATCCGTTTCAAAATCAAGTTCAAAACCAATAGGATTACGTATATGATTTCCTTCTACAACCGATACTATTTTATGTGCGGAAGGTATTTTTTCTCCAACTTCTTTCAATACTTCAAAAACATTCTTAGTCTCAAATTCGTTAGTTTCTAAATTTATTACATCTATTTTTGAGGGACTATATTTTACTTTTTCTTCAACAGTCACATTCACAACTAAATTTGGCTGCCCTGGAGCCAATAAGATTGGGAAATCATCTCCGACTCTATCAACTGCTCTAGTTCCCAATCCCGGAACCAACCTTACTAATCCATCTTCTCTTTTTATTCTTGGTGACCACCTAAATTCATTATTACTAAAAGCAACCCCGGCAAAAGAAGGAAAATAATATTTTCCCACTTGTGTACCTACAACTTCTTGTATCATGATCCCCATTTCTTCGTCAAAATCAATCAAATTACGTTCAGCCCTATACATTATAGGATCAGGACTAAATACCGATGAGTAAACTTCAGCAATAGCATCCATTAATGCTATTAATCTTTCTTGCTTTGTTCCGCGATTTGCTAAGAAAAGAGATTTATATTTACCGGAAAATGCTGCACCTATTTGATCTTCCAATAAACTGCTACTTCTAACAACAATCGGTTTATCACCAAAATCATCTAATGCAATACTTAGCCCCTTTATCACTTCAGGAGGAAATTCGCTATTCTTAAATACTTGCACTATATGAGGATATTCAATTCTTACTTCATCAATTTCTTTATACTTTTGTTCAATTACTTCTTCCAAATTATTATATTGAATAAAATAAATCATTGCATCGCTTGTTATATACCAAGTTTTAGGAGTTTTTATCTCTCCGTAGGTATCAAAATTCATATTATGCTTTTTAATTATTTGGGATGCTAAAAATATTCCCGCACTTTTTCCACCTAATTTACCATGACTTTGTGGAGGAAATATTATTTTATCAATTAATTCAAAAAAATCAGTTAACGTAACAAACTGTTGAGCAATACTTATAAAACCTAACTGTTCAGTAAAAAATCGTCTTAATAACGCTACCCGCAAGCCTTTATCGGCAGAGGGAGAAAGTTCGATTTTTTCGCTTGTTAAATGAAAATATTTACGTAAAGCATCCCCAATATCTGCTAAAGAAGAATAAAGACTTTCCACGACCTTCATCAAAGAACTTGATTTATCCTCTTGTATCCATTTTTGAATTTTTGCTAATATTTCATTTTCTTTTAAATATGTATTTGTTAATCTTAATACTGCATCAATGTATTCTTTATTATTAATCGGTGATTTTTTAATCGGTTTGTTTTCATCTACTAATGATCCGTCTTGTGTTGTACTTTGATTACTGGATGTTTTCATTAATAATTCGGCTTCTTCAATACCGCTCCAGCACATCAAATACAATAGCTTTCGAATTATACTTTTGAATAATTTCGGATCAGTTTTTTTCAACATATCCAAAATAATAATCCATTCTGCCCTATTTTCACCCTCAGTTCTATTTTTTACGGAATCTAAATCATGAAAAACTGATTTTAGTTTTCTATGTAAAATAAAAAAACCGATTCTATGCGAAATTGTATTTAGCAACTTTCGTTCAGTTTTAAAAAAAGGACCTTCATCAGATTGAGGCATTTCTTTCATGTAGTAAACATTTACCGAACCGATTATTTTATCTTGTACAGAAATATCTGTTGATAAACACCAAGGGGTTTCTTTAAATTTATTACTCATAAATACTCTATCTTCATAAAAGATAAGTATTTCTGTAATAGGAGGATACTGAAAGCCGGTAGGTAGTATTTTGGCTATTGATTGTAGGGCATCATCTACAAGTATGTCATTACTGCTTAAAATCTCTTCTACATTAAATAAGCAGTTTAATTCTTTTGCCCGCTCCTGTAAATCATTTATCAAACCTTCAATATTTGAGTGCAATTCTGTCATTTTTACCCCACTAAAATAAAAAACCGGTTATATTAAATTTTCTTATTTTAGTAATAATATCTTAAAAAATATTAAATTAAACAAGAATTTTATATAACCGGCTATAAAAAAGCTATAATAAAATTTCTTTACATAGCTAGAATGCTATACCCAGCCTCTCTGTTTGCAAGCTGAAGCAACTCTCTGAATCGATATAACATAAGCTGCATCACGCATATATAAACTACGTTTCCTAGCTAATTCACTAACAGCCAAGTATGCGTTTGTCATTTTTTGGTCTAGTTTTGTAAGAACTTCTTCTTTTTCCCAGAAGTAATTCATATTACATTGTACCTGTTCAAAATAGCTGCAAGTTACACCACCGGCATTTGCTAAAAAGTCAGGTATAACAAAAATACCTCTTTCAAATAATACTTTATCTGCTTCAGGTCTTGTTGGTCCGTTTGCTCCTTCGGCAATAATTTTCACACGTGGTTTTATTTTGCCAACGTTATCTTCGCGAATTTGATTTTCAATAGCAGCAGGAATTAAAACATCAACATCTTGTTCCATCCAAGCTTCAGCATCTAAAATTTCATAGCCTAATTCTTTTGCTTTTTCTTTATCAATACCGCCAAATTTATCAGTTATAGCCATTAATTCGTCTAAATTAACGCCTTCTAATTTTCTATAAGTATAAGAAGCTTTATCCTTATGATCCCAGCAAGCAACTGCAACAACTTTTCCGCCTAATTGAGTAAATAATTGAATTGCGTACTGAGCAACATTTCCAAAACCTTGAACACTTGCTACGGTATCTTTTATATTCATTCCGTGTTCACGGATTGCTTCTCTTAATGTATAAACTACGCCATAACCGGTTGCTTCCGTTCTTCCTAAAGATCCACCCATTCCAACAGGTTTACCTGTAATTAATCCGGGATATTTTTCTCCTTTAATTGCTTCAAATTCATCAAGCATCCATAACATATGTTGACCGTTGGTCATTACATCAGGAGCCGGAACGTCACGTAACGGACCAACATCTTTATGTAATTGACGCATAAAGCCACGACATATTTTTTCTTGTTCATATTGACTTAAGTTATGAGGATCACATATTACTCCTCCTTTTCCGCCGCCTAACGGAATGTCAACAACCGCACATTTCCAAGTCATCCACATTGCCAAAGCTCTAACTGTATCAACTGTTTCTTGAGGATGGAATCTAATACCGCCTTTCGCAGGTCCTCTTGCATCATTATGTTGTATTCTAAAACCTTTAAATACTTTTACGTTTCCGTCATCCATGCGTACCGGAATACTAAAATGATACTCTCTTAACGGATCTCTTAACAATTCTCGGGTCCCTTCGTCCAACGAGAGTATATCAGCTACCTTATCAAATTGTGCTTGTGCCATTTCGAAGGGGTTAAATTCTTTACTACTCATATCTTCTCCAAATAGATTTTATTTTTGTACTCGGATTTATGCATCTTGACTATATATAATATGCTTTTATCCGTTTTATTAACAAAGAAAAAATATACAAACTTATTGTAATCCGCAAGTACTTTTTTTGTTTTTCTTAATAATTTTTTTTCTTTATTTTATTGCTTTTAATTGTTAATTGTTTTATCTTTCAAGTTTCCCTGAAATACTGTAATTTATTTATTTGTAATAAGTTATAAATTTTAATCTAATAGTTTTTTTTCAATTTTAAATTACTTTTACAGGTTGACATTATTTTATTTATTCCTCACTGAAACTAAATTTATAAACCTAATTTTGCATTTTAACTCATAAATTTCCGTTTTTATACATAAACAATAATTTCTTTCTCACTTTAATGAATAATTATAGGTTTAATCTACCAAAAATACTTTTATGTTATAATAGGTTCATCAGTTATTAAATAGATGTGAAGCTAAGTTTTCATAATTAGAAAAGATTTTTTATAATAAACCTTCCGGTTGGAGGAAGCAAACTTTAATATGAGACAGTGAAACTGTGGCAAAGTGAAACAGTGAAAAAGTAGAATGGAGTTCGGAAAATTTAGAAGTAGATTTGTTTGAACGTAAACCCCATACATTTAACACTTTCTTAAACCGGGATTTTCGGGAAGAAAACAACATTTTCAGGATAAACCAACTATTTAAAGCATTGTTCTATTATCCAAAATCTAATGTCTAAAATCTAAATTCACAATTCATTCGGTTCTTGATGAAAGAGATTTTTATAACTTTCACTACCGCAGAAATATCTTATCCTCAAATTAAACACTATTAGTCCTGTTATAAAAAGTTAATCTTGCATTATTTGAATTAATTTCTATTTGTAATTTTAACCTAAATTTAAAGTTTTTGCAAATGCCGACTAAACAGGTTATAATTTTTAGACCTTTTTATAATTATAATATGCTTGCCAATGCAGCAATTCCTGATACAACAATAAAAACTCCTGCTAACATATTTACCCACCTCAAGCCGTTGAAGTTAAACTTCTTTCTAAATAGAGTAGCTCCTGTATTCAGCACTAAAAACCATAAAAAAGATCCTAAGAAAATTCCGTAAACAAGTAATGTTGCAGAGATGATGCTTAAATTACTATCTAACCCTAATTCAGAAAATACGGCTAAGAATACAAAAATTGTAAGTGGATTTGTTAAAGTTAAAAGTAAGACGTAAAAATATAGACCCAATAAGCTATCGGTTTTAATTTTTATTTTTTGATTTTTCGGTTTTGCCTTAAATGTTTTAATACCAAGCAACAATAAAAGAATACCCCCTATTAATCTTATCCAGGTCCTTTGACCGTTAATTGTATTAGCAATAAATGATAATCCGAAAGCCGCAATACAACTATAAAGCAGATCAGCGGTTGCTGCTCCCAGTCCTATTATTATACCGCGTAAACGTCCTTCATTAAGTGTTTTACTTATGCACATTACTCCCATCGGTCCTATTGGAATAGCCATAACAAAACCAATAATAAATCCTTTAAGAGTTAATATAATTTCCATATAATTTTAATTTATATTCTCTAAACTATAGCTATTAGAATTTTTACTTTACTTACCATATTTCCTGCTTTGAATATTTATTCTTATGAATACCGTTTTAATTTTACGATTAATATTTGAATAATGTTAACTTCTTTAATTAATAAAACTATTTGATATCTTTTTAAAATGAAATCCGTATATCGTAAACAATATGGCTAAAGAAAATAATTGCGGTTTTCGAAATAATACCCAGATAAATAATTTCCAGTAATATATTCGTTCTTCACCAATAATGCCCAATCTAAATATAGACCTAAACAGTGCAAGAATATAATTTGGATTAAAGTGAAATACTTTTTTTGTTTTGGGTTCAAATTCTTTGATAAAATTCATTACTCGTTTATAATAATATTTTGGTGAATAGATTGTTTTTACAATGCTTTTATATCCTTCAATTAAAGCGTCAATTTCCATTCGCGGAACAAAGTTTATTGAAAAATCCGTATTATTACCCGAAAAATCGTGTATCATTCTTCCTTCTTTCGCCATTCTTTTATGCAATTTTGTTCCTTTCGGTGCATTTAATAAACCAACCATTGCCGTTACTATTCCGCTTTCTTGAATAAACGATATTAGTTTATCGAAAATACTTGTCGGATCGTTATCAAAACCTACAATAAACCCTGCTTGTACTTCTAACCCCGTAAGCTGAATTTTTTTTATACTTTCTATCAAATTTCTATTCATATTCTGATGTTTATTACATTCTATAAGACTCTCTTCATTCGGTGATTCAATCCCTATAAACAACGAGTCAAATCCTGCCTCTACCATTAATAACATTAAATTTTCATCATCTGCTATATTAATTGAAACTTCTGTTGTAAAATAAAACGGATAATTTCTTTTTATATTCCACTCGGCTATTAATGGTAATATTTCTTTTTTCAATTTTACTTTGTTCCCTATAAAATTGTCATCAACAAAGAATACGGGTCCTCTCCAACCAGAGAAATATAATGCGTCTAATTCTGATATTATCTGCTCTTTATTTTTTGTTCGAGGAATTCTTCCAAATAAAACCGTAATGTCGCAAAATTCACAATCGAAAGGACAGCCTCTTGAATATTGTATATTCATTGAAGTATATTTTTTATTAGAAATAAGATCCCATCTCGGTATAGGGGTTATTGTAACATCTGCCCACTTATCAGACGTATATTTATGTTTGGCAATTCCATTTCTTAAATCATCCAAAAATAAAGGGAGAGTAATTTCTGCCTCATTCAATATTAAGTGTTCTACGTCATCAAAATATTCGGAACTACTTGTAAATAAGGGTCCTCCTGCTATAATTTTAATTCTTAGTTCTTTACATTTACTAATTACTTTATTAACCGATTCACTTTGAATTGACATCGCACTTATAAATACATAGTCTGCCCAACTAATATCTCCATCTGTAAAAGTATCTGTATTCATATCTATCAATTTGATAGTCCACTCTTTCGGTAGCATGGATGCAACAGTTAATAATCCCAACGGAGGGAAGCTTGCTTTTTTGGAAACAAATTTTAATGCATGTTTAAAACTCCAAAATGTTTCCGGGTACATCGGATTTACCATCAATATATTCATAATTCTTATCTCCTACATTTGATATTTAACAAGAATATATTTTTATTAAATATTTTTAAAAATTGCATCATTAACAAAAGCATTTTATTGTTTTCTTAATTTCAAATTCATTGTTTTATAACTATGCTTTACTGATAGTTGAATTAAACAATAACTTCTTTATATTTATTATATCAACTTTATAATATCACCAATTATAGTTTTCCGGTCAATCACCCTTAAGGATGAAAAATGGACTACATCCTTTTATTTAGTTTACTTAAAATTTATCTATTGAAAATAAATTAGAACTTTTAAAACGGAATGAGATCCTTTAGTTTTATGGAATAAGCTACTAAATACAACAATTGGCAATTAGTGTTTAGAACTTTTTTACTAAACTCATTCACTTATTAAAGAAGGAGAATCATCCGATTCATTATACAAATTGGTAATATGTGCGTAATTTGCTATTTGTACTCGAGTTTGAAGGGAAAGCTTTTCGAGTATATTATGGACGTGACTTTTTACGGTATACGGAGATAAATGGATTCTTTGAGCAATTTCTTTATTTGTGTAGCCTTCAGAAATTAATTTGATTATTTGTTTTTCCCTCTTTGTCATTCTTACAGATTCTATAATAACGGAAGGTTTTATTTCATACATTGCATGAGCAATTATTTGCGAAAATAATGACGCTGTTAAATTTGGAGGCAAAACTTCTCCCCCATTAGATACGGTTCTAATTGTGGAATAAAATTCATCAATATTAGCATCTTTTAATATAAACCCCGATACGCCCGCTTGAACAAATTCCAAAACGTCTTCTTGCAACGGAATAAGATCCATAACTATAATTCTAGTTTCCGGAAAATTCTTTTTTATTAATTTTACTAGAGCTAAGCTACTTTGACTTCTTAAACCCAAATCAAGTAAAACAATATTAGGTTTATGTTGCTCCAATAACAGCAAAATATTTTCGCCGTCTCCTACGGTTTCAACAACCCACATATCAGTTTGTTTAACAAGCAATGAACAAATACCCTCACGTAAAAGTCTATTATCTTCAATTAATAATATTGATATCTTATTAATCATGCTCTTAAAGTATTATTTATATTAACTAAATTTTAATATAATAATTAGTTAATAAATTGGCAACAATTTTCTAACGCTTAATATTGCCTAAACAAGAGATAAGAAATCATTTAAAACCTAAATTATCTTCCCGCAAATTATTAATAAAATTGTTCCAATTAAATAAAAATTCACCCAATGAATCCAAGTTTGATTCGGCATCTGCTCTAAAAACCGAATATCTTATTTTATGAAAATAACCATAACTTGAACGCAAATAAAAGAATGAAATCTCCTCAATGTAATCGCCGCTTTCAAGTTTATTTAAATAAGCTAAAATCATACTTAAAAATTCCGGTTCTGAATCCGCAGAAAAGTTAAACGGCTCTTCTAATATTATATTTACATCTTTATAAATTCCCCTTTGCTCCATAATTTTAAACACATTTTTGCAATTAGCATATTCATTTAATAATAAGGGATTATCAAGCTCATCGGGTACATAAATACCGGAATTATAAATAGTAATTGTAAAATACCCGTTAACGTTATTTTCGCTTGTATAATAAATTTGCAAAGCACCGTCACTAAGGGTATTCGATCCGGCTAAGCTAAATTTGCCGATTACTTTAGGCAGGTTAGTATTTTTCGATAAGTAGTTTTGTAGTGTAGGCATAAGAGTAAGTTAGTTATTCGTTATTCAATTATAAATCTAATTTCAACACGTCTGTTAAAATCGGCTTCTGTATTATTTGGATCCAAAGGCATTGATGAGCCATACCCGGCAACAATTATTCTATTAGCATATTGTTCTTCTAAATTACCGATAAGTATATTCCTTGCTTCCCGTGCACGAGCTGCCGATAATGTAAAATTATCATCATAGACAGCTCCGTATTTTGCAAAATCAGTTACCGGATAAGGAACCGGGCGGCTATCAGTATGCCCTTCAATAAATATTTTTCCGTTTGGCACTTCCTTTAAAAACGATACCAACCTTGATTGAGTTCGCAAAAAAACTTCTTTTACGGTTGGAGTTATTTTAGCACTTCCCCTCTCAAATATTACATCTGTAAATGTTATTTTAGAAGATAAAGAATCAAATTTTGCTAAATTGCTCATATTATTCTCTGCTAATGATGACTCCATATCATTAAATAATTTAGTAATAAACTTTTTTTTGGCAATTATTCCTTGTTCCTTAGCAAGTTTAAATTGCATTTCGGCATATGTTTGTTGAATAACCGATACAACAAGAAGTAGCATTACAACGGCAAGCACACCAGCCATTAAATCCGAAATTGAAACCCATTCATTTGGTTTATCTTTCATTTAACCCTCTTATTTAGTGTGCAGCTTTTGAATTTGAATGATATCTTTAACCAAGGTAGTTATTTCTTGTAAAAATGCGCTTTGTCCTTCATCATATAACTTAATTAAACCTTTTATTTCATTTTCGTTTTCGGAAAATAAATTTTTTATCTCTGTTAAAATATAAGTTTGTTTTTCAATTAGTTGACTAATATTATTCCCTTGTAAATTATTTAATATATTTGTGTTATTAGTATTTATATTGCTTAACAACTCATTATTCAAATTGGCTGCATCTGTATATTTTTGTATTGAAGAAGGAACTAACCTATTAAAATCATTTTTGAATTCATTAAATGCAACTATAACTTTTTCCGATACTTTAGAAAGTCCTTTGTCAATTTGTTCAAATTTATTTTGAAGGAGATTATTGCTATTATTTAATGAATCGGTTACACTTTTAACTAGTTCTTTATTTGTCGTTTTATATGTACTTTCAAAATTTTCAATACTTTCTTTAACACTAGCAACTAAAGTATTATTAATTTCATTTTGAGCATCTATAGTAATTGATAACTTATTAATAACTTCAAACAATTGACCGTATTGTTTAATTGCATTTTGGGTTAAATTAGTATAACCTTCTATTCTCTTATCAAAAACATTTGAAAAATTGGTTGTAATTTCGCTTATATTATCCGCAAAATAACGAAGTGTTTTGTTGATTTCATCACTTATTTTTGCAGAAAAACTATCTACAGTATTTGAAAATTCATTTGATGCTTGTGTAAAATTTTCTGCAGAACCTGATAACGAAGTACTTGCTACACTAATTCCTTCAATATTTTTTGCTGTACTATCAATAAATGCTTTATAATCTTTTTGCATTTTAAAAGTATTCTTTTCCATTTTTTCCGTATTTTCAGACATCACTCGGATTGAATTTTCCAAATTCTTATAGAATTTTTCTTGTTCAACAACGTGATTAATCATCTCTTGAAGCAGATCTTGCATCTTGGTATAATTCTGATTTTCAGCGTGTCTCAATTCTTCTCTTCTTTTAATAGTTTCTTGTTTCATTTTTCCAATAGCCCATCTTAATCTCCTTTCATCAAAACCATTAATAGAAATCCAAGATTTATAAATTAGAAACCCCATAATACCCCACGCAGAGGTTTTAAACTTGGTACCCAATCCTTCCATCATATTCATTAAATTTTCCATTAAATTCGAAAAATCTGTTGAATGAGCATTACTAAGTATATAAGAAGCTTTGTTTAACGCAACACCTAGCCCCATAAAAGTGCCTAACAGCCCCATAATTAACATAATACCGGGTATCATTTCTGCCCATTTTTCAGCTTTGGTAGCAACAGCTTGACTAATATCCAAAACAGATCCATGTTCTGAATCTAAGTCATCACTAGAATCACTAGCTGTATCATTTTCCCAATTTGCTAACCAATTTTTTGAATTTGCATTTTTTTTAATTGAGATGTAATTCCAAAAACCTATTGACACTATAATCAATAAGAAGACCAATTGAAATAAGTCATTAGGGATCATAAATTTAAAAATTTCAAATAAAAGCATATATCCTCCGGGAAATTACCGGCGAAAAACAATTTTCGCCGGTAATATTAAATTATAATTCCATTTCAATTGTTTTATCATCTTCTATATTACATTCTTCAGTGGCAAATGCAATTTTTATTCTACCCATATCAATAGCCGAAATAAAACATTTTAGATCTTTTCGTCTATCATTACAATGGAGTGTCTTTTTAGAAAGTCGTTCATCATTATATCTTACTTTTTCCTCCAATAAAACACTTTGTTGATTTGTTAATAAAATATCAATTATTTTTGTTTCATTATTAACTTTCCCAAAATCATACCATTTACCATATTTTGAATCAGAATTAATAATTATATCATAATTTTCACGAACTCTTTTTCCTAAAATAAATCCAAATTTGTTTTTTCTTTCTTTAATACTATAATTATTTGCATAGTTGCAAATTTCTAAAAGCCCCAACGCAGTACCTGTTTTACAGTTTGGCTCTTCCGGATTAACTGAAGCATTAACTAAAGGTAAATGATAATCAACATTAAAATTATTTTCTATATCATCAATTTGATTAATAAACTCTATTAAATCATCGGCAAATTTATTATTCATGTCATCTTCTTTTCCAAACATTTTTTCAAAAATTGCTTGGACTACTAAAGATTTACTTGCATTTCCGGATAAAAACACATGTATTTTGTTTTTTCGGTCAATGTTTTTAAATGCAGTTCTAAATCCTGCAATAAATTCTCTTATTCCTTCATATATTCTATTATAAACCCAAGTTTTTAATAAATCAACGGGTATCGAAATACTTTTACTTGCTCCTTCTATCTTTTCTCCTTTTTTATTAAGAAAAGTGTTGGCAGAAATTGGTTCAATTCCGATTTCATTTTTATTACCAAGATTTAACCAAAATTCTCTTAACTCATTTCTCATTAAAGACATATTGGCATTAGCCGAAGTTGAATTATCCAAAAAATATTCCAATCCGGGTAGCTCATCTTCCCCCTTTGGGCAAATAAAAGGTATAGAACATTCACGACAAACTGATAAATTTTCGTTATCGGTAAAAACCTTAAATGCTAAATTATTCAGAATATTCTCTCCGCCTAATAAACTATCGCCCCCCATTGCAAAATTTTCAATAACATAAAAAATATCATCGTCCAGTTCTTTTTCGTTACTTTTTCGATATTTACCATAAGCAAAATCTGTAGTACCACCTCCAAAATCAAAAACCGAATAATAAAGCGAATCGTTTTCTAATAATTCGTATTTCCTTAAAGCTGTTACTAGATAAGCTATTGGTTCAATCCCATAATCCTTTACAACAAAATCTTTTATAAAACCATCGTCTATTAAATTATACGGTAAACTCCTTATTAAACCTCTTTTAAACGAAATTAGAATATTATTCCTAACCTCGGGTGCAAATTTAACGGGAAAAGTGAGGTAATATCTCGTATATATTTTCCTCTTATTAATAAATAGACCTAATAAATAAGCATAATATTCAATAGGGTCAAAATTCATCTTATCTATATCATAATTATCTTTTGGATCATGATTATTAATAACAAATTCTTTCCCTTTTGCATCTTTAAACATAAAAGGTTTGCCTTTGTGATTTGCCCAAGGTTTTAGATGAGGAAAAATTGAAGTTACGATTTTTGTATCATTGGAACTTTGCTTTAAATTATCCATAGCTCTATGGGAACTAAAGATATTAGTCCACAAAGTTTCAGGTTTAAAGTATTCCGTATTATAATCCTTTATTGCTTCATCAATATCAAAAAATTGCAAAACAGTAGGATTTTCAAAGTCACTTTCACTTAACTCATTTCTTAAATCATGTGATCCTATTCGCAGTAATTTTGACTTTTGCCCGTCTTGAAAAGCTACTACCGTACTTGATGTTCCAAAATCTATTGCAACCGGTGATGTTACAATATCTTCTTTTGGATCACGAGAATGCCAATTAAGACCACTTATATTCACCTTTAAATATTTTTCTTTATTCTTATTTATATCAGAAGATTCATGTAGTTCCCATAAACCTAATCTATAATCTAATAGAACATTTTCATTAAATACTTCGGTTTGTATTCGTCTATATTCACTTTCCAATAAATATTGTTTAATAAATTCAATTGGGAAGAAATCTTCTTCAACATTATTTACATTTCCGGCTATTATTTCATTATTAATATAGTAATTATAAACAAGTCCCTGTAAATTCTTAATGGATGAATTTCTTTTCGGTACTAAACCGCCTTCAATAATATTAAAAAGGTTTACATTATTATTTAACGGTTTTTGGGTGGGTAATATTGAAAAGAAGTCATCTCTATTTGTGCCAATAGTATAAGAATATTGACCGTTATCATATATAAGATTCTTATTGTCTATTTTTTCTTTTATAGTATCGTAGATAACCAAATATCTGTCAATATCTTTAATACTTACTTGTGAGGGTCTTTGAAATGAAGAAAATGACGAGAGTCGATTATAAGAATGGTTTAATTCCGAAAGGTAATCATTAATTCTTTCGTTTGTCAAATTCTTCTGAAAATCTTTAACTAAATTAAATGCAAAAAGCACGCGAGTTGAAATGCGGTAAACGTACCCTTCATCCCCTTCAAAAAAAACATAATCAAAATTCTTACTGATTTCGTTTATTTTATCAATCAAGTAATTTTTATTTAATAATGCTATTTGTTTAATTGATGATTTTCTTAAATATAATGTATCCATTTTAGCTCCTATTTTACAATTGCTTTTTTGGGATTGTTTTTATCATTATCAAAAATAACACCCGGTAACAAGGTCTGTTTTATAGTTCCGTCTTTTTTATTAGGATTATCATGTTTTTTTGTATCGTAATTATCTCCTTCTTTAGGTTCAATAAGTTCATACTTAACACCCTTTCCTTGTGCAATAATATCAATAATTTTAGTATATATTTTTTTTATAATTAATTCACTAAACAAAATTTCTTTATCGTTAATTAGTTCACTCCTTAAACTAGTTCTAAATTCATCAAACTGCTTAAAATCGGCTAAAGCATAAACAAAACTTTCAAAAGTTCTATTTAAATATTTTTGGCAATACGCGGGTAATTCCTTTTTATTTCTTTCTAATTCTAACCACAAATCAAATAAGTTGTTAAAGGGAGCAAATTTTGTTTCAATATCTTTTAATTTGTTAATTATATTTTCATAATTTTTTAGTTTTATGTCTTTTTCTTGTCCAATATTATTCACATCTTTTATCTTATTATCCTTATCAGTAATTTCAATTTTTAGATTATTTATTTTTTCTGTATTTTCAAAATCCTTATCTGATAAATTTTTAATTTCAAAATCCTTTTTTTCAAGTGTATTTTTAAGTCCGTCAATCGTAGTTTGTAAATTCTTTGTTTTTTCTGTTAATGCATTAATGTTTTCATTCTTTTCTTCATTTTTTTCTTTAAAACTTTCAATCGTTCTATCTTTTTCTGTAATTGTTCTATTCAATTGATTTATTTCGTTTTGAAGGTCAACAATCTTTTTATCTAATTGTACAACTTTATTATTATTTTCTGCAATATATGTATCTTTTAACGTTATCAATTTGGAAAGTTTTTTTACTTCTTCATCCAGCTTATTTTTTATTTCTTCATTTTTTTCTTTATATTTTTCAATCGTTCTATCTTTGTCTGCAATTGTTCTATTCAGTTGATTTATTTCGTTTTGAAGGTCAACTATCTTTTTATATAATTGTATAACTTTATTATTATTTTCTGCAATATCTTTTTTTTGACTTTTTATTTGTGTATCTTTTAACGTTATCAATTCGGAAAGTTTTTTCACTTCTTCATCCAGCATATTTTTTATTTCTTCAATTTTTTTGTCAAAAGATTTTTTGTTTTTTTCAATATCATCCTTAGCACTTTTAAAATCTTTTTTAATATCATCAATCTCATCCTGAATTGCTTTATTCTTATTTTTCATTTTATCGTTAGTTTCTTCAAGTTTTTCAATTCTTTCAGATAATTCGCTAATTTTTTCGTTTTTTTTACTCACATCATTTTCCTCTGAACTGTTATCCGAATTTTGTTTACCATCTTTTTTACTATTCTGTTCTGACATTATTAGCCCCATTATTTTTTTACAATAAATTTAAACATATTCTGTTTGCTTATTTTTTTTTGTATTTACAACCGGTTTGTTAATTCGAGAATAAGAATTTGATAACACTGTCTTAAGAATTTTGTAAATTTCAGTATTATTATTAAATTCTTTTTCAGGCAGTCCTTTCATTTTTAAATATAAATCAATATATCCTTTAGTTATATTATCCGTTATACAATTTATTGCAAAAATATAATCCTCGTTAATTTCCGAATATTTTTCCAAATATTCTTTTGCAAATAAATTTAATATCGGTTTTGGTAAGGTACTACCTCCTTTTATTGAATAGTAAGTTTCCAAAATATTAAAATAATTTGTAAGGGTTTTATCTATTGCCAAAAAGGAATTAGGGAGAAGTATAATATCCCCTCCCGTATATTCTATATGCGCAAATAAATACCTATTATTTTTAGTTAAAGTTTTAGAAACTTTTATTTGATATCTATTATCAATTTCTTCAATAAAGACATAATAATCTGAATTATTCTTTAGAAGTATTTCATATTTTTGAGTTAAATACAAAAATTTATTATTAAGTTTTAATAAACCTTCACTTAAATAAATTTTCTTCCCACTTTTTGTAAAATCAAAACCGAACAAAATGCCAGTTCCAAATTCGCCGTATTTAACTTTTAAAAATTCATTAGTAGCATCTCTTAAATCATTGAGTTTTTCGGCTGTTAAAACTTCACCGGAATTAAACGAGGGATTAAATATTTTTAGCTCCATAAAAATTCACCTAATTATTTAATTCATATGATTTAAATTCACTTAATAAATATTCGTTATTCTCTCTTTTAACAGCCCCAATCTTTAATTGTCTATCATCAACAAAAACAATAACCCTACATGCATTTAATTTAATTTGGTCAAAATCAAACTTTTTGGGGTTATAATAATTTAATCTTTCTTCTAATGTGGATAATTTTTTAAACCGATTAATTCTACTTTCTTTAATATTAAAAGATTTCTCTTTCTCTCCTATCTTAAACTCTATTATTGTCGCTTTTTCACCAACATCAATATAATCGGCACATTCAGTTTGATCAATTCCTTCTTTAAACAACAATTGCATTCCTTTTCTACCTTTTATGTAAATTGGCATTTTTAATTTTGGGGTTGATTTGTATTTAATTGAAACTTCTACAAAACCCGAATTAAATTCATTATTATAGGAAATAGCCCCACGCAAACAATTTAATTTTAATTTTTCAAATAAATCTTCATTTTGGTTATTATTATTAAATTTAATTTTTCTTCCAGGAATAAATTCTTTTAAAACATTTCTAAATAGTCCGATTCTACTTGACTGCCCGGATAATCGTAAATAATCGTAACTTAATAATTCTTCTTGACTTATATCTTTTAATAATTTTTGTAAAACCGAATAAATATCAGCATATATTAAGGCTTCAATATCTCGAATTGTAAAGGACGGAACTTTAAAATCATCTTGTTCCAGTCTAAGCGGACTTTTATTAATAATTTTATATAATTGAATTCTGTTATTATTTATTTGAAGAGGTAAATTTTCAGAGGTAACCTCATTAGTACTAAAGAATGCAATTTTTATTTGTTCAGCTAAGTTCCATAATAGATAGTAATTTTTCTTCACTAATTTATAGTCATCAAAATCGTTTTTATATACTTCAAATTTCATCGGAATTATTTCTTCCGCACTTTCACAAACTTCTTCTAAATTACCATATATATTATTTAATTCAATTCCATTTTCGTATTCATCCAAAATTCTAGCCTCGTTTGGAATTAATTGATTAATATTTGTTTTTATGTTTTCGTCTAAACTATTAGCTAATATTATTTGCATATACTGTAAAATTCTTTCGGTAATTTTATTGCCTCCAAAATCAGGTTCACATTCTTCTCTTTCTATAACAATTTCAATATTATCAGTAATATCTTCAGTAATTTTAAAATTACATGAAGCTAAATCGGTTGTTCCGCCTCCGCAATCTATTACAAGTACTTTTGCCGATGTACTGTTTTTATAAATCTTTTTTTCTTTGGAAATAATATCATATAATACTGCTATTCCTTCGTCTAATGATTCATTCCCGGTGCGAATATTATATTGCGCAAATATTTTGCAAAGTGAAGCTAGGTACTCATCTTTATGAGCTATAGGTGTACTAAAATGAAGATTTTTAAATTTACATTTAAATTGGTTTTCTGCAGTTTGAATAACATACTCTATAAAAAATTTTACTATTTCAGCTTTTTTTATTTCTTCTCTCTTTCTATTCATATCATAAATAGTTTCATTTGCTTCCATATTTCCAAGATATTTTTTTATCCCTTTAAGGATTGTTCCGTTTGGATTAAACTCGTGTTTTATTATCTCTTTTTCTGCTTCATATCCAATTAAAAATTTTTCTACGGTATTGGTTAAATCCTGCACCAATAAAATAGTTGGTATTGAATAAACCCATTCTAATTCTTTTTTAAATTTTACGTAGTTAAATTCATTCTTTCTTAATTCATTTAATCTTTCGTTTTCGGTTGTCAAAAACTTTGAACCGGCAGTAGTATTACTTGTACCAAAATCAATACATAATACTGCTTCTGTTGTTTCAGGTTCTTCTATTTTAATATTAATGTCTCTAACTTCATCAACTATTCTAATTGTAAAATTATAATCGTCTTTAATCGATTTTTTATCGGGGATATCTTGTCTTTTTATTGTTAAATAATATGAATTTGCTTCTAAACCTTTATCTATTATTACATCATCACTTACCTTAACTAGAACACCTTTTATTTTAATATTATGTTTATTTTCAATCACAAATTCTAATCCGTCTAAGTCTATTTCATTATTATATTGTAAATAGTAATTATCCAATTCTGTACAATCTAAACCGGTAAAAAGCACTAAACTTTCCGGAATTTGAAAATTTGCTTTTTTGATTTTTAAATAGTTGTTCTTTGTCATAATAGGCTCTCTAAATTTATTAAATGTAATTTTTGTTTTTAAATATGGTAAAATCCTCTTTGAATTCTTTTCTAAAGTTTCATTATAATTTAATCCTATTGCTCCGGCAATCTTTCTTTTTTTGTCATTCCCAAGTGATTTGTACCACTGATAAAAAGTATCAATATCAACTACTTTTGGTGGGATAGTAATTTTATTGTTTAATCTATTTAATAAAGTATCAATATTTATTGGCACTAGAAATCTATCTACAATAGTTTTAATCATTTTTTTTAATAAAGTACCTATCTCAAGGTTGCTTAATTCAACAGTTATTTTTTCATCAAAATCTCTGAAAAACAAGTCATAATCTTCTAAATAAAAAAAACTATCATCAACTTCCAAAATCTTTAACAAAACTGACATAACGCCCGCAGTATCTTTAACACACATTCCACGCCAATAGCAATTTAACTCGTCACACTCAGTTTTTTCTGCTGCATCATTAAAACATGGTTTAAATCCTTCTTCCTGTTGCCTTATTCTTATTAATTCGGTTTGAATATTTTCTTCGTCTAATGTCCATAACTCTTCATTTTCTAATCTTCCGCTTCTTTTATATAGTTGTTTTAATAATGGTTGTAGTTCGGTATAAGATATGTCTTTTAAATTTCTTAAGTCAGATTGCAATAATTTTTCTATTTCATTTACTTTTTTTTGTGACATACTACATCTCCATATTAATTTTTATTTTATAATTGCTTTATTATTAGCACCGTTTTGTAAAATTAAACATTTACAAGGCAATATTGCACCGGTAGCGGGTTCTAAACCTTGTCCGCTGCATTTTCCCTTATCTGTTTCCTGAATAACTTTTTTCCCTTCAATAATAACTTTGTTGGTTGTAGCATTTATCTCACCTTTACCCGTACAGTTTATTAAGTTTTGCCAAATACCACCACTTGAAGTAAACTTTATTTTATCAATAAATACTTTTTCATTGTCAATTTTTACAGTACTACTTTTTTCGCCTGTAATATTTATTTTGCATGTGCCGGGTGTTGAGGTTAATTTAACTCTTTCGGTGGATATATTCGACATTAATTCAACTCCTTACTATTGATAATTGACATATAATCAATAATCGTACTATTAACGTCGCCAATTATCGGCATTGGATATCTAAACAGAAATGTACATTTTGCCCCAATCGGTATAAAAAATTCTTTTATAATATCTATTTTCAATAAACTTAAATCATCATTTTTACAATTACACTCAATAATAAACCTTCTCTTTCTGTTATTAATTTGATAGATTTTAGCTGAATTAAATAATGTATATACTGCTTCATGAAAAACCTTAACTCCCTCGTTCATAGTTAAACTTTCAGCTATTAAAATTGCAATTTCACGAAGCGTATCTTCATCATACTTCAAATATCTATTAAATAAATCTTCTGCTTTTTGTCCGTATTTTCCGCTTTTTACATACTTAATTATGAAGTTACCTATATAAAACTGATATGTTCTTCCACTATTAAGGTTAAAAAAAGAATTATAAAATATAAATATATCAATAAAATCATCTTGGAATTTATCATCAAATTTTTCAAGCTTTATTAGTAACTCCGCAAAACGAACTATAAGATTAATCGGGATCTTCTTATCAAAATCTATCCTATTTATACAAGGGATGTTTAACTCACTATATGGACTTCCATTGTGGCTTTTTGTAAACTTAATTTTATACAATTCCTTATTATCTTTTAAGGCAGCTTGAATTACGTCATAAGAACATGTTAAACTATTTCTCAAGTACAATCTCCGGTTTAATCCAATAATCACCTATTTTATTATCTATAATATTGGCTATAAAATTAACTCTTTCATTAATAAACTCTAATTTTTTAGGAGCTTTAATTTTTAATTCCAATATTTCTTTTTTTAAGTATTTTTTATTCTCAAAGGCTAAATCATCAACAACTTGTTTAAAATCAAAACGTCCTGTTGGAATTACTTCTACAATTTCCAGATCCTGGGTGATTTCATAACTCTTTAAAATATTATTAATTTCACCAATTGTTTTAATTGCACCTTTTGGGTATAATGTTTTATGTAAAACTTTATTGGAAAGCACCGGAATTGAATCATTGATATTTACTTTATAATAACTAAAACTCCTAAGATAATCCTTTGTACGAAATATCATTGAGTCTTTAATTTTTAAAGATTCAATTATTTTAGTAGTTGCTAAAATAATTTGTAAATCATTACATGGAATTGTATATTCAAATACCTTATTTGCATCAATCAATTTTTCTACTGCAGCTTTATTAATTTCTCCTTTTTCAATATTCCAATATAACTTTTTATTAAAATCAATATCATTAAACAAATCTTCATCATTATATATTTTAATATTTATTTTTGTTGTAGTTTCTAATACGTTATTTAATTTTAATCTAAGTAAATAAGAAGAATTATTGTAAGGTAAGAAGGGGTAATCTGATTCAATATTATTATTTGAAATAATCTTAAAAAAATCCCTTGCTATTTGGTTGTATTTATCATTTTTAACAAACTCAAACTCACACTTGGAATTATTGTTAATAACTATCTTTATCTTTTTATTTAGCTCTTTTAATTTTCGTTCATCAAAAATAAAAAATTCAGCTATATCAAACGTAAATTGAGTTTCGTTATTAAAATTACTTTCAAAATAATCCTCAAAAATATTCCAAGTTGGTAATTTTATCTCATCATCCATTAAATAAAATCCTTCCGGTTTATTCGATTCATCATTACAAATTAATATTTGTTTTATTATTGGCATCTCATAATTAAAAAAGGAATAAATATTTTGATTAACAATATTTTGCAATTTTTCTAGGTTTTCTTTATTGTAGTTTAATATGATTGAAAACAAATCTCTAAGTAATAATTTGTTATCGCTATTTTCGTTGTTTTCAATATTACAAGATTCTATTTTTTTATCTATTTGTTTTTTAATGAAATCTATATCCATAAAATTCCTTGTTAATTTATATTTACTTTGCTTGCCTTAATATTTAAGTTACTATTAGTATTTAAATCAATTTTTCCTGTACCATTAACATCAATTGATGATGCTTTAACATTTAAATCATTACTCAATTTCATCTCACAATTCCCCCCTCGTAAGCGTAGTCCCTCATCCGAAATTTCAATTTCACCCCCTTTAGCTTTTAATAATAAACCTTTTGATGACAGATTGATCAATTTATTGTCATAAAATATTTCCGCTTCCTTTTCTTTTATTGTTAAAAAAGTATTTTTGTTATATATTTTAATACTTTCATCATTAAGTAATATTTTTACTTCATTATCTTTTGAGGAAATACTTATTTCATCATTATTCAGTCTAAGCTCACGCCCTTTTATATTTCGTATTATTTTTTGTGTCGGGTCTTCATGAAACGATGAAGTATTTTCTTTAATGCTTCCGATAATAAAACAATCCTTTTCACTTGAAGTAGGAAAATAAACTAATACTTTTTCGTTAATTTCCGGAATAAAAGAAAAACCTACACCGTTTGAATTATTATCCCCCGAATAGTTTGTTGCTATATCAAAATATCTTTCTACCTTCCAAATATCTTTATAATCACAAAATTCTATTTTTACTCTGCCTAGTTTACTTTCATCTTTATTTTCTTTTACAATTGCTTTTAAACTTTTTCCTTTTATTTTATTATTACCCGGATCTTCATAGTTTAATAAATTAATTTCTTTCGCAAAATATTTATTAATTATTTCTCCTGCTTTATAACGTATTTTTATTTTTACTATTACATAAGTTTTGTCTTTCAGTATTAATTCATTTCCAATCTGCAAACTATTTCGTAAGTAAAATATTAATTTTGAAGAATCCCTTTTTAAGAACACCAAATCATCAAATTCTTCAAAATTACATTTTTCAGTTTCCCCAATATAAATATCTGAACTGTCATTAATTCCATTTATATAACAATATGTGTTAAACCTTTTATATAAACGCAATAAAAATTCCCAATCCGTAATATTATCTTGAATTAACAATCCGTTTAAATTTTCATCTTTTTTATTATTGCCGCAAATTTTTACCTTATCATAATCTTTTAAAATAATATCCAAAACATCATTAAATGTTTTATTTTCATCCTGAAATACTCGTTTATTTTTCTGCAGATCTAATTGCTTAGTATAACTAACTCCTTTAACACCGCAATACAGTTCATTTCTTCTACGTATTATTTTATAATTATAAATGAATCCCGTAAAAATTAAACGGGATTCATTTGAATTATTTGAATAAATATTAATAGAATTATTTAACCAAGAATCAAAATTAAAATTATTAAATTTTTCATAATTTAATAATCCAAATATTTCTATTTTATCATGGCAATTAATTTTTTTACTTATTTTTATGTTTTTAATCGAAACAAAAATAATTTTGTTATTAATTAAAATATTCGAAAACATCATTGACCTTCTGTACTTTCTTGAAATCCTGCTGCTTCTAAATCGAATACATTGGGTTCACAACTAACTTCGATTTTATCAACGTCCTCGCCTTTTTGTCTAATTTTTAAGGTGAAATTAATAGTGCCATTTGGTGTAAAGGTTTCAGAGTAATCTAACACAAAAGCCCTAGGTAAAATTATTGTCCTAAAAAGTGTATCATTTAATTCAGTTGCATTATGAAGAATTCTTATCTCTGTTCTTCTATATGCAGTAATATCATTAGTATTTGCTATTGCCCAATTAAATAATTCATAAGACGCTTCTCTTGTATCGTCATCAAGTACTCCAATTATTTCTATCTTATTATCTATATTTTCAGTTTTAGACATATAATTATCAGGCGTATCAAACATTACTTTCAAAGATTTGATATATTTCTGATGAAGTTTAATTTCTTTTGGGGTGTTTGTTTTAATATCTTTAGTAATAATTTTTACATATACTTGCATATTATTTCTCCTTTAATTAGTTAATTTTCTTCCTTTATTTCAATTTCTAATGATTCTTCATTTTTTGCAAATGAAATAACTATTTCCTTTTCATTTAATTTAATAGAATCATATTCATTAATTAAAGCATTTACTTTAGTTGCTTCTTTTTTCCATTCCTGTATTATTGAACTTGTTGAATTACCAATAACTTTGTTTACACTAGTTAGTGTAGGAATTCCGTTCGAAAACTTTTTAATTATTCTTTCAATATATGCTTTAATTAATGTTCTATAAATCGGTTTATATTCACCATTATTTTCACCTAAGCTTCTTGCTTTAAAAACAGTAATTTTATTCTTTGCCGAATCAAATTTTGTAACAAAACTTTCTGAAGCAAATAAAAATCCATAAGGGTCTTTATTAACTGTTTCAATAAATTCGTTACGGTAACCGGTTGTTTCTATTGGCATTAATGTATGTAAATTAATTCTATTTTCGCCTTTCTCAAGATCTACACGCACACCGGCAAAATGATCGTTAATTAATTTTGCATTAAATCTTTTCTTAAGAAATTCAGGGCTTTGATATGATGCCACTAAACCACAGGCAACATATGAAGCATCTACATATATGCCCGGTAATTTTACTATTTCAATTTCCTGGTCATTTTCTGCGTTAGTTTCTACCATTAGTTTAGTACCGATATTAAAACTTTTTCCTTCCGGAACTATTGTAAAATTAGGTAAACAATTTACTAAGTATCCGCTTTGCAATCTTTCGGTCTTTTTCCTAATCACCTCCCAATTTTCTTGAATTTTGGTAAATGAATTATTGTACTCAGGAATAAAATTAAAAAATGAAGTAAGCTTATATTTTGATAATATTTCATTTAATGAATTCAACTCATCTAAGGCACAATTACCATATCCTTTAGCAGCTGTTTCAATTGTTTCAAACCCAAAATCTTCTTCTTTTTTAATATTTATTTTTTCATCACTACTTACGTTGGGAATAATTGAAAACCAAATAGTATTAGAATAGTCTAATTTATCATTAGTCTCTTTTAATAATTCTTCTAATCTGTTTTTTCCGTCAGGGGAACAGAATGTATCCGCAGCACAATTACTTATAATAAGAGCCGGTTTATATTTTTTATCAGATGTTGTTTTTTCATAAGTATCAAAAAATATCTTTACCCCAAGTATAGTGTTTAATAGCGGAATAATTGTATTTAGATAATTTTCTTTATCTTTTTTTAAGATTTCACAATATATATCGTGTTTTCTTTTTATATCGTCTGTAATTTCAACAACCGAATTGCTTTCTTGTATATCGGTTACTAATAAACCTTTGATAAAATTATTAGGCACTATTCCTTTGCTTTCACAATCTTTTTCATAAACATGCTCAATTTTTTCGGTTAACAATCTGTTTGAACTATTTGTATTTTGCGAAATCAAATTTTTATTGTCCGAATTGTTTTCAATTGGTATAGCCTTAAGGTTTCCTTCATCGTCAAAAGTTACCTGACATAATAATTTTTTATTCTCTCCTTCTTGGCTTTTCTTATTATTTCCTTCCAATAATCTAACTTTCTCTCTTATCCCCTCAACAATAAGTGTGAGATGCGTTGTAGTATTGTGAAATGTTGCTTTATAATTTTTTAGGTTTTCGGTAAGTAGTGTACCTATCTCTTTTCTTTTTGTGTCTCCTTCAGGTAATTCGTTATAACGCTGAGATAAATATATTAGTTCTTTTTTAATTAACTTAATGTCTTTTTGTAATTTTTCGGGAGAAAGTAAGTCTAATATTTTTTCATAGTCAAAACTTATATTTGTATCATTTTTTTGATCAATTAATCCAATAAGCATTTTAATAACTTCAGTATTTTTAGTTAATCTTATGGGTTCTGCTCCGGGTTGATTTTCTAATGAATACTGGAATTCATGATTGCCATTATTATAAAATTTATTGCAGTAAATAGTAGGATTAAATTTATCCAAAAAATCTTCAAAACTTTTCACCATCAAATTTTCTTCTATCTCTTTCAATTTTGCTTCATCAACGCTTTCCGATAACATTATATAAAGGTCTTTTTTTTCGGCATTTACCGGTGCAAACAACAGAGTTCTGTTTGTCTGAGGTATAAGTTCAAATAGATTTGTCATTTTTACTCCTAATTTGTTATAACTTGTCTTATTAATTTTTTACTTTTTAATTTTACTCTAATTGCAAAAATTACTTCTTCCCCCTCACCCCTCTATCCTTCTCCATCTTATAAAAAATGATTGAAACATCACCTTAATTAAACTTTCTAATAATGTGAATGTCACAAAAACGTTTTCAAAATTACCCGTTAAACAGCCCGCCGTATATTTATGGCAATTGTTTGTAACTAAATTATACTCACGGTAATCACCTAAAGTACTTTGTGCAATTTTTGCTGCATTTTCATTTATAAAAATATCACCATTAATGCTGCATGCCGCAAATGCCGAAACGCCCGTTCTTACTTCTGTGGAATTAATAAATTCGTATATGTTTATACTTCGTACTTCTCCGCTTCCTTTAAGTTCGGCAACATTTCCATCACCTAAATAAATGCCCGTATGTTCTGCCGCACTAAAAGCCAAACTACACATTAATATTGCACCCGGTTTTAAATTACTTAAAGGGTAATCCTTTTTATAGTATGCAGGATAAATTAAATCCATTATATTAGGTGAAGGAGGTAAAGTAGTTAAACCACCGCCCATTACATTTTTTACAATATCAGGTAACATATAATCCTCAAATAATTTCTTTCAAAATTAATATCCCTACAATATCATATAATGATACACTAAATTTAATTCTATAAAAATCGTCATTTTCATTAGTTTTCCGTGGTTACGTACTTTTTGTTTGTTGCTTTTATTATATTAATCCAATATTCTCTTAATTCTTGAGGTTCTAATATTTCGGCATCCGCACCATATTTTAAAACTTTTCCGACCAGTTCTTCCGGCATACTATATGGGATTACAAATTCGGTAACTTTACCGCTTTGGTCAGTATATTCTTTTGTTTTTTGGTTATTATGCCAAACTAAGTTTTTTACATAATAGCTGCTCGGCTCGTAAAACTTAATTCTGGCTAATTTTATTTCTTTTGATTTTGCAATACCAAAACTTTGATTTAAAATATTATCTACTTCTTTATGTTCTATTTTTTGTTCGAACGGTTTATCCGTTACTTCCATTCTGTCAATTCTTGAAATTGAAAACAACCTAATTTCTTCCCTAACATAACAATATGCGGCTAAATACCATTTTGTACCGTAACAAATAACTTTTAATGGTTCAATATGCCTTTTGCTTAAATCTCGGTTTTTTGTAAAATAATAAATTAAAAGTTTTTTACGCTCGCTAAAACCAATTATAATTTTATTAAGCAAATTGAAATCAATTTTTTCGTAATCACTGTTTAAATACAAAAAACTATCACTAACTCCCAAATATTGAGAAGGCAATATTTCGTCAATTTTGGATATAATAACATTTCTGCTGTATTCTGCGGTTAAAGGTAAATAATTAGGATTTTTAGTAAGCCCCTTTGCCAAAATATAAAACAAAAAAAGCTGCTCACCGGCAAAATTTAATAGTTTAAATTCTTGTTCGTAAGTATAACCCTTTAACTTCCGGTCATAAACTATAGGGGCATTAAGCCTATCCCGCATAGCTTCTATATCACGCTTTGCGGTAATTTCGGAAACTTCGTGTTCGGCAATAATTTCTTGCACCGTTACTCTTTTACGAGTACGAATTCGGTGGTCAATAAAAAATATACGTGCTAACTGAGAAGCCATAATTTTGGCTCCTTTAAAAACAATACGGGGAACTTTGGTATCGCCATCGGATTACCTCCTTTACTTTTTTTCCTTAAAAATGTTAAATAACACAATTTCTTTGCACAAATTATTGAAAGTTATTAAATAAGTCAAGTTAAAAACCAAATATTTTTAACATTTTTTATGTTTTTTATATCATCTAATGAGTTTTTGCTGTCAAATAGAACAAAAAACAGCTCCGCTTTGCATGTTTTATTAACAATGCCAAATTCCCCGTCCGAAATTACCAAAGCTTTTTTAATACCGTTTGTATCAATATGTTCAAACACTTTTTCAATATCGGTTCCCCCTGTGTCAAATTTTCCTTTTACCAAATCATCAAGCGATACTTCGGTTACATAATCTGAAAATGAGTAATATTTTCCACTATATACATCTCTGAGTGCGTTAATTAGGTTCAATATCTTTGAATGATACGGTTTGGTTGATGCCGAAAAATCGATATAAATCGCAATATCTTTGCTCATGGAATAATCACCAATTGTGTTATAGAACATTGGCATTAATCCTTTTGCTAATAAAACCGCTTCTTTTCTCCCTGCATTTGGCATTATTGTTTGAATAATTGTTTCGTTTATTGCACTTATATTATTATTTTTTGTAAATACGGCACTATTTATTGCATTTCTTAATATTGTTATGTTATCTTTAATCGCATATTGTTTTTCGGTATCTAAAATAATGTTTTTTAACTGTTCGGATTGCGATTGTATCGTTTTAGCTGATTTTAATAATTTATCCATTAACTCCGTTATTTCTTCGGGAATATCTTCTTCATCGTAATCACTATCCTTATTATCATTTTCTCCCTCATTATTATTTTCTCCGTTGTTTTCATCTTCATTATTATACGGATTATTAAATATTTGCACCAAATATTCAAATATTTCTTTAATAACCAGCCCTTCCTTACTAAAATTTTTAAACCAAAATTCTGCTATCAATTTTTTCTTTTTCTCATCAAAATCTATCTGTTTAAGGTCTTTAATAACCTTTTTTTCACTTAAAAACGGCGGAACGGTTAAAAAATAATAACCATCTCTATCTTCGTTTTCCAAAAACTGAGTATAATTAATTTTATTTGCTTTTTCAAATATTTCGATTGTTCTTCTATCATTAAGGTTATATAACAGCGAATTTACTTGACAATCAAGTCCTATATTTCTAACATGGTCGTTAAAAACAGATAAAGACGACATCGTGAGGTGATCTAATGCATAGTGTGTAATTTCGTGACAAATTAACCATAATACATCCTCGTCATCTAATTCATAAGCAGCAATAAAATTAGTATTTATTATAATATCAAATTTTCCGTTTTGCATAATAATATTTGCAGATTCAATATCGGTATCATCGGTAAAAGTTAAACTTCTTATTTCATTTCTTAAAATATCTAAAAACGGAATTAACTTTTGATTTTTAGTATATACTAATTCAATAAGTTTTTGTAAATATTCGTTATCGTTTGACATATTAACTCCTATTTATCCCTATCATATCTTGGTTTCCATTTATCATTCCCCTTAACTACCATTTCCCAAAATCCTTCGGTAAATAAATTAAAACCGTCTGAAAGAATATCCTTAAATACCGATGCATCACTTTGATCATCATCATCCGAATTATTTACATTATTACCCATATTAGAATTATTTGGATTATATGAATTATTTTGTTTGCCTCCGAGTGGGAGTCCAAAAATATAAGCGTCATCAGTTTTATTTTTATTTTTATAATTTTTAAAAATTGTGTCATCCCCTTTTACACCTGCGTTATTAGATGTGGCAATTAATGCTTCTTTTAATATTTCAAGTTTTGGTTCATTATCCGTAACAAGATAATTCCAACTATTGTAAGCTGCATTTATAAAATTTTCACTAACTTTTTTAGAAGTAAAATTCCCCTCATAAATATCAATTGCTGTAAAAATACAAATACTTCTTTTTAACATCCCGGCTCTTCTGGGAGAAAATTGCAACCCCATTTTATTTATATTTTCGGTAAAATCTAATACATGTTTATCAATCTCTTTAACTAAATCCGAATTCAAATTATCATAAATCTTTCTAATATCGAATAACATTGTTTTTAAATTATTATTTTTATTCTTGATATTTTTTTCGTCTAAGTTTATTATTGCATCCAAATCCTTTCTATTAAATTCACTGGGTACATTTATAATAAGTAAAAATCTATCTGCCAAAGCAGCATCAAGCGGATTAGCTCCTAAATATGTTAAAGGATTCATTGCAGCAATAATATATTTAAGGTTCGGTATTTCTTTCCCCATTACTCTTCTAGAACGGATTATCTCGAGCCATTTATTTTGCATATTAGGATTAGCCCTGGAAATTTCGTCAACCAAAATAAATTTCTTATTCCAAATTGTTAACGGTGAATTAATATAATCCATCTCTCCATTTTGAAGCTTTTGTGGGTCAGGAAAGCCGATTAAATCCTCAAACATGCTTTTTGCTGCATCATATGCGTTAAATTCTTTATCATATCCAGATGTATTGATATTTAAGGCTTCGGCAAGTTTTTCAGCAAGCAAAGTTTTACCCGTGCCATGGTCACCAACCAATAAAATCGGTTCTTGCGCCACTAAGCCGGCTAATATAGGCTTACTAATATTATTATATCCGTAAATACCTAATTCGTTTAATAAATCTGTAAACTTCTTCATATTTAACCCCATAATTTAATTTTCCTAAGCCAAAAATAATCTTGTCATAGTATCATATAGTGATACCCAAAATTATTTAAGTATTTAAATTGTTTTCTTATTACTTAATAAGAGTTAAAGTTTTTTTACTTTTCCGATTGATTTTGAAATATTAAATGTTATCAACTTAAAAGTTGAAAAGAAGTTAAAACTAAAGCCAACATAATTATCGGAATAATAATAAACAGCATAAATAAATCTCAAAATATTAGTTATATTTGTGCTCCGTAATTTTTATTATTAATCAACATGAGGTTTAAAGTGCAGTTAAAACATTTATTTATCACTATTTTATTATTTACAATAGTTGTTAGTGCTCAAAGTGTGGAAATTCCGCAAGAAGTTAAAGATTCTTTTACTCAGCTATATCCGAAAGCAACAAGTGTTAAATGGGTAAAAATCGATGAAACTGAAGTTTATGAAGCTGAATATTTAGCAAAATTTAAAAATAAAGGGAAAGCAGTTGTTGCAGTTTTTGACCCTTCGGGTGAATTTAAAATGACAAAAAGCTCATTACCTACATCAAAATTACCTAAAAGTATTTCTGCTTATGTAAAAAATACATACGGCGGAAGTAAAATTTCTGAGTCGAATCAGTTGGTAGGAAAAAGCGGAGATATTTTTTATGAAGCCGTAATTAAAATCGGAACAGAAAAGTTTTCCGTGTATTTTGATAAAGACGGTGAACAAGTTGATAAGGATAGTATTGAATAATATTCGATTTTGAATTAAAGAAGAATGGTTCCTAATATTAAGGAACCATTTTTTTTATCAACACTCAGCATTTTTTACTATTATTTACTTAAAATTTCTATCGTAATAAAATCATTTTTTTAGTTTCACTAATCTTGCCTACTTGAAGTTTATAAAAATATATTCCGCTGCTTAATCCTTTTGCGTCAAACGATTTTGAATAATTACCCGATTCTAATTTCCCCTCATATAATGTTGCAACTTCGTTTCCGAGTAAATCATAAACATTTAATGATACATAATCGTTATTTTGAAGATTAAAATTTATGATAGTGTTTGGATTAAAAGGGTTAGGATAATTTTGATCCAAAGAAAAATTCACAAGCTTAATATTTTCTTCATCAATACTTGTAAGCGGTATCCAATTAATATCAACAAAACTTGTGTTGTTCTTAAAATTTTTAAAACTGTTTCCGGAAGAAGCCATAAATTCAACTCGCCATGCGTTGTCAATCGGGGGTGCATCATATACGCCGTTTCCGTTAATATCAATAAAAAAATCAGCTGAGTAATCTTTGCCTTGTTGTATATTAGGCAAAGAAACTGAAAAATAATCGGTTAATATTGTATAAGGATTTATCCTACCTATTTCTTCTCCGCTTAATTTATCAACTATTCTCATTTCAAGTATTTTTAATACATACTCCTGCATAGCCGACATATTAAGTGTAAATAAATAATTCCAATCTAACAAGCTTTGAGAATCATTAGCAGAAATTTGTAAAGTATGATCTCCCTCACTGTTAATGAATAAATTCTTCCATGATTTATCAACTAAATTATTATAAAGTCCGTTATTATCAATATCAATAAAGTACTCAAGGTTATAATTTTTGTTTAATGCTAATTTAGGAATTTTAAGATTTAAAACATCCGCATTTATACTCTCTACTCTACCTCTAAAAATTTCCTTGTTAATTTGGTTATCAACTAACCTATATTCAAGCGTTCTTTCAGAATATAGGGACAAATCATTAATACTAATATTTAAAAGGTAACTCCATTCAATCTCAGTAAAATTATTATTAAACGAAAAATTAATTACGTCTTCTCCGCTCGCATTATTTAAAGATAAACTAAATGCATTATCAATTGAATTTCCGTCATATAAATTATTACCGTTAAGATCAATAAAAAAATCAATTGTATATGAATGCCCTTTAAGAATTGCCGGAGCAGTGATTGAAAAAGAATTCGTAATAGAAATAACATTTCTACGGACTCTTTCAATTTGAGAAGATACTTCCTTAATTCTTAAATAAAGATTTTTGCCCGATACCGGCAGCATATTATCAAAGTTTATAGTAATATTCGTTAAAGGATTACTTAAGCTTAAGCCCGGATTTCTAACTAGAGACACATTACCGGGGTTAGGCATTCCTACCGACCAATCACCAAAACGGTCCTGTAATTCTTCTCCGTTTGAAACTCCGTCATTATCAGCATCCATACTTGCCAACTGTGAATTCCAATTTACATTACCGTTATTTAAAAATTTTGCCTGCACAAGCCTACCAAAATCGTTTAATGTACCTCCCCCGCCGGCACTTACGTGACAATTAGAACAACTATTAGCTGATCCGTTAGGTAATTGAGATACCCTAAAACTTCTCCCGTTTATAGTAACGCTAAAGATAAGGAATAAATATATAATTAATTTTATTTCTGTTTTCATATGATGCTCCGAGATTAAAGGATTCTTGAAATATAAAATGCAATGCTAAGTTCACCGCTATTAAATGAATTATCTGCACCTGCAATAAATTGCGAAGTATTAAGCGAAGTATTATTTGTTAAAAATACTTTAAAAAAGTGTCCCCCGGTTTCAAGTTCACCTCCTAAAGAAACCGAATTATGAGTTTTTCTCCATCCGGTCACAGTTGAATTTATCTCAGCTAAAATACTGAACATCCTACTTAAATAAACTTGTCCATAACCCCCGATTGTAAAAGAATGAGAATTATTTGAACAATAGATACTATTATTGTACAAATATGTCGGAACGATTCCCAAACCGAATTTATTATTATACAATAGATTAAAAATTCCTTGTACAAAGTATTGCGGTTTATTCATATTCTTTCCACTACTTCCTAGCTTCTCGGTATTCCAAGCAAAACCGCCTTTAACTGCAAAATTAAACGGTGCAATTTTATTATCAATATCAAAAAGTTTTTGTTTGACTGTAAAATCAAAATTATCCTCTTTATTACTTCTGCCTACCGTAATAATTAAATCATCTAAAAGTGCATATCCCAGTCCAAATCTAATATTAACGGGTCCGTCAAAACCCCATAAATCTCTGCTTCCACTCTTTATAGTCGGAATAAAACGATGAGAAATTTCAAATTCAAAATCTCCTTTTTGCATAAACTCCGTTGTCGGTAAATTAAAAGACTGAGTTGAATGAAATAAATGAAGTGTATTATACTGTTCAGTAATTTCCTCACGCTGCCATTGTTGTGCATTTAAAGTAAAGTACCAACTAAATAGTAGAATATATAATATGTATTTGATTTTCATCTTCTTTACCTATAGTTTTTTTAGATTAATCGAAAGTTTCACTTGAACTTTATTATTCAATTTCATGAACATAACTTTGGGTATTTCGATGTTGTAATCTGATAATAATATGCTGAATTCGCTACTAAGTAACCAACCCTCATCGTTAATATTTAACTTACCTGCAACTTTTATTTTTTTGTTAACTCCGTGTATAAACATCATCCCATCAGATTCTATGAAATATTCATCCCCTTTTATAAGTTTTATATCACTTAATTTGCCTTCGTAAAATGCATAACGATACTTATCAGTTTCTAAATAGTTCTCTCTCATGTGCCTATTTCTTAAACCTATCCCCGTATCCAAAGTATTTAAATCAACTTCAAAATACAATTTTGAAGTAATAAACTTTTCAAATGATTCTAATGCTAAATAGCCGTCAATTTTATTAGAAACTCCTTCAAAAGATTCAAGAGTAGTTTCTGAAATAAATGTAACCTTATTATTACCGTTCTTATCAACTCTATACTCTTGAGCTAAAAAAGTTGAATTCAAAAATAAAATTAAAAAAGATAAAATTATATTTACCATTTTCGCTCCTAATTTAATAATGCTCCCCGGTCAATCCAAGCAGCTACAGAATCTATTAATTCATTTGAAACACCACCTTGAGGAGGCATTAAAGGAAATCCATCCCCTTTTAAAACTTTAATTAATAAACTAGCCTGACTGTTTCCGGGAACAATCCTTTTATAGGAAGGGAATAGTTCACTTTGAACATTCAATAGATTTTGATACGAATTGTTAGGTGTTAATACCAAATTAGCTTGTGGTGAATTATTACCGTGACATCCTGAAGTTGTGCAATTTTTATCGAATACTTCTTTTTGAATAAAAGAATAAGTTGTAATTTGCGAGTTATTAGCTTTATTCTCCTCATCACATTCTGATACAATTTTTTCTGCACATCCAAGAGATCCAAATACCAAGAATACTACTGTAAAAAAAACTTTAATACTCATATTTAACCTTTTAATTAAATCTGATGTCAATTTATTCATTAATAATTTCAAAAGCAATGGCTCAACGGATATTTTCAGACATTGTGTCTTATTTTGTGATTTAAATCACCTATTTTTTCAATTTCATTCGAGTTATTAAATTAGTTAAGCCTGGAATTCGATATTATTTTAAATTTGCGTATCTCCTATTCACGCTGATAAGCACAATACTTATTTTTAGATAAAATAGTGTGAATAATTGGTTTGAAATAATGTTGGGTTTATCGGAATTTTTAAAATTGCATATATTATAAAAAAAAAAGAGTAACTATTAAAATAATTACTCTTCTTGATATGAATGTTTTTACTTGGTCGTTCAGTGTAAAAATATTTTTTTATTTTACTATCTTAATAAGATCATTTTTTTAGTTTCACTAATCTTGCCTACTTGAAGTTTATAAAAATATATTCCGCTGCTTAATCCTTTTGCGTCAAATGATTTTGAATAATTACCTGATTCTAATTTCTCTTGATATAATGTTGTTACTTCGTTTCCGAGTAAATCATAAACTTTTAATGATACATACTCGCTAGTTGGTAAATTAAAATTTATTATGGTACTTGGATTAAAAGGATTAGGAAAGTTTTGTTCTAAATTAAAATTTAGCTTAATATTATCATCATCTTCAATATTCGTAAATAGACTGTTAATATAATCCATACTAATCCAATACGGATTGTATCCTAGATCAGTACCTTTTGCCGTAGTGAAGAAAAAATATTTCCCGTCATCTGATATATACGGATATGCATCCTCAAACGTCCCGTTTATACGAACAGTAAGATTAATCGGTTCTTGCCATATTCCATTCTCATTCTTTATTGACACGTACATATCATTGTAACCAAATCCACCTGTTCTATTTGAACTAAAATACAAAACTTTTTCATCTGCCGATATATAAGGACACCAATCATAATTTTCTTTATTAATATTTTCACCTAAACCGACAGCTTCTTGGTAAACTCCGTTAATACATTTGCTGTAATATATATCCGTATTGTTAGTATTTACTTTACTCAATTCAAAATAGATTGTACCGTAATCTGAAATTGAAAATTGAAATCCGGGAATCATATCATTTGCAACCGGTACAATAACCTGATGTGGTATTGACCAAGAAGTATCTACTCTGGTTACATAATAAATAAAAGCACCCGGTTTATTGGACTGAAAATACAAAGTATCATTACTATTTCTAAAATATGGATTATTTGTAGTATATTGCGATGTAGCAAACGGGGCAACTTTTGGAGCACTCCATGCATTATTAGAGTACCTGCTATACCATATCTGAGTTTTATTTGTACTTGTAAAATATTTTACAAAATACATCTCATTTCCGTCCGGCGAAAAACAAGGTGCTCCATGCCAAAACCACGAAGAAGTAGCAAGATAATTTGTCGGGGCAAATCGTTTAGCAAAAGACGTAGGAGGTGTTTGACCTAAATATAAATAACTCTGACCGGAGGTTGTTGAATAAAAGAACATAATTAACATTACAACTGATATACAATACTTTAAATTCATTATTTTCTCATTTTTATTTCGATTAATAAATGTCCATGAGCAACAATAATGCCACTAGTTTTTTGGGATATTTTTTAAGATCTTAATAGAAGAAACGTACGATAACGGACATTGTTGTACGTTAACGGACAGAGATATTATATACTACTATAATTTCACGAGTTATTTTAATCCTTAGTTTCCGCCTAATTTAACTGTTTCTCCTGCACTTGCTTCAACGAAATCAGTTTTGAAATATTCTTTAAACATTTCTCTTACTGTTAAATCGGTACAGTGAATAGGACAACATTTTTTCACTTCTAATCTCTTCAATTCATTAAGAATGCTTATAATTCGCTCATCTCCTTTTGAATTAGCCATTAAATGAAATCCACCTAAAATCATATAAATAGGTTTATTGAAACGTTTTTTTACTCGCTTTGTTATTTCAATTAACCCCTGATGTGAACAACCGGTTATAACTACTAAGCCGTTTTCAGTTTCAATTACTAAAGATTGTTCTTTTATTAGCCTATTATTAATAGAAGTTTCAATAAAACCTGTGCTGTAAATGTTTTCCGCTATTTTATAAAAATAGTCCTGCTCAATTAAAATTTTATTATGTTTTAAGCATGATTTTAATGCTTCATTAAATATTTCCACCCCCTTACCAACTGTATTTTGAGTTTTTTCTTTGGACATATATACATTTACATTATTATTAATATCCATAAATTCCTTTAACCCGCCGATGTGATCACTATGATTATGGGAAATAAAAACATTTGTAATTTCGAGGGGATTAATTTCTGATGCTTTAAGATTATTTAATAGTTTGTTTCCGTCACTACCGGTATCAAAAAGTATCATTTCCCCATTATACGCAATAACACATGAAAAGCCAAAGTCGCTTATATAATTGGAAAATTTAACATTATCATCGCAAATTATTTTAATAAAATTTTCTTCAGCACTTTTTATGTTTTTTTCTTTTTGAAACGGATTTAAGTCTTTGATTAATTCTGTGCTAACCCAATAATAATTACTATTATTATATCCGTGTTCGGTGGGATATCCTCCGCAGAATATCAAGTATTTTCCGTCAGGTGTTATTGATGGAAACCAAATATTTTCTATTTTTAGAGTATCGCTTAAACAAAATGATTTTGTCCAATTCCCTTTATCATCTTTATAACTAACATAAAGATTCATCATTTTTGAATAACCGCCGGGACGATTTGAAATAAACAGCAAATAACTATCATCGGGAGAAATACATGGTTCAGTCTCATGAAATTCAGTATTTATTTCACTACCTAAACAAATCGGAATATTATAAGCGTTTCCTTGATATTGTGAAAAGTAAATATCTGAGTCACCAATTAAATTTTTTATAACTTTGTTTCTACAAAAAAATATTGAATTATCATTAGAAACGTAAGGACGTGACTCATCTGCGCAAGTATTTATAACATCTCCCAAATTTTTAGGATTGGAATAAGTAGTATCGTTTTTTTCAACGTAACACAAATTTAAATCATTATCATTACACTTTTCATTTACTTTGAAACGAGATTGAAAAAAAATTCGTTTACCGTCACCCGAATAAGATGGAGAAGTTCCTTCATTATCGTTATTTAAGAATAATTTTTTAGGATAATGCCATGCGTTATTTTCATTTCTTCTAATTATAAGTTTATGATCTATACTCCGTCCTTTATCATTGGTGGAAATAATCCAAATCGCTTCATTTCCGCTAGGAGAAAAAATAAATCTACCATGTATATATCCAAATATATTTTTAAATTCAGGTAGAAATATCTTAGGAGATTTACCCGGTAATTCTTGTCCAAAGTATTCACCATTATAATTAAATATACTATCTTGTGATTTTATCGAATTATAAGAAACAACATTTAGAATTATAATAAATAAAATAAAATAACTATAACTACTTCTCATTAAGGTCTCCTAATATCATTTTAGCGTTAATTATATAGATATCTCCATTATTATTTTCTCTTCTATGAAATAGAAAATATTTGCCGTCAAATGAAATTGATCCTGCAAATTCGGTGCCGGTTTTATTAATAATTTCCCCAATATTTTTAGGTTCACTCCAATAACCTTTCTTATTTTTAAAACTAATATAGATTTTGGAATTCCCCCTACCGGATTTCTGTGAGTCGAAAATGATATAACTCTCATCAGGAGCAATAAATGGATGTGCCGGATAATATTTATTAATTATTGTATCCAGGAATTCCGGTTTTTCATATGTACCGTTATTGTGTACAGATCTAAAAATACCTTTTGAGTTTTTAGAAATACCATTATAATAAAGAGTCCCTAATAATGTTGAACTAACATTCATAATTCCTTTTACATTATTAAATATATCCAATTTCTTTGGTAAAGACCATTCTCCCTTTTCAAATTCTACAAAACGAATATTATTCTCATTTAGAATTGTATTCCTTTCTTCAGAATAGTAATATATTCGTTTCCCATCAGGTGCAAAATAGGGTAACATCTCACAGCTACTAGAACTAAAGAAAGCCGGCTCAGGGTTTTGCCAAACTCCGTTAATAATTTTACAGCAATATATTTTATTATCAAAGCCATTATAATTTTTGCGTCTTGTAAAATAAAATGTATCCCCATTTGGGGATAACATTCCCCCGAATTCATAATACTTACTAGAAATAATTCCCGGTTTGAATATCTTGGGAATTGAATCATCAACCTCTTCTATTGGTTTGCTGATTGCGATATTATTCAATAAAAAATATGCATCCAGCAAAAATATAATTAATACCAATAATTTTAATCTCATCTTTTTTCTTTAAGTTCTTTTATTTTATTTAATGCGTTTAAATTCTTATTATCTAAATTATATGCTCTTTCGTAATTAATAAGTGCTTCATTACTATTTCCTAAAATCATATAAGCCTCAGCTAAGCTGTCATAAACATTTGCATCATCCGGAAATAATTTCACGTTAAGTCTAAATATATTAACTGCCATTTGATAATCTTTTTGTTCAATTAACTGATATCCTACATTATTTAATGAACTAGAATAAATTATTTGATAATTATTACTATTAAGTATATTGTTAATATTTATCTCAACAAATTCTATACCCTTTTCTTTTATCATTGAGTATAAAAATCTATCCGCAGTTATACCCGGAAGTTTATAATCATGATTAAGCAATACAGCCTCAATCTTGCTAAATATTGCTTCTGCACCATAATCTAAATTTGAAAGAATTATAATAGTATAATTACTATCTAAATATTTATAAAATCTTGAATTATAACCTACCTGCCTACCTGCATGACCGAAAGCAGTATAATTTCCGACTTTTCGAATTTCCCAAAAACAACCATAAGACATTTCATCGGATTCTTCCGGAATATATTCCTTAAGCATAATATTCCTTGTTGTTGAATCCAATAACGAATTTTGAAAAAGTGCATCACTAAACTTTAGTAGATCATTAACTGTTGTTTGAAGTCCTGTAGCTGAACTCGGCGGAATAACTAAATCAGATGTTTCTCTGAATCTACCATAATATTCATAAACATATCCTTTAGCAATATTATCATCAATTAATCTATTACTATGTTTGCTGTTTCGCATCCCGAGAGGAATTAGTATTTTATTAGTTAAAAATTCCGAATATTTTTCGCCTGAAACTTTTTCAATAATTGCACCTAAGATTATTGCACCTGAGTTGGAGTATATTCTTTTTATACCCGGAGTTTTAATAAGTAAAGAACTTTTATAAATAATGTTCGTTATTTCCGATATTTCATCTATTTCGAACATTTTTTTCAAATATTCGGGATCCTCTTCATAGTCCCCAAAACCTGCGGTATGAGTCAATAAATTGTATATAGTAATTTGATCCCCCAAAGGGAAATTATCAAGGTACTTAATAACCGGATCATCAAGATTAATTTTTTTTTCTTTAACCAATAGCATTATACAAACAGCCGTAAACGTTTTTGTTATAGAGGCAACATTGAATTTTGTATCTAAGGAATTAAATTTTTTCTGCTCAATATCAGAAAAACCATATGCCCCTTCAAATATTTTATTTTCTCCTTTTGTAACTAAAACACAACCAGAGAACCTGTTTAATTCATATGCTTTTTCAACAATCTCTTTTATTTTATTAGATTTATCTATTAAATTATCTTGAGATTTAAGCGTGAAGTTAAATAAAACAGAACAAACAAAAGTTAAGTGCAGTATTTTTTTCATTTCGATTCTTGTATTTATTATTGACATAATAATTAAAAACAAAAGTATTCAGCTTTTCCATTTCTTTAATAAACTATTTATACAATTCTTTATTATTAAATCGTATTATAATTTGCATCATCTAATTTTATTAAACAATCATTATAGATAATTTTATTAAAGTTGACTTACAATAATTAATCTTTTCGCATTTTTATTTTAATAATTCTTGAATATTTTTAATATCAAAATATTCTGCCATTTGTAACGGAGTCATTCCCTTTATGTCTTTTATTTCTTTATTAGCACCGGCATCTAATAACATTTTAACAGCTTCATAATTCTTTTTAAAAACTGCTAAATGTAAAGGAGTAGCACTATTCATTTCATTCTTAATATTTAAATCACATTTCATTCGAATTAAATATTTTACAATATCATTTTTGCCTAAGATTATTGCAGCATGTAATAATGTATTCCCGTTTTCGTTAACAACGTTTACATTTTTTAAATTTTCATTAGTTCTAAAAATCTCTGATAATTTTTCTAAATTTCCTTCTTGAATTAATCCAAATAATTCACTTGTGTTTGTATAATTATTTTTGAATTTAATCATTTCGATAGGTTCGTCAAAAAAATAGTTTTTAATTAGCTGTATATCAGTTTTATTTTTATTAAAAATTATATTAAATTTTTTGATAATCGGTAGCCCAATATTTGCTATACATGCTCTATGCGAATAGGAATTTTTTTCTTTTATTAACATAGGAATTTCACGCAAAGAATATGACCCTAATTTAATTTCAGGTAATACATCTAAGTAAGCAGGAATTTTCTTTTCTCCGATTCCGGCTATTGTTATTTCTTCAAGTTTTTCTTTGTCAATTAAAAAATTATGATCATCTATTAAATCTTGGTTAATTATTATAGGAATTGGGTTTCCGGAATCAAAATACATGCTCCCTTTTATTTCTTTTCCATCTACTGTAATTAATGTGCCTTCAAATGAAACTAAAGATAAATCGTTAATTGATTTTAAAGTTACTGAATTTGAAGAGCTAATATTTGTAAAAGGAGTCTCGGAAACAACCAAATTCATTTCGTTAAAATCAAGCATAACATAGTAATTTGAAAAAGAACCAAGTCCTAATATGCCGCTAGTTTCAGAACCGTCTTCTAGTTTTATCCCATTTAAAGGAAATAGAGCTAAATCCATTTTATATATTGTATTACTTATTTCTATCTCTCGATTTTTAAATAATGGAACTTTAACATTACCGCCTGCACCTCTTGCGTTTGCAAAAGCATCCGGGTTCAATCCCAATTCATCAATCGTTTGTTGATTTATTCCGCTTCCTGAAGCTCCTGTATCAAATACCAAGTTTATCTTTTTATTATTAACCAAAATGTTTTTAATTACAATTGATATTCTATTTCCCGATTCAACTATCTCAAATGGTATTTTTACAGATTTTTGAGCAAATGCAACATTAAGCGAAGCAAATATTATAATCGTAAATAAGAAAATAATATTTCTGACTTTTAAATTTAATTTCACCATTTTAACTCCTAATTAAATGAATTTTTAATTTTAAATTTTGGAATTCGATCATATTAGAATTCCCAATTATTAATCACTCTATTATTTTTGAAATATTGTAAAATAATTTCTCATTTTCTTTTATTTTCTCTACATTTTCATACACACAGTAGATGTATATCATTGTTTGTTTTGTATTTTCCTCTTTAATAACTTAAATAATAAGAAATCCAAAATTTCGCGTTACTTGCTCCATAAAGTTTTCTTATTGATTAATTTTTACTTCAACTCCTCCATAAATAAGACATCTTAATAAAAAAACCTCTTTGTGTTTCTAAAAATCTATTATTATCTGCATACTCGTTATCTTGCCATTTTATTTTCTCAAAAAAAGATCCATAACCAATATGAAAGACTGTCCCAGGTATATACGTAAATGAGGCTAAAAAGTCATTTAACAAGTACCTTCTGTATCTGTTGTATTCAATAATTTCTCTAAAAACTAAATATTTATTATACTGATAAGTTAAAACGGTCCTAAAAAGCGGATATTCAAAAACTTTTGTATTATCAGAATCTTTATAAAAGTCAATATAAGCGAATCCAAATCCGATTTCTAAATTTTCAAAAGGAAGAAATCCGGCATTTATTGAAAGTTTATTGCTATTTCCTTCAAACGGTGTTGAAGAATAATAAATTGCATTAATTTTACGGTATAAGAATCCGAAGTATAATTGGTTAGTAAACCATCCTCCGCCGGCTATGTGAAATCCACCGGTCTTAAATTTCTGATCTAAAAAAATTTCGTTAGAATAAGAATATTTAACTTTCATATATAAATCTCCGGGTAGAATAAATGTTACTGCAGTATAATTATTTGTTTCCCACAATCTGCTGAATTTATCATTTATTTGTGCCGAAAATAACTCAATATCTAATCTTCTAAAAATTTCGGAAGGCGGATAATACTTTGGTTTTGTATATAAAGAATAAGCAGTAATTCCTGTTCTTGTAATATATCCAGTTTCTGTGTAAAAGTTTTTACTAATATCTCTTATTGATAATTGATAATCGAAATCTCGAGTTTGGTTTGTATAATTTAATCCAATAGTATATTCACCGTTTGTTTTGAATCCATCTTCATATTTTGAAAATGAAAATAAGTTATTAAATTCAAAAACACCTGATTCACTTAATCTTATTCTTCCGTCAAAACCAATTACTCTATTATATTTATCAGTCTGTTCTCTTCCTGTAAATAGAGTTCCCAAAAAACTATCATCTGAAAAGGACTTTTTTATCCTAAAAATGCCAAAGGACGCATATCTATCGTCATATTGCACTCCTCTATCACTCAAATCATCCATAGAGTAGATTGAAGCCAGAGTTATATCATCTGTAATTTTTCCTGATAATTTAATACCAATTATCGGATTAACGATTGTTCTTGTATGAACTAAAGCTTTAATCGGATCTACTTCGGTGGTAGAAGTTGCAGCAAGTTTAAATATTTCAGATCCCTCCAAAAAGAATGGCCTTTTTTCCGAATAGAATAAATCATAACGTAGATTTACGTCAACCTGCCCGGCATCAGATTCAATCTGACTAAAATCAGGATTATATGTTCCTTCTATCGTTAAATTTGAAGTTAATCCATATTTTCCCGTCAAACTAAATTCTCCCTTATTTTCTTTTTCTGAAAGTTTTCCATTCAAAATTTCTGATTTGTTGCTATAAGTTACTGCAGGTAGAATTTCAATAATAACCGGAGTTTCAAGGTTATGAAACACTATTTGCTTAAGTTGACTATAAACAGCATATCCTTTTGCAGGATCAAATTCCGGAAATGAGCTATGCTCTGAGAACCTTGCAATCCTTCTTTCTAGGTAAAGTCCCATTACTGTCGGACTTTCTTCTGAGTATCTTATACTTTTTAGCGGGATACAAATCTCAACAATATAGCCTTCATTTGTAATTTTACCCGCACTTTGCCAAACCAAATCATAACTTATATCATCAGTTTCAACCGTACCGGCTACTCTGCTATCCATCTGAATCCCGAACGGGTTAACATAAAATGCATATAACGACTGTTTGTCATTATATGTGTCAAGGTTGACACAAACCCAGTCATCCTGCGAAATATTATCTCTTGTAGTTAAAGTTGATTTAATTTTCTCAGGACTGTCATCAAAACACTTAAAAGCAAAATATAAATTTTTACTATCATAAGTGATATACGCTACTGTTTCTTGTGCAGCATTTTTACCAAAATCCGGAACATATGTCTTAAAGCCCTTAACGGCAATTGATTTTTCCCAAACCTCTGACTCAAGAATTCCGTCAATAATCGGAGTATATTCAGTATTGTTAGGCACCAATTTGTCTTGTCCGTTTATCAGTAACGTACAGAATACTACATAATTAACTATTAATATAAATAAACTTTTCATATTCAATTTATCATCCTATTAAATTTGTAAGATATTAACATTAAAGATTTTTTATCCATTTTTCTCTCAAATCTATTTCTGTTTTTGAGGCTTCAGTATTTGCTTCAAAAACATGCTTACGCAAAAATCTAAGCAAAACCCCATCAAGTACTATTTCTTCATTATTTCGTTTAATCTTTATTTCAAAATAATCTCCTATTTTCATGTTATTTTTTTTTGAAATTACTTCTCTTATATTTTGCATTGTCAATTTTTCGTTAAATAATTCAATTATAATATCATTTTCTTCTAGTCCATATTCTTTACCGTTAGTTACCCCTTTCGCTAAAATTTCCCCTTTTTAATTAACACCTAGATTAGTACCAAGAGAGGGAATTTCAGAATTATGGAATACTTCCGAGATATACTTTATTCCAACCTTAGAAAAAAATTCAGATAAGGGTAATGGTTTTACTCCGCATATATAATCATCAATAAATATTTTAATCTCAGGAAATGATTTTTTAACAATAATATCAAAAAATTCATCATCTTTGAAAAATTTATCTTGCCCGTATTCTTTTACAATATCAATTAGTAATTCACGTAGTCCTTTTTTTCCATCTGATAATTCCAAAAGTCTTATATCTAACAAACATGCTGTAACTGCTCCTCTGTTATAAAAATTAATAAATGCATCATTTCCCTTTTTTGTATAAGATTCTAAACTCATATCAAAAAGACTATAATTATTATCAAAATTTTCCGAAACTCTTAGATAATCTGTAATTTTTTGTAAGTATTGTTGCAGTGTTTTATAATTACTTCTTAATTGAGCAATTGTACTACCCCATTCCGTAACGCCTTCATAAAACCATAAATGCTTGGAAGGAATAGGAGTAATAAAATTAAAATTATGAATTAACTCGCTGTGGGCATTTAAAGGAGTTAAAATATGCAAAAATTCATGCAATACAACATCTTTTAATAGAGTTAATTCTCGCTTATCTGCCGGTAAATAGTATAACGAACTTTGATTATGCTCTAAAGCTCCACCTCCTAATTGTCCTTTTTTAATTCTAATACTATCCGGAATTAAACACATCAAGAAAGTATAATTATTAACAGGAGAAAACCCAATAAATTCACTTGAAGTTTGCAATAATGTATCAATTGTCGGAATTAAATTTTCTGCAGAAAATTCCCTTTCTGTTGTATAAACATACAAGTCAACATCAATATTATTAACTTTTGTTGCTGAATGTGAAATTTTTCCCAGTAAAATCGGAGAATCTGCTAATTTGTCATAATTTTCGGCGTAAAAAATGTTTTTGCTTATCTTTTTAAGTGAAGTTCCGACCGACCAATCTTTTTCACACTTAAGTTCTAAGTGTATAGGCAATTTTTGTGTTTCTTCAAAGTACCCTAAAACTCCAAAAGTATTTAAAATTGCAAAATCATCTTCTAGAGCCGTTCCAACCATAGAAGCTATTTTGGGCGTATCCGGTTCAAAATCATATGTATCTTCAATAGAATACTGAATCATTTTAAGATTTTGCGGATTATCTACTTTATATTGATTTGTATTAATCTTTTTTACACCGAGTTCTTTTCCGTGCATATCTAATGCTTTAAAATCAACTACATATCTTCCAAAATTTATATTACTGTAAATTCCGGGGGCTGTTGCCGGAAAGTTAAAAGTTCCGTTCTTCAACTTATAATCATCCATAGTGATTTTTACTTTAAATAGATCATCATTGTGATTAACAAGATCAACTGAATAATGAATTTTTCCCGAATTGTTTTCAGCATTAATATTGTAAAATGAAAATATTAAAAAGAAGTAAAATAATTGCTTAAGCATCTTCATTGTTTTCTCCGACAAAGTTTATGATGTTTACTAATTTTGGACGCAAAAAATGACATTTTGTGTCACTTTTTTCAATGAGAAATCATTCTCATTTTTACTATATTTGGAAAAATCATTTTTCTCATTCTTAAAAACAGCTTAAAAAGTAATTTATGCATGATCATTTAAAGATTATAGGTATAATAATTATCCTATTTGCCGGGATCGGTAATATCAGTTATGTCCGTAATATCAAGAACAAATATCAAGACTATTCATTAAAGTGGTTACTTTTTTATATAACCTTTTATAATCTTGCAGTACTTACTGTTCTTTTGCGTAAGTATATTGATGTAAATTTATCCTCATTAATTAAAACTCCGTTTTCTGTGAGTGAACTTATAACGGATTTAGAAATAATTTTTAATGTATTACGACTTGCAAGTTTTATACTCTTCTTTGAAAGCCTAAGAGAAAATAATGTTTATAAGTTAATAAAAAATTCTACTCTTGTAGTGATTACAATAATATCCGTATTGATACTAATTAAATATTGTTTTTATAATATTAACAGCTTATATTCTGCAATTTCACAGTTTTTCTATTATTTTTCTCAAGTAATATTTTATTACGAACCTTTGTTATTGTTACTTTTGTTTTTTTCAAATTATAAAAATGAGACTTCAATTGAGAAAAAAGTTAATATCAGTTTTTCAATACTATTTATGGGCAGGTATCTTTTTTTTCTAATCTTTTATGTTATTCCGATAAATGTATTCGGGTTCTATAATGTATATTTGCAAACTTTTTTAATCTTTTCATCTATATTAACTTTTAATATAATGCCTTATATTTGGATAAAATACTTTTTTGTAAAATTTCAAGAATCAGCCCCAAAAATCACAGAACATGAAAATATAATAGCATTAGAAGATTATAATATAAGTTCTCGTGAGAAAGAAATAATTGGCTTAATATTGCAAGGAAAGAGCAATAAAGAGATCGAAACCGAACTATTTTTGTCTCCGCATACGGTTAAAAACCATATCTATCACATATATAAAAAAATGAATATTACTTCAAGATTTCAATTAATTAAACTATTAAATAGCGGAATTGAAAAGTTATAATATTTTTTTACCTAAAGTTCTATAACTTTAACAAAAATATTAATAATATAGATACAATTGTTGAATAGAATTTAATGTAAATAAAGATTATTTTTAGAAATTTTTACAATAATAAAACTTAACAATAAGTTTTTTCTGAGATAAGTTAAGGTTCTACCCTCATTCGTTCTTAATTTGAATACAATATTATTGTTAACCTTAAATATATATAATCAAAATCCTTCCTGTTTTATCTTAAAATGTTTACTTAGAAAATTAAATGGAAATATAGATAAAATATATACCCGCAATTATAACCAAAACACCGCATATTTTTTTTATTATCAAAATTATTTTAGAATTTGAGGCTTTATTTATGTATTTAGGTAAATATGATGACAATGTACCGGCAACAATAATAACATAACAATGCCCCAGAGCAAAACCCAACAACAACATTACAGAAATAAAAAAATTAGTTTGAGCTGTTTGGAATACAACGCTTAAAACAGGAGCCATAAATGCAAAAGTACATGGACCTAGTGCCAAGCCGAATAATAACCCAAGTACAAAAGCGGCAGGTAATCCTTTCAAACTAACTTTTCGCAAACCCATAAAATTCCAATTCAAATTTAGTATGTCTAGGAAATATAAACCAACAATAAAGAATATTGTTGCGACAAAATAATTGCCAATATTTCCGATATCCCCCATCATCCTTCCAAGATATGCGGTTATAATCCCTATCAGTGCAATGGTTATAAGTATTCCGATTGAAAAAAACAACGAAATAAGAAATACTCTTTTTGTTTTAGTTTCTTCCTGCGAAGAAATAAACCCAATTACAAGCGGAATACTTGACAAATGACAAGGAGATAGAACTATAGACATTACTCCCCATCCAAATGAAGCCAGAATGGAAATTAAAACGGATGCATTAATAGCATCATACAATAAATTAAAAATACTATCAATCATAATTTTGTACTAATCGGTTTAAGTCCTTGTTTTTGCAATAAGTTATCGATATCTTTTTCCGAGAAAAATCCTTCGTGTCTAAAAAATTCTTTTCCGTTTTTATCAATAAATATTTGCGTAGGAATTAATTTAATTTTATACTTTTGAGAGAAAGGTTTCCCTTTTTCAGTCCAAACATCATGAAAAACAACTTTAATTTGATCTCGGTATTTATTCTCAATTGCTTTCATTACCGGCTGCATTTTTTTACATGGAATACAATTAACCGAACCTAGTTCAATAAAAGTTACAATAGGCTGTTTAGTACTATTTCCGTCAGTATTTGTTTGAGCAAAGTTAATACTTATGAAAAAATATAAAGTTATTAAATAAGTTATTATCCTCATATTATTTTTTCCCCTCATTTATCCATGAAATAATTTTATCTTTAGAAGGAACAACACCAAAGCTAACTACTTTTTCATTTACAACCAATCCCGGTGTTGCAAGAATTCCGTACTTCATTATTTCCGTAAAATCAGTAACTTTTTCAACCTCAATATCTAAATTGTTTTCTTTTACGACACTTATAACCAAATCTTCTAAAGTGTGACATTTTTTGCATCCTGTACCTAATACTTTAATTACCATTTGCTACTCCCATTAATAAACTAAATTAAATATATAACCAATTAATATTATACCAAAAGCAACAACCCCGACAAAAACAACAATTAGTTGAATTTTTAATACTTTCTTTAAAATAATTATTTCCGGTAACGATAGACCGATAACACTCATCATAAAAGCAAGTACTGTTCCTAATGCGGCTCCTTTACCCAATAATGCTTGCACAATTGGAATAATTCCGGCAGCATTTGAATACATCGGAACACCCAAAATTACAGCGATTGGAACAGACCACCAAGCACTTTTCCCCATTAAACCCGCCATAAAGTTTTCAGGCACATATCCGTGAATTCCTGCACCAACTGCTATACCTAAAATTATATAAATCCATACTTTACTAACTATTTCTTTTACCGCATTAATTCCGTAGCTTATTCTATCAACAAATTTTAGTTTTTCCAAAGATAATTCGGACTTTCCAACTTTCACTTCAAAAACCCAAGGTTCAATGTATTTTTCAAGTTTCAGTTTGCCTATAATAAACCCTGAAAAAATAGCTAATAAAAGACCTGTTGACATATATAAAAAGGCGGTTTCCCAACCAAATAATCCAAAAAGTAAAACTAATGCAACTTCATTAATTATAGGGGCAGCAATTAAAAATGAAAAAGTGACACCCAAAGGAACTCCGCTTTCTACAAAACCAAGAAATAACGGAATAGCGGAGCAACTGCAAAACGGTGTAACAACGCCTAATAAACTTGCTGTAATATTTCCAGCAAAAAGCTTTTTACCCCCTAAAAGTTCTCGTGTCCTTTCCGGTGAAAAAAAACTTCTAATTAACCCAACGGCGAAAACTATTAATACTAGTAATAGTAAAACTTTTGGTATTTCAAAAATTAGGAACCAAAGTGATTCAGTAAAATGAGTCCCTTTTGTACATCCCAAAACAGAATAAACTAATAAATTGGTCAAATATTCCAAATTATAGTATAATAACGCCCAAACTGGTACAAGAACAAATATGTAGTATGGATTTAGTTTTAAATTTTTCATTTCAATATTCTCTAAATTTCATTATTTTGGGCAAATATTACCCACATCTATTTGTGAATTATCTACTTTATTTCCAAAGTATTTCTTTTGCAACTTTAACGATACATTAACAAGAAAAATTAACACCGGAACTTCTACTAGCGGACCAATTACGGC
>JAEXOD010000092.1 GCA_023447335.1 Bacteroidota bacterium
GGGTTCTACCTACACTAAATGCCGGGATTATTATTTTCCCTTTTCTGTCGTAAGCTTTACAAATAACTTCTGCTAACTTTCTTTCACTATTTTCGGCGCTTTCATGAAATCTTCCGCCGTAAGTTGATTCTGATATAAAAAAGTCAACGTCCGGAATTTTTTCCGGGTCTTTTATAATTGGCATGTTTTTTCTTCCGATATCACCGGAATAACCAAACTGAATAATTCTGCCTTTTTCATTAATTGAAAGATAAACTAAAGAGGAGCCTAAAATATGCCCCGCATCAAAAAATGTTGCTTTAATTCCGTCTCTAATTTCAATTTCTCGATGATAATTAACCCCGACAAATCTAGACATTGTATCGTGAACATCCTGTTCATTATATAGTATTTCAAAAGGATTTTTCCCTTGTTTTTGTCTTTTTTTATTAACAAACTCAATATCTTTCGCTTGAATATGAGCACTATCTAAAAGCATAACCGAGCAAAGATCCTTAGTTGCAAAAGTAGAATAAATCTCGCCCTTAAATCCTCTCCTAACTAACGAAGGAAGGTTTCCGGCGTGATCGATATGTGCATGAGATAAAATAATAAAATCAATTTCGGCAGGGTCAAAAAGATCAAATGTACGGTTTAATTCAAATGCAATTTTTCTTTTCCCCTGATATAGCCCGGAATCTAATAAAAAAGTAAAACCGTTTGTTTTAATCAAATGAGATGAACCTGTAACAGTTTGCGCAGCTCCAATAAATTGTATTTCCATATACTATCCGTCAATTTGTTAGGTTTAATATACAAAAAATTAAATTAAATATTTAATTAAAACAAATCCTCCGATTAATAAAATTGTAAATCCGATTGCTAAAGCATTAAAATATTTATCAATAAAACCTTTGATTTGCGGACCGAATTTCCAGATTAAAAATGCAACTAAAAAAAAGCGAGCACCGCGACTAATTACAGATGCGATTATGAACATTATAAAGTTTACTTTAAATGCACCCCCGCTAACAGTAAAAACTTTGTAAGGAATAGGAGTAAATCCGGCAGTAAATACAATCCAAAAATTCCATTCCTCGTACATCTTTTGAACATTAAAAAACAAAGGTTCATTGAATCCGGGTATATTATTAAAAAAGAACATTGCTAGTGATGAAAATTGAGAGTCAGAATTCCACCAAATAAAATATCCTATTGCGTAACCGGCAATAGCCCCAAAAACTGATCCGATTGTGCAATTGGCAGCAAATTTAAAAGCTTTTGATTGTGCTCCTAATACTAAAGCAATTAATAAGGCATCGGGAGGGATTGGGAAAAAGGAGGATTCTGTAAACGCCAATATAAATAAAGCAATACCTCCATAAGGAGTTTTAGCCCAGCTTAAGACCCAGTCGTACAATTTTTTTAGTAATTTCATTTTTCCTCAGTAAATTCAGTCCTGCAAAAATAATAAAAATATTAATATTATAATATTTTTTTGTTTTTTTTTATTTTTTTTATTTAAGTTTAAATTCTTAAAAAGGGATTTATTTTTAATTAATAATGAGATGAATATGGAAAATAAGAATGCAGGTAGGTTGCTTTCGCTTGATGTTTTTAGAGGAATTACGATTATGGGAATGATTTTAGTAAATAATCCCGGTACATGGAGTACGATTTATCCTCCGTTAAAACACGCAGAATGGCATGGTTGTACACCGACTGATTTAGTATTCCCTTTCTTTCTTTTTATTGTAGGTGTTGCTATTACCTATGCTTTATCTAAAAAGAAAGCTTCGGGAGAAGATCAAACACATTTAATACTTGGTATTGCACGTAGATCTGTAACACTTATTTTATTAGGTCTTTTTATGGCTGCTTTTCCCAAATTCGATTTAATTAATTTAAGGTTTCCGGGTGTTTTACAAAGAATCGGGTTGGTCTATCTTGTTACGGGTATTTTGTTCCTTAAAGTAAATATGAAAACACTTACTTATATCGGCGGTGGTTTATTGATCTTTTACTGGTTGGTAATGTCATTTATTCCGGTTCCAGGAGTAGGATATCCAAATTTAATTCCTGGTAAAAATCTTGCTGCTTGGTTCGATAACTTAATTTTATCCGGTCATATGTGGGCAGCTACTAAAATTTGGGATCCCGAAGGAATTTTAAGTACTTTGCCGGCAATTGCAACCACAATTATCGGAATAATTACTGGTGATTGGCTGCGAAAACCTGTTGAAGCAGGTAATAAAATTGCAACTTTATTCACATACGGATTTTTAACATTATTAGCAGGTTATTTTTGGAGCGGATGGTTTCCGTTAAACAAAAGCCTTTGGACAAGTTCTTACGTTTTATATACTGCAGGATTAGCAATATTATTTTTAGGTACTTGTTATTGGTTAATAGATGTTAAAAAAATTACTTGGTGGACAAAACCATTTATAGTATACGGTACGAATGCTATTACAGTTTTTTTCTTATCTGGTTTGGTCGCTAAATCAATGGGAATGATAACTTGGATGAATTCTGAAGGCGTAGAAATTTCACTGAAAGGATATCTTTACGAAAGTTTGTTTACTTGGTGGTTATCCCCAATAAATGCATCCTTAGCATGGGCATTAACATATATTGCAATTTGGTTAGGTTTAATGTGGATATTATATGCTAAAAAGATTTTTATAAAAGTTTAAAAAGTATACTAAACGTCTTATTAATGTTAAATTATTCTGTTAATAACGCTTTAATACTATTTGCTTTAATAAGACGTTTTTTTTTGATTAAAAATATTGCAACTTATTTTTAATGTTGACTTTAGCAGTATTATTACTTAAATTTATATCTACATTAAAATGAGTAATAAAATGTTAAAAAAATACTTACTATGTTTTATCCTTTTATCCTCAATCATTTATCCTCAGGTTACAAATTTTAACTTGAGCGAATATCTACAATTCTACAATTCGCTTCAAAATGCTAGTTATGGACAACTCAGAGGAATGCATGAAGCAGGCGAGTTTAATGCCGTTTCTGTAAATTTGTGGGATGATGCAATGTTTAAAGATGCAATTATGCAGAAATACTCACTTACAGATTACGAAACCGGTCTAATACGAAACAACGGATTTGTAGTAACTGAAAGACTTGCAGGACAATCTTTTTTTGAACAGTTTAGAAATATTTACCATTCCGATATTCCTGTCTTTATTAGTACTGATGCCATTTTGCACGCTTTTCATCGTTCCTATGATGCAATCCTAAAAGATTGTGAAATTGGTTATATTATTCCCAAAATGCAAGAGTTATTAGCAGGAATAAAACAAGCATATCCAATTTTACAGAATCGTTATGCAAATAACATTATTATGCAGGAAAGGATAAAAGACTTAGATTTTTATATTACTGTACCGGCAAAACTATTAGATAACTCAGCTCAACCATATTTTCCTGAAAATAATGCAAAAGTCGATTCATTTTTATCGTTTATTTATGCAGAGCAACCCGAACAAATAAAGTTTTTATCTTCGAAACCACGCAAAATAGATTTTAGTCAATTTAAACCTAGAGGACACTATACTGATACCGAACATCCTATTTTGGCAAAATATTTTAGAGCAATGATGTGGCTTGGGAGAGTTGAGTTATATTTAATTTCACCTTCCGGAGTAATTGAAAAACCCACATTTGCTGATGTTCAAAGACAAATAATTGTTTCTTATCTTATGCTTGAAGCAATAGATAATAATAATCATAACACCTATTTAAGTATTGAAGAAATGATTAGGTTTTTTGTCGGATTTCAAGATAACGTAAATTTAAAACATTTGCAAGAATTAAGAACAGAACTAAATTTTAGTAATACAGAATATTTTACTGATAGCACAAATACCGTAACATTTCAAAATGCCTTAGCTCAAAAATCTTATGCAGGACAAATGATATTAAGTCAAATTCTAACTAGTAACGGTATTTCGGGTGATTCAATTAAACCTGCAAGTGCTTTTATGTTGTATGGGCAAAGATTTGTTGTTGATTCATATGTGACCGGAAATGTGGTTTATGATAAAATACGTTTTAACGGGATTGAGATAAGAAGAATGTTACCAAACCCATTAGACGTGTTGTTTTCATTAGGTAATGATGCCGCATTACAACTGCTTCAAAGTGAAATTGAACAATATAAATACGCACAAAATTTAGGGGCTTTAAGATATTTAATTGATAGTTATCAGCAGGATTTTTGGCAATTTTCATTTTATAATTCATGGTTAGCCGCGATAAAAACATTAAATCCACCAAATAGGACTGATAGAGATGAGCTTCCATTTTTTATGAGGACAGGTGCGTATTGGCAGCAAAAAATGAATACTCAACTAGGAAGTTGGGCTGAATTAAGACATGATAATTTGTTATATGCTAAACAATCTTATACCGGGGTTCCGATTTGCTCATACCCTTATAGTTATGTGGAACCATTCCCTGAAATGTATAAAACTTTAAAAACAATTTCCCAAATAACAATTGACGCTTTTAATAATTTTAATTTAAGTCAATTTTATCAAAAAAATAAAATCATTCAATATTTCACGATTTTCAAATCAACATGTGATACATTGGAGATTATTTCTCGCAAAGAGTTAGAAAACATTAGTTTAAATAATGACGAGAAAGGGTTTTTGAGCAGAATGCTAAGATTGCAAAATCAAGGATGTTCGATAGGTTATGATGGGTGGTATCCTTCAATTCATTATAATAATGAATCGTTTGAAGATCTAAATAATCCAAATTATGTGGTGGCAGATTATCACACTTCTCCAGCAGATGAAACCGGAGCTATTGTTGGTTATGTTAAACATGCAGGCACCGGTAAAGTAGATTTGCTAGTTACTGCGATAACGATGCCGGACGGGAATAATGTTGCATTTGTTGGTCCAACATATAGTTTTTACGATTATACAACTTTAAACTTTTTACGATTAACAGATGAAGAATGGAAAGAGACACATTTAGCTGCGGCATTGCGACCGGATTGGGTTAATATATATTTGGCTAATTCAAACGGTGGAAATATCGGACAAGGTCCAACTTTATGGTTAACTAATGTAGAAGATGACGAAAATAAAACTGAGGTAAAAAGTTATTTAACGGCTCAAAATTATCCTAATCCTTTCAATGCCTCTACAATTATTAATTTTAATGTACCGTTAAATAAGTCAAATAGTATAGTAAAACTTGTAATATTTAATTCAAACGGTGAGATGATTAAAATATTGGTAAACGAGAATTTACCTTCAGGTAATTATTTAGTTAAATGGGACGGAACAAATAGTTCAGGAAACAATGTTGCTAGTGGTGTTTATCTTTACAATTTAGTTGTAGATAATTTAAGTTATTCATCAAAAATGGTGATGATGAAGTAAATTTAGAATTTTAGATTAATGAAATAGGAACAAATCAGCTTAGAATAGACATATTAAGAGGTTTACAAGATTATCATTTTATTTTATACATCATAATTTTGTAAACCTTATATAATTAGTATTGTAAATTAACATCATTATTATTTACTATATTATGAACTTTTTACTCTGATTTAAACTTTTGTTCATTTATTCTTTTTCATCAATTTTTTTGAGTTATATTTTTAAAAGAAAAATTATTTACTTGATTTTTTGAAAGTAAGTTTGCAAATTAGTACATATAAATTAGGAGAATGTATAGAGAATTTTTACTTTAAACTAAAAAAGAACAATTAATTGAAAAATTGTGAAATTCTCAATACATATTATTCAAATTTATATCCATTATACCCTCATTGGGCAAATTAATAGCGAGATATTATGAAAAAACTTTTTAGCTTATTATTTTTTATAATTCTATTAAATGTTGGTTGTGATAAAATTCCTTCTGAAGTTGTTGGTGTTGATGTTAACTCAATAAAAGTAGGGATGATTCAAGCACCTTCCAATTTTAGCTACACAACAACAAATACAAGTTTTGTTACATCGGTAAAACTAGAGACAGAAGGTGAGATTAAAGGTGTAACAGCAACTCTTCGATCTGCAGACGGAAAATATGGTTATTTTTCTGATATTGCACTTCTTGATGACGGAAAAACAACTTTGTCTGGAGATCAGACAGCTAATGACAATTATTATTCGGCAATAATTAAGTTGAATGAAGAGATTTTAAGCGGTTCATTAATTATTGAATATTTTGTTACATATGCATTGGGAAAACAATCGATAACCCAAAAATTTGCCGTTCATCAATTTTCATACGATAACGGAAGCACAAATATTGCTCCTGAAATTCTAAATTTAACTGCTCCTGATACTATAGTGGTTGAACCTCCAAAATCTGTTTTTGCTATGGCGTTAGAAGCTAAGGATGAAAACGGATTAAATGATATCGCAGAAGTTTATTTTATAACCTTCAAACCGGATGGGTCTACAAATAACAACAAAGCTTACTTGTTAGACAACGGTGATGCGAATAATGGTGATTTAGTTGCCGGAGACGGAATTTTTAGCATTATTGTCGAAATAAATATGAATAATTTAAAAGGGGATTATACTTTTGAATTTAAGGCGAAAGACAGAAGGGGAAAATTTAGTAATGTTATTAATCACAAAATAACCGTTAAATGATTATGAAAATAAAATTTATTTTAGCATTTGTTTTATTATCGTTTATTTCAGTTCATTCTCAAATAAATGTTAATAGTTTTGAATTAGGAAAGTATTATAAAGCACTTGATGAGACCCCTGCCGGTAATACAATATTGGATATAGTAGTAATAAACGATTCTATTTGGATTGCAACTACAAAGGGATTGACTAGATCAATTGACGCAGGATTAACATTTAAAAATTATTACAATACCCCTGAATTTGGTACAGAAAGTATATCTGCAATAGGATACAATAAGGGTGTGATATGGGTTGCAACAGCTCATAATACAACGAAAAACGGTCAAAGTTTACCTGAGGGAAGCGGATTAAAATATTCGACTGATAACGGTAACTCATGGACAACTATTAATCAACCAAAAGATGATCCGTCAGATTCTTCCATTGTATACGGCATAAATAATATTCGTGCTTTACCGGTAACAGTTGATATTAATAATATAACATACGATATAGCTTTTTCTAAAAATACTATATGGATTTCTACATTTGCCGGAGGATTAAGGAAATCGACTGATATGGGACAATCATGGCAACGTGTGGTTTTGCCTCCTGATAACTTAAATCAAATAAAACCGACAGATGTTTTGAAGTTTAGCTTACAACCTGTTGCCGGTGCTTTTGGTAATGAAAGTTATTTGAATCATCGTGTGTTTTCTGTTGCTTCGTCTGATGATTCAACAATTTATGTTGGTACGGCGGGAGGTATTAATAAATCAACTGATAACGGAATAAGTTGGCGTAAATTTAATCGTGACAATCAAGAATTTCCGATTTCCGGCAACTTTGTTGTAGGAATTAATGCAATTCCTAATACGCAAAAAGTATGGGCTGCTACTTGGAAAGCCGAAGGTCAGAATGAAACTTATGCAGTTAGCTATACTTTTGACGGCGGTAACAATTGGTCAAACTTTTTAGAGGGTGAAAAAGCTCATAATTTTGGTTTTATTACAGAAAATAGTGGTTCTACTTTTAATGATACAAAAATATATGCGGCAACTGATAACGGTATCTATTTAACAACAAATAACGGTGATACTTGGTTTGCTCCTGCAAATATTTATGATGCATCACAAAATCTTTATATAAGTCCTGCCGAAACAGATTTTTATTGTGTGAGTTCCGTACTATCAAACAATAAAAGAAACATTCTAATAGGAAGTACTTCCGGTTTATTAAAATTTGTACCAAACGGTAATTTATGGGAAGGAGATTGGTCAGTTTATCTTTCTTCAAATAAACTTTCCGGTAATGATGATACTTATTCATTCCCTAATCCTTTCTCACCCGATGTTGAAGTTACAAAAATTAAATTTAATTTGTTAAATACAGAAGATGTAACAATTCGTATTCTTGATTTTGGTATGAACTTAGTTAGAACTTTAGCTCAAAATTATTCCTTGAGTGTAGGAGATAATTTTATTGTTTGGGACGGTAGGGACGAAAATGGAAAAATTGTTCCAAACGGTGTTTATTTCTATAGGATTGATAGGGGCGGAAACGACCCTATATTCGGTAAAATTATGGTTCTGTTATAAATTTAATTTAAGAGGATAAATTTGAAATTTTATTTATTAGGCTTTTTAGTATTTATCGGTTGTGCTATTATTGCGCAACCAAAATTTAACGAAATAAGCAGTTATCCGGGTTCATTTAGTAGGATGGGTTTTGGTTCAAGGGGAATTAGTATGGGAAATTCTATCGGAGCTGTAATTGACGGTAATTTATCAACTTACTATAATCCGGCACTTTCAGCATTTCAAGAGAGCAACTATTTACAAATCGGGTATTCTTTTTTATCTTTAGATAGGTCTTTGAATTATTTAGGGTTTACACGCAATTTCAAATTCTCATCTAAGGGAGATAATAAAATTAGAGCAGCCGGTGTTTCTGCAGGTATTATTAATGCAGGAGTATCTAAAATTGACGCACGAGATAATCAAGGAAATAAAACCGGTGATTTGAGTACAAGCGAAAACCAGTTTTTTATTGCGTTGGCAAATAGATTTTCTGAAAAGTTTGCCATAGGTTTAAATTTGAAACTTTATTATTATCATTTATATGAAGAAGTTAATTCAACGACATTTGGTTTTGATATAGGTGCCTTATATGTTTTTAACAAGAATTTAACGGCAGCTATTGTTTTAACAGATATAAATAGTAAATATAAATGGGATACTACAGAACTATACGGGCAAGAGGGTAATAATGAAGAAAATAAATTTCCTTTATTAAAGAAACTTGCTGTTGCATATAATTTTTTAGAACCAAAAGTTTTAGTTTCTGCCGAAATTGAAAACAGTAATGCAAAAAGTAATATCTTAAGATTTGGTGCTGAATACGGTATTTATCCTGGTCTAAATATTAGAGTTGGAATTGACAAAATAAACCTTAGCAATAGCGATATACCGGCAAGACCAAGCGGAGGTTTTTCTTATAGTTATTCTTTTGAAAATTGGATTATCGGAATTGATTATGCTTATGCTTATGAACCTTATTCTATAAATAATTCGCACATAATAAGTTTAAATTTTAATTTGTAAATAAAACGGTGTATAGATGAAAAAAATAAGTCTAATTTTGGTTTTGTGTTCAAGTATACTAATAGCTCAAAGCGCAGGTGAAAGCGGATTATCTTTCCTTAAATTGAGCTTTGGAGCTAAAAATGCTGCCTTATCCGATTTAGCTGTGGTTTATTCGGATGATGCTACGGCATTATTTTATAATCCAGCGTTACTTGCTAAAGATCCGATAAATATTAACGTTACACATAATCAATCAATTCAAGATTTAAGGAGTCAAAATTTAGCATTTGGCTTTAACTATGATTCCATTAACTTTGCAATAGGGGTGAATACGACCTCGATTGACGATATTGAAGTAAGAAATGTTCCTGGAGAAGCTATTACCAAATTTAATGCAAATTATTTCTTCGGAAGTTTTTCAGCGGCTATGTTCGTTTCAGAGAACATCTCGGTAGGTACAACTTTTAAATATTTATACGAAGGGTTGTATTCTGATGAAGCTACCGGTTTTGGTTTTGATTTCGGAGTTTCATATCAACAACTCATTCCGAAATTAAATCTAGGTTTATCGATAAGAAATTTAGGTTCAATGAATAAATTGCGTAACGTAGAAACTGAATTACCAAAGGACTTAAGATTTGGTGCATCGTATGATTTTGATCTGCAGGAATTAAATAGCAAAATTATAGTAATTGCGGGAATTAATAAATACTTAAATGAAGACGAAATTTGCACTGGTTTTGCCGCAGATGTAATTTATGATAATCTATTATCTTTAAGAATAGGGTATCTATCCGGAATAGAAGCAAGAAGCATTAGTGCCGGATTTGGGATATTATGGAATAATTTTAAAATAGATTATGCGTTCATTCCTTATAAATATGATTTAGGAAGTTCTAATATTATTACTGTAGGATATATTTTTTAAGATAATGGATTAAACATATTTAAAAATTTTATTATTTTTATATAATAAAATATTATTTTATAGATTTTACGGATTATTTATGGAAATTATTGAGTACAGCCCCGAATGGAAAGAAAAATGGGATAATTTTGTTTTATCATCAAATAACGGCACAATGTTCCATTTGCAAAAATTTTTTGATTACCATACTCCGGGTAAATTTACATTCAACCATTTAATGTTTGTTGAAAAAGGGGAAATTAAAGCATTACTTCCGGGAAGCATTAGAGCCGGTGTTTTTGAATCACCTATCGGTGCGTCATATGGATCAATTGTTACGGGAGATATAACGTTTAAGGAAGCATTAAACTTTGTTAACATGCTTATTGATTACGGTAAAAAAAATGGGTTTAAAGAGCTATGCCTGACACCTGCACCGATGATTTACGAGGAATATCAAAATCAGAATCTTGATTTTGCAATGTTGTGGTCAGGTTTTAAATTTAGTTTGCATTATATTTCTAGTGCTATCAAACTTGATGAGAACAGAGATATTATTTCACGTTTTCATGCCACAACCAGACGTAATATTAGAAAGAGTTTAAATAATTCGGATATTAGAGTAGAAATAAATGATCGTTATGACGAATTTTATCCTATTTTAATGGAAAATAAAGCAAGACATAATGTAAAACCCACTCATTCTTATGAAGATTTAATAAAACTAACAGAATTATTGCCTGATAATTTAAAACTATTTATGGTCTATTACAAAGATAAACCTATAGCCGGTTCATCAATGTTTTTTGCTAATAAAACAGTAGCGATCTGTTTTTATAATATGCTTTATTATGATTACCAATTTCTAAAACCTATACAAAGAGTAATGTACGAAGTAGTAAAGTATTGTACTGAAAACGGTTATCAGTATGTTGATATTGGTGTTTCACAAGACACAAAAGCCGAAAACCCGATGACACCAAGTATTAATTTGATAGACTTTAAGGAAAAATTTGACGCAAAAACTATAATGCGTAACACTTTTAATATTAAATTAATGTAATTTTTGTGAAATTAGAAATATATTTTCTAGGAAATGCCAATAAAGATTCTAGAATTACAAATTTAAAGCGTTCGCTTGAATTTGACGGGCATTTTGTAAATGTCATTTCTTTTGATTGGTTTACTAATAATTTTAATACCATAAACGGAACAGTAAATATCTATAAATTAGATAAAAAATTTTCAGTTTTATTTTATTTAAAATTTGCTCTAATTACTATTAAACATCTTATTACATCTGATGCTAATATTTTATTTGCTGAAGATGTTTATACGCTTCCATTTGTATCTTTTTTGGGGAAAGTAAAAGGAAAAAAAGTAATCTATAATAGCAGGGAGTTTTATGCATTTTTGGGCGGATTAACCGGGAGAAAAAAACTTCAAATGGCTATTGCAGAAATTGAGCGACTTTTTATTAAGCTTACCGATTTAGTTTTAACAACCGGTAAAATGGATTCCGAGTTCCTTGAGAAATTATATAATCTTAAAAATACTTGTGTAATAAGAAATATTCCGCTCAAGAAACAATCAGAAGATATTGTTAATTTCAGAGATATGTTAAATATTGAGTATAAGAAAACTATTTTATTGTATCAAGGAGTTTTGTTAAAAGGAAGGGGAATAGAAACTATTCTTTACGCTATGCCTGAATTACCGGAATGTGATTTAGTAATTCTAGGCGATGGTGTACTTAAAGAAAAGCTGATTGAGATTACGCATAAAATTAAAATTGCAAATAGAGTTCATTTCTTGGGAACAATAGAACACAAGGAATTAGATAAATTTACTGCAGGTGCAGATATTGGTTTCTGTTTAATTGAAAATATTAGTGTAAGCTATTATTATGCATTACCAAATAAACTATTTGAATATATTAATGCTAAAGTTCCGGTTATTGGATCTAATTTACCTCAAATTCATCAAATTGTAAACCATTATAAATTGGGTGAAATAATTGAAATTGACAATATTAACTTTGAACTAAAAGTTGATAGGATAGTTGATTGTGTTAAAAATATGATTTCTAATAAAGAAAAATATACTTTTTATAAACAGAATTGCGAAAATGCTGCTGAAGAATTAAATTGGGAAAAAGAATACGAAAACGCAAAGGATAGAATCTTTGAGGAAGTAAAGTAATTTTGAGTAACCTTCGTATCTTATTAATCAGAATTGATAGAATTGGTGATGTCGTTTTAACAACTGCAATTCCAAGAGAAATTAAATTAATATATCCAAATTCTTTTATTGCAGTTATGGTGCGTAGTTATACGAAAGATATCTACTTGAATAATCCAAATGTTGATGAGATAATTGTTGCGGATGATTACTTATCATGCAATAAAACAGAAATTCTAAATTATGCTTCAAAATTAAAACAATACAACTTTTCACATTCTTTTTTAATATTACCAAACGAAAAATTAAATTATATTATATTTTTAGCAGGTATAAAACATCGATACGGCACAGGTTATAAGTTTTATCAGTTTATAACAGGAGTAAAGGGAATTAGTCGTAATAAATATAATCCTCTAAGGCATGAGGCTGATTATTGTATGGATTTTGCGCGAGCAATAGGTGTGAAAACAAATAATATTAATTCAGAAATATTCTTAAATATTGAGGAAAAAGAAAAAGCCCGTAATTTAAGAGAAATGCTCATAAAAAGTAACAAAGCAAAAAAAATAATAGGAATACACACTTCAAGCGGTAATAGTGCTCCAAATTGGGAGTTAGAAGAATACTTAAAATTAATGAAAAAATTGTTGACGATTAACGACTATATAATTTGCTTAACGGATAATTCTATCTCAGATAAATTAAAGGAAATTAATGGAGTTATATACTTGAATGAAAATAATGATTTAAGAAATACAATTATAAATTTAAGTATTTTAGATGTCCTAATAGCTGCAAGTACAGGACCTTTACATATTGCAGCCGGCTTAAATATTAAAACAGTTTCTTTATTTTGCCCAATGACAGCTTGTTCTCCAAAACTATGGAAGCCGGTAGGTAATAAATCGGTGGAATTAACTCCGGAAAAAGAATACTGTTCAAATAACTGCCCGGGTGATCCTAAAAAGTGTAAATTTGGGAATGGTGGGATCACAATTAAAGAAGTAACAGACGAGATTGAAAAGATTCTCAAATGAACTTAATATAACTTATTAGTGTATAAGATGAAAAGATATGAGAAGCATATATTTATTTGCGAAAATAAACGCGATAAAATTGATTTAAAAGGTAGCTGTGCTGATAAAGGCTCGCTAGATTTAAAATAAAAATTTAAACAAAAACTTAAAGAAAAAGGCTTATCATCTGAAATAAGATCGAATAGTTGCGGATGTTTAGGTGCATGCGACTTTGGACCTGTTGTAGTAATATATCCCGAACAAGTTTGGTACGGTAATGTAACAGCAATTGATGTTGATGAAATTATCGAAGATCATATACTAAATAATAAAATTGTTGAAAGATTAACCATTAAAGATCCTAAATTTAATAAAGATGAAAAATAACAAAGAAAGAGCTATAAAGATTTTCGGTATTCTAGAGAGCGAATATCCTGATGTAAAACCGGCTTTAGAGTTTTCTTCAGCATTCGAGTTATTAATTGCAACTATTTTATCCGCTCAGTGTACCGATGAGAGAGTAAATATTGTTACAAAAGTACTTTTTGCTAAATACAAAAATCCTAAAGATTTTGCAAACGCCGATATAGAAGAACTTGAAAAGGATATTTTTTCGACCGGTTTTTATAAACAAAAGGCAAAAAGTATTAAGAATTGTTGTTTGATGTTAATTGAGCATTATAACGGAGAAGTACCTTCAGATTTTGAAGAACTTACAAAATTACCGGGAGTAGGAAGAAAAACGGCATCTGTTGTTGCAGGTAACGCATTTGGAATTCCTGCTATTGCCGTAGATACTCACGTTAAAAGACTTTCAAATTTATTGGGATTTGTTGATACGGATGATCCGGAAAAAATTGAGTTTTCATTAAAAGAGTTATTACCGGAAAATTATTGGGTAAATTCCTCTCATTGGCTAGCTACTCACGGAAGAAAAATATGTGTTGCACGAAAACCTAAATGTAATGATTGCGTTATTAATAGCCTATGTCCAAATAGAAAATAAGGTTAATTGATATGGATAAACACACAGATCGAGATTATTGTTTGACTTTATTACATGAATATACAAAGAGTATAAGTCTAAGAAAGCATGCTTATGCTGTTGAAATTTGTATGCGTGAATATGCCAGAAAATTTAATGAAAATGAAAACTACTGGGGTAATGTGGGGTTGTTACATGATTTTGATTATGAAAAATATCCTACTGCCGAAGAGCATCCCTTAAAAGGGGGTGAAATACTTAGAGAATTAGGGTTCGAAAATAGTTTTGTCGATTCAATTCTATCACACTGCGATAGAACAGAGGTTAAACGTGATACTGTTTTACGTAAGGTTCTTTTTGCAGTTGATGAGTTATCAGGTTTTATTACTGCCGTTGCTTTAGTTAGACCCTCAAAATCTGTTATGGAAGTTAATGTAAAATCAGTAAAAAAGAAAATGAAGGATAAAGCATTTGCAAAACAAGTAAATCGAGATGATATCATAAACGGTGCAAAAGAATTACAAATTGACCTAGATGAACATATAGATTTTTGTATAAACGCAATGCAAAAGGGAAGAAATTTGTTAGAATTATAGATTTTAATTAAAATTCTTTTTATATTATAAGTTGTTTTAAAATTATAACATAAAATTCTCTTTTGCTTAATTTTTAATAATGTTTACTTTATTTGAACTTTTTTGTGATTAATATCATAATTATAGTATAATTTTTGAGTAATTTTATTAATTGACTTGACAATTAATATGGTTCTTGAGTAAATTGTAATCCAAAATAAAAGGAATAAGCTATAGAGAGTTTTTACTTTTTGCCAAATAATTCGAGGAAATTATAATCTTTGCCGATTATAATGATTAATGGATAATGAAGAATAAATTCTCTTTTATATTTTTTGTGCTTATCCCTTTTTTATTGATAAATGCACAATCCGATATCAAAATTCTATATTCAAATAGTAATTCTGCCACATTTGAATACATCCCGAGTTATAATATTTCAGATGTAAATGTTAACGGAAACATTTATAAAAATATTGATTTAAAGAATGGTTTGATAGATTCTGATTTATCTGAAAATTCACCTCTAATATTCAAGAGATTCTTAAATGTTGCAGTTCCTTCGGAATTCGGCAATACGCTTCAAGTAGTTGATTACAATGCCGAAAAAATAACCGGAAAAATTATAAATGTTAAAAGTACTAACACAAATTCAACGCTGAACTCAACTAAGAACAATGAAATTATAACTTTTGGAAAATTTGGTAATATTCGTGGTTTATTTGTTCAAAGTCTTATAATCAGTCCAATTGAATATGATGAAGTTAATCAAGAAATTAAACTGATTAAAAAAATTGTTTTTACAGTTACTTATTCAGCAGAAAATAAACTGAGTTTCTTGCCTGAAAATAATCTTAATGATCTTGTAATCAATTATAACCAAGCGTTAACTTGGAATAAAAAACCGGCTAGATTGCTTAAATCTCAACTTAGCTCTCCGTTATCAATTGGTAAATGGGTAAAAATGGAAGTAAAGGATGAAGGCATTTATAAAATAGATAGAAGTACTTTGCAAAATTTAGGATTTGATGTTAACAATATTGATCCAAGGAAAATTAAAATTTATAATAACGGTGCATATCCGTTAAATGAAGATCCTGATGTAGCACGTTCAAATAATTTAATTGAAAATGCAATATATGTATATGGTGAAGGAGACGGAAAATTTGACAATTCAGATTATATACTTTTTTATGGAAGAGGTGTTAATTTTTGGGAATACAACAAAACATCTAAGAAAATAGTTAGAAATAGGAATTATTATTCAAAATTAAATTATTATTTTATTACCGCCGAAGGTGATAACGGTAAAAGGATGGAAAATGCCGGTGTTGCGGGTCAAAACGGTAATTACTTGCAATCAATTACTAAGGCGTATGAATATTTTGAAGAAGATAAAATAAATTTGCTAAAATCAGGTAGAATGAGTTTTGGGGATGAATTTAATTCGTCGAATACAAGCAGAACTTATCTTACAAGTTTAGTAAATAGGGTGGATGGATCACCGGTAAACTATAAATTACAAGTTGTTAATTTTTCAACAAACTCTGTATCATTTAGAGTAAGTGAAACAAATACTACAATTTATTACAATGACAAACTAAAAGGTGCTACAGGTTGGTATGCTGATGGGGAATTACATACAATAAGTGCTACATCAAGTAATCCGGTTTTAACTGATAGCAGAAGTCAACTCAACTTAAATTTCGGAATATCAAGTGTTTCTCATAAAGCATACTTGGATTTTATTGAGATAGAATTTCAACGTTATTTGAAGTCAGCAAACGATGAGATTACTTTCTTTTCAAAAGATACAACTGCAAATATAAATTTCCGTATTTCGAATTTCTCAAATAGCGATATTGTTGTGTTTGATGTTACAGATTTTAATAATGTTAAGAAATTAAACAGTAATATAAGTGCTGGGGAGATATTATTTAGCAAGGATGAAGTTATGGGTAATGTGTCAAAGTATATTGCTCTATGTTCATCCAAATTTAAGTCAATAACTAAATTCGAAAGTATAACAAATTCGGATATTTTAAGCGATAATGCAGGTGGAGAGTTTTTAATTATTTCTTCCAAAAACTTTGCAAGTATTGGCGAAAAATACATTAACTATCGGAAATATAGTGCTCCTTTTCCAATTACTTCAAAATTAGTTTTTGTAGAAGATATTTTTACTCAACTTAACTCAGGTTTGTTAGATCCTACAGCTATTAGGGACTATATAAAATATGCTTATGAAAATTGGGAGATAAAACCTTTTTATGTTTTATTATTAGGTGACGGTGATTACGATTACTTAAATTTCGAAAACTATTCAGCAAATTTTGTTCCGACTTATCAGACTGAATCGTCATTAAATGAAGTTTTCTCTTATCCTACCGATGATTACTACGGAAGAATTGTAGGCGGTAAATCTGACTTAGCGGTAGATATGGCTATCGGCAGACTTCCTATCAGGAGTATAAATCAAGGGGAATTAATTCTAAATAAATTAATTAAATATGAAAATTATTCAGAAAAAAGTTTGTGGAAAAATCTAATTACTCTAGTTGCAGATGATGGATTGACTGGCTCGAGCGATGACGGAAGTATTCATACTTCTCAATCTGAACGATTGGCAAGAGATTATGTTCCGCAATATTTTGATTTAAATAAAATCTATTTATCTGCTTATCCTACAGTTATTACCGGTTTAGGTAGAAGAAAACCCGCTGTTACACAAGCGATTGTAAATGCGGTAAACAATGGTACTTTGATACTAAATTATATTGGGCATGGCAACCCAGATGTTTGGGCACATGAATATGTATTTGAAAGAACTTCTACAATTCCTTTATTCAAGAATGAACATCAGTTCTTTTTAACTGCTGCCACATGTGATTTTGGTAAATATGATGATCCGGTTACTCAAAGTGCTACAGAAGAAATGATATTTATGAAAGATGCAGGAATGATAGGCGGATTTTCTGCTTGTCGTCCTGTTGTATCCGGTGAAAATGCTGCATTAAATAATTTGTTTTATTCATATTTATTCTCTAATAATAACGGTCTGGTAAATACGATTGGTCGAGCTTATTGGCAAACTAAACAAACAAGATTTCAAGCAAACGACGAGAAATTTCATTTATTTTGCGATCCTTATTTACGTTTAGCACAACCAACAAATGAAGTGAAAATTGACTCTATAAACGGTTCAGCTTCTACAATGTTAGTTGAATTAAAAGCACTTGGTAAAGGAAATATTGTTGGTACGGTATTAGATAGTTTAGGTAATGTGGATTCTTATTATAACGGAGAAGGGATTTTAACTGTATTTGATAGTGAAAAATCACTATATTTGACTGATATTCAATTTACTATGGCTTTGCAAGGCGGTGTTATATATAGAGGCAGAGTTTCAGTTAAAAACGGTAAATTCTCTTCAGATTTTATAGTTCCGAAAGATATTTCTTATGAAAACAAAAATGGTAAAATAGTAGTTTATTTATATAACGAAAATAGTGACGGAGTAGGATTTTCAAAAAATATTAAAATTAACGGTACAGATACAACTTCTATTGATGATAAAATAGGACCCGAGATTGAAATATTTGCGGATGAACTTGATTATGAAAATGCCAAACTCGTTAAACCTGATTTTGATTTATTAGTAAAATTATATGATGAAACGGGGTTAAATACTACAGGGACAGGACTCGGACATAAATTGGAAGGAATAATTAACGATGATATTAATAATTCAGTTGATTTCTCAAATTATTTTTTGGGTGATTTAGATTCAGGCGGAAAATCAGGAGTTATTAAATATCGATTTTCAAATCTAATTGAAGGCGACTTTAAAATAAGAATAAAAGCCTGGGACGTTTTTAACAATTTTAATGAGCAAGAAACATATTTTACTGTTGTAAAAGGTGATGATTTGATTATTACTGATTTAGTTAATTATCCAAATCCGTTTTCTGAAAGCACAACATTTACATTTCAACACAATTTAACTGAACCTATAAATGTTAAGATAAAAATTTATACAATTGCCGGTAGATTAATTAAAGAAATTGAAGAAAACGCCATTAATGACAGGTTTGTAAAAATTTATTGGAACGGGAAAGACGAAGACAATAATATACTATCTAACGGTACATATTTATATAAAGCAATAATAGAAACAACAGATAGTAGATTTAAGAAAAATATATTAGGAAAATTAGCAATTATAAAGTAAGTCCATATTTAACGGAGGAAAAACAATGAAAAAAACACTTTTGCTGCTTGTATTAGGAATAATGACTTTAGGATTAAATAAGATTTATGCACAGGGAGAAACTGCAGTACCGTTTCTTTTATTGGCACCTGATTCAAGAGCAGGCGGTATTGGTGAATCCGGTACCGGTTTGGCAGATAACGGAGCTGCAATTTTTTGGAACCCGGCAGGTTTAGCATTTTTATCTGGTTCGGAAGTAAGTATTACTCATAGTAATTGGCTCCCTCAGTTTAATTTAGACTTATTCTATGACTATCTAACTTATAGACAGTATCTTGAAGAAGTTGACGGTACAGTTTCTGCAAGTATTACTTATATGAATTTTGGCGAATTTGCTCGAACAAACTCAAGTTCTTCAGATGTTATAGGAACTTTTACTTCTTTTGATGCCGCATTAACTTTAGGTTATGCTACTAAAATATCAAATGATTGGGGATTAGGTTTCAACTTTAGATTAATTCACAGTAAACTTTCAGATAAGCCGACAGAACAAGAACAAGGTGAAGGGGTTGCCACCTCTGTAAGCTTTGATATTGCAGCTATGTGGAGACCGGAAAAATTATATATACCTTTTATCGGTGATTTTGATAATAGATTAAGTATAGGTATGAATCTATCTAACTTAGGTCCTAAAATTTATTATATTGATCAAGAACAAGCTGATCCTATCCCTACAAATTTTAGATTAGGATTAGCTGCAAAACTTTTTGAAGACGAATATAACTCATTTACTTTTACATTAGATTTTAGCAAATTATTAGTTGATAGATCTGACACAGGTAAAGCACGTAAAGATTTTTATGCAACAATATTTACTGCTTGGGGTGATGAGTCATTTGATCGTGAATTAAGAGATATTGTTACATCAATGGGTGTTGAATACTGGTATGGCGTTCCCGAAGAATTTATGTTTGCTTTACGTGCAGGTGTATTTTATGAAGATCCTGAGTATGGAAATCGTAAATTTGCAACATTTGGAGCAGGAATTCGTTATGCTTTATACGGATTTGATTTTAGTTATTTAACTACTTCTTTAGTCGGAGGAGATGAAAATCATCCTCTTGCAGAAACACTAAGATTCTCTTTATTGATTGGTTGGGGAAGTGCTCCGCAAAAAATAACAGGATTTCCAAGAGGAATTTAAAATAGATGAAAAACATCATTAAGGTTTGGATATTTGCGATTATATTGTTGTGCAATTCATTTGCACAACAATATTTGCCTGAAGCAAATTTAACATCTTTGCTCAAAGAAAACACAATAAAAGCCACGAATAATATTAATATTTTGGCTGTAATGGTTGAATTTCAAGAAGATACTGATGGCTCTACATTTGGTAACGGCACATTTGGAACAATTTATAAAAAAGATTATGGTAAAACAATAATCGATCCTCTGCCGCATGATAAGAACTATTTTGAAAATCACTTACTATTTGCAAAAAATTATTATAATAAGGTTTCGGATGGTAAGGTTAATGTAAATTATACTGTATATAATGACATTATAAAAGTATCTAAGAAAATGCGAGAATATTCTCCGCTTCCAAAATCAACTGACTTCAGTCC
>JAEXOD010000061.1 GCA_023447335.1 Bacteroidota bacterium
TCTTTTGTTGCAGGCCATGGTGCATCATCTAAATAAGAAGCTAATTCTACAGTCCAAATCATAATACCTCCGCTTTTTATTTATTGGTTTTTCTTTTTAAGTCAAAAACAGTTAAATTATCATAAAAAAAGTTCATTGGGTTTAAGGCAATTCCGTTGTACAAAACTTCATAATGAAGGTGAGGACCACTTGTTAAAGTACCTGAATTACCGGTTAAAGCAATATAATCTCCTCTTTCCACTCGTTGGTTTTCTTTCACTTCACTTTTGTGTAAATGAGCATAAAGAGTTTTGTATCCAAATCCATGATTAACAATTATTGTCAATCCATATCCTTCCTTACTTCCTACAAATTCCACAATACCGGTACCGGTTACGTAAACTCTGCTACCAATATTAGTAATAATGTCTAAACCCGTATGCATTCTTAACACATTCAAAACAGGATGTAGTCTCATGCCAAAATCATTTGCATAATCTCCCTCGGTTGTCGGTTTTATTGCAGGAATAGCTTTATATAAAATTTCATTTCTTTTTAACGTCTTTTCTATCAAATTATAATCATTCTTAGCATAAACTACTTTAGATTTTAAATTATCAACATAACTATTTAAAGTACCGATTAAATTATTAATGTCTGACGGTCCATTTGCTAAAAAGGCATCAAATAATTGTCCTCCGGTGCCTATTTGTTCAAACTCTTCATTACTAATAGGTAAATTAGCTTTTAATTTCAAAGATTTATCTTTTACTACTAAAGAATCTAAATTAGCACCTAACTGCTTATATTGAGTTAGAAGATAATTTAAATTCTTTACTAATTCTCTATTTTCGGTTTTTAAGTTTTCTAACTTATTATTAGGATTAATTACATCATTAATAAGTATATAAAATCCGAAAATAAAGAAGCAAAGAATAAATGAAACAAAAAAAACCATAAAAATAAATTTCTTATGGAAATTTTTAATCTCAATAAATTTAAGTTTTTGTTTAGAGAAATAAAATAAGTTTTTCATATAAAATCGGTTGCAAGTTAATAAAAATTATTAATTTATGCAAGTTAAAACAGCTTTAATAAGTTATTCAAAATCATGTTCAAAATAATTAATAGTTCTATCAACTTCTGCGGTGTTTTTTTTGATTTTTTCGTTCAATCTTTCTTTAAAAACTCTGGAGGCGTCATATCCATAGTGTTTTAAAAGGTAATTTAATGCTATAACTTCAGAAATTACCGTAATATTTTTGCCCGGTATAATAGGTAACTTAATGTATGGAATATCTACATCAAGTAGATTTATAGTAGGATTGTCTAATCCGAGTCGTGTATATTCACTTTTTTCATCCCATAATTCCAACTCAATTACAACTTCAAGACGTTTCTGAAAACGAATAGCTCTAACACCAAACATGCTTCTAACGTCAATTAGTCCAACACCTCTAATTTCCATAAAATGCCCTACAAGTTCGGTACCGCTTCCTATTAAAATTCCTTCGCCTTTTTTTGTAAATACAACAACATCATCGGCAACTAACCTATGCCCTCTTTCTACTAAATCTAATGCAACTTCACTTTTACCAATACCGCTTTTGCCGACAAATAGTATACCTGCACCATAAACATCTACAAAAGCACCATGAATTGTAACTTGAGGTGAAAATTGATCATCTAAAAAATCACTAACCAAGTAAGCTAGTTTTGTAGTTAAATATGGAGAGCTAAAAACAGGGATATTATGTTTTGTAGCACAATCTAATAGTCCTTCCGGTGATTTATTATTGTTTGTAATAATAAGGCAAGGTATTTCAAATTTAAAAATATTTTCTAATGCTTTAATTCTATCTTCTAAAGATAAATTATTAAGATACTTGACTTCTGTATTACCAAAAATTTGAACTCTTGAGTGTGTAAATAAATCCACAAACCCGGCTAATGCTAAACCGGGTCTGTGCATATTTTGATCTTTTATAATTCTATTTAAGTTAATCGAATCGTTACATAAAGTAATTTTAAATCTATCTTTTGTATATTTATAAAAATATTCAACACTTATTGTATCTTTCCGTATAACTCTCGATTGTTTGAACATAATTAACGTATATTAGCAAGTTTTTTCGTTTTCACTTTACGAAGTTGACGTACTAATTTTTCAACTGCAAGTGAAACTGATTTTTCGAATTCATCTGTTGTTTCAGAAACAGAAAGTGTTTTTCCGGGAATTTTAAGCACTATTTCCGAAGTTTTTTCACTCTCTTTTAGATGAGTAAAGCTAAGTATTACGTTTGCCTCCAGTATTTCATCATTATACTTTTCTAAAGAGGAGACTTCATTTTTGATAAAATCTTTTAGGGAATCTTTAGCCCTAAATTTTCTGGATGTGATTTGAATGTTCATAACAACTCCTATGATTTTGGATGGGCTGTTTTATATGTGTTTTTTAAACGCTCTATACTAACATGTGTATAGATTTGCGTAGTTGATAAATTTTCATGTCCTAACATCTCTTTTACTGCTATCAAATCCGCTCCCCCATCTAGCATATGCGTTGCCGAAGCATGTCTAAGTACGTGTGGACTCTTTTTCTCAACATCACTAACTAAACCTAAATATTTGTTTATAACTCTATATACATACTTTGTATTAATAGAGTTTCCTTTTTTTGTTAAAAACAATATCTCGTTTTCTAAATTGTTTACCCTTACTTCTAAAAATGCTTTTAAGGTACTAATTGTTTGTTTGCCTATAGGTACAATCCGAAATTTGGATCCTTTTCCGAAAACTCTAATCGTACCGTGTTTAGTATCAATATCGTTTATTTTTAAGCTGCAAAGCTCGCTAACACGTAAAGCACAAGAATATATTACATCTATAATAGCATAATATAAAAGCTTATCATATTTATCAAGATCAGAATTATCAATTAATTTGAAAACAGATTCAATAGATTTAATACTAACCGTTTCAGGAAGTTTTCTTTTTACTTTTGGATTTTTGATATACTGTAACGGATTTAAGTCTAAAAGTTTTTGTTCAAGACAAAAATCGATAAATCCGCGAATTGAAGCTAATTTTCTTGATATCGATGTTGCTGCAACTTTCTCCGAATTTAAGTAAATTATAAAATTTCGAACTAATCTTTCGTTTATATTATTAATTTCAGACTTATGTGCTGAATTGCAAAATGCCAACAACTGCTTTAAATCATTGGTGTAGGACATCTCGGTATTTTCCGAAACCCGTCTTACCCCCGAAATATATTTAATGTAATTATCAATCGCTTCTGCAATACTCATATCTAACGATGAATTTATTTAATTGGCAAAATAACAAGTTTTAATTAAAAGTCAATAGTTTTTTTTATTTACTTGAAGAATTTATTTCAGGTAGTTGCCATGACGCATAATCGCACTCTGGATACTTATTGCAACCATAGAATGTTTTACCCTTTTTAGTCCGTTTCGCTATAACTTCACCAACACCGCATTTTGGACATTTTATTCCAATTTTAATTTGTTCGGTATAATCACAATTCGGATAATTTTCACAACCAATAAATTTTCCAAATTTCCCGCTCCTAAAAATGGTCTTTCCACCACATTTTGGGCAAACATTTCCCGTAAATTCCAGTTCTTTTTCTTCTTTCTTTACTTCTTTTAGCGGTTTTATATTTTTGCATTCCGGATAATTGGTGCAAGCTAAAAATTTTCCGTATCTCCCAATTTTTATATCCATATCGTGACCGCATTTGTCACATTTTATTTTTTCAATTTCTTTTTCAACTTTCTCAAGTGCGGCTGAAAAAGGGATGTAAAAATCTTTTAGTACTTTTAAATATTCAATTTCTCCTCCGGCAATCAAATCTAATTCATCTTCCATAGCTGCCGTAAAATTAACATTTAATATTTTTGGAAAGTTTTTAACGAGAATCCCATTCACTTTATTTCCCAACTCAGTCGGAAAAAGTTTTCTACTCTCAATATAAACATAATCACGTTCAATAATTGTACTAAGAATCAGAGCATAAGTACTCGGTCTGCCTATACCTTTATCTTCCAACTCTTTAATTAAAGTACTTTCAGTAAAATGTGCGGGCGGTTTTGTGAAATGTTGATTTTTCTCTAATTCTTTTAGACGAAGATCTTGATTTATTTTCAATCCTAACGGTATCGGAAACTCTTCCTTTTCCGGATTTAATTCAACATCTTCATTACTTTCATCATATAGCTTCATAAAACCGTCAAATTTTAATGCGCTCCCCGTAGCTTTAAAAACAAATTCTTCAGCTTTAATATTTACGGTTGTTGATTCAAAAATTGCTGATTCCATTTGGGAGGCTATGAATCTCTTCCATATTAAATCATATAAGTTGTACTGATCATTCGATAGAAATTCTTTTATCGATTCAGGTGAATACTTAGTAGTTGTCGGTCTTATTGCTTCATGGGCATCTTGAACATTTTTTTTCTTCTTATCATAATTTTTTGGTTTTTCAGGTAAATATTCTTTACCAAATCGAGTTTGAATGTAATCTCTCGCAGCATTCAAACTCTCTTCGCTTAACCTCGTACTATCGGTTCTCATGTAAGAAATTAATCCAACATATCCCTCAGTTCCTAAATTAATACCTTCATAAAGCTCTTGAGCTATTTGCATTGTTTTTTTACTCTTAAACTTTAATACTTTTGATGCTTCCACTTGAAGTGTACTGGTAATGAACGGTGGATAAGGATTTCGTTTTACATCTTTTTTATTAATTTCGCTTATTACAAAAGTATTTTTTTTCTCAATTTCAATTGCAACTGAATTTGCTTTTTCTTCGCTATCAATAACAAAATTCTTTAAGCAGAATTCTTTCTTTTTCGATTCGCTTAGATCATTCAGTAAAATCTTAATTGGTTTTCCTGAAACTTCAACTAGTTTAGCTTTGAATAAATCATTATTTGCAGTTAAAAAATTGCCCCACAATGACCAATATTCGCTTGAAACAAAATTCTGTATTTCTTGTTCTCTTTCACATATTAGTCGTAGAGCAACAGACTGTACCCGTCCTGCCGAAAGACTCGTAGAAGGGCTATCTATAATTGCCTTCCATAAAAAAGGACTTATTTTATAGCCAATAATTCTATCCATAATCCTACGGGCTCTTTGACTATTAACAAGGTTTAAATCTATTCGACCGGGATTAGTTATTGCTTTTTTTACGCTATCTTTTGTTATTTCGTTAAAAAGAACACGAAAAACATTTTCGTTTTTATTTCCGATAATATCTGCAACATCTTGTGCAATAGCTTCACCTTCTCGGTCAGGGTCAGTCGCAATTATTATTTTTTCAGTTTGCTCGGCAAGTTGTTTAATTTTTTTTATTAAATCCCCTTTTCCTCTAATATTCATAAAATTGGGTCTAAAATCATTCTCAATATCAACGCCAAGCTGTGTTTTGGGTAGATTTCGTAAATGTCCTACAGTAGCTTCTACTATAAAATTTCTTCCCAAATATTTATTTATGGTCTTAGCCTTTGAAGGCGATTCGACCAAAACTAAAGTTTTGCTCATAAAAATTCCTTTTAATTAATTGTATCGGAAGAGTATAAAAGTACTCTGCTGCCGGGTAATAATCCGGCGTTTAGGTCAATTAGAGAGATAAATACTATCCAATTAATATCATCTTTGCTTAATACCCTGCCATTTAAATTTGAAGCGTGTTCTAAAATAAACTCAATATCTGTACTTTCAATTAGTCCTAAATTAATTAAATTTAATACATAATTATAGTTATCGATTCCAATTAAATCTATCTCATCATTACTTAACACACGGAACGCTTCTTTTTTAATTTCTTTTTTCTTTGATTTTGAAATTTTGGAACTAAGAACCTTATCAAAAAGTAAACTAAAAGCAGCACTTACTGTTTGACGATCATATTCTTTATTATCTAAAAGTTTACTCACTTCTTCCAAAGTATAATCTTTTTTCAAATTATCTAAAATTAATGCAATAACTTCCACAATTTTTGTAACCATTTTTCACTTTACTATTTGAATACTTTCAAATTTTTTAACAAATAAATTTTCTTTACGTTTCATCTTTTTTCTATCTGTTTCCACCATATCATCATACCCTACTAAATGCAATATTCCGTGTATTATGAGTCTGAGAATTTCAGAATTCAATGAACAATTAAATCTTTCCGCATTTTCTTTTGCAATGTCATAAGAAATTAATAACTCACCTTCTAAAATATTAATATTTTCCGAATAATTAAATGTAATTATATCGGTATCATAATCATGTTCTAAAAATTCGATATTTACCTTTAAAAGAGTTTTTTTATCAACTATATTAATATCGAGATTATTTATCGAAAAGTTTAATTCGTTTTTTAGGTTTCCGACAAGTATTTTAACATTTTTGTTAATAATACCATATTTTCGGGAGGCATTAACAGAAATTAAATCCAAGTTTTTAACTCCGTGTAATTATATAGTTATCTCAAGTAATTCTTTTGAGGGTATGCAATTTACGGAACTTTTAATTTTATTCAAAAAATTTTTTGTATCTAATATAATATTTTCTACCATTGCATCAGAATAATCAGGGTCATAATGGAATAAAACAAGATTTTTTATTTTTGCTAAATCGCTGAAATATGATAATGCAATATTATTTGAATGACCCCAACCTATTTTTCTGTTAAAATCTTCTAATGTATATTGTGAATCATGTATCAAATAATCTACATTTTTACAAAAATCGATTTGTGTTTTATTTAGTTCATAAATCCTATCGGGATTTGGCATATTGTTTATTGCATCATAATAAATTTCATTATCTGTCATGTAAACAACTGATTTATCCTTTTCTGTAATTTTGAAGGATAATGTCCCCTTTGAATGATGAACTGATTCTGTTTCTATTGTAAGTCCGTCAAATTGATACTTTTTGAGAGGTTCTATTTTATGATACTCTATTGTAGATTTAAATACATCTTCTTTGTTTACCGGAAAATAAAAAGGGTGCATTTGAGAATCTATTACATGAGAAACGTCCATATCATCTTTTGCATTCGAAAAAATATTAATTTTGAAATCACTTCTAAAAAAGGGAATAAAAAAGGGAATGCCTTGTATATGATCCCAATGCGAATGTGAGATTAAAAGATTTAACTCTTTTGTGTATTTTCCGGAAATTAATTCGATACCTAAATTTCTTATACCTGTTCCTGCATCTATAATAACTGAAGTACCTTTTTCCGATATTACCTGAATGCATGGAGTATTCCCGCCATATTTAACTGTATTTGGTCCCGGAACCGGTATTGAACCACGCGTACCCCAAAATTTGATTTTCATTGTAATTGGTCACTTAATGAGTTTATAGTTATTTCCGAATACTTTTTATATCTAAATGCACTTTTTTCTAATTCTTCAATTTCCGTTTCTGTTAAGTCTCTTATAACTTTTGCAGGTATCCCGGCTACAAGTTTTCCTGACGGTACAATAAATCCCGGTTTTACTACAGAACCGGCTGCAACCATGCTTTTTGTCTGAACAAGAGCTCCGTCTAATACAATTGCTCCAATTCCTATAAGAACCAAATCTTCAATAACTGCTCCGTGTAGTTTTACACTATGTCCAATTGTTACTTTATTTCCAATTATTAAAGGATATTTGGCGTTTGTAACATGCAACATACTTAAATCTTGAACATTTGTCAAATCACCAATTTTGATATAATTTACATCACCTCGAATAACACTATTATACCAAATACTCGAATCTTTTCCTATCTCAACCTCACCTATTATTTTTACTCCATCGGCTATAAATACCGAATCATCTATTCTCGGATATTTACCTTCATAAGGAAAATTTTTTCCAAACTGTCTCAATTGTATTTTGGCGGATTCCAATCTTTCTTTCTCCAACTAATTAATTCAACTGTGATACTACCTAAAATAACACTCAACTTAGCATAAACAGGAACTTTGTATTTATCTTTAGTGAACCATCCTTCAAAATCTCCTGTTAAGCCAAATACACCTGTAAAATCGGCTCTCCCGTTTAATTTTGTAGTTGAAATATCATAATTTATTGCATCAATTTTAATTTTTTCTTCCTTGTCAAAATAGTTTATAAATGTCTTTTCCTTTTGTTCGTTTATAAAACAATGCACCGTTTCAGAATGTCTGTATCCTGATTTAACTCGAGCATAATAAAATAATGATAATCCGTCATTAAAGTTGTGATTTAAATCACAAGTTGAATCCGTTTCAATTAAATATGGCTTTAAAGTACCTCTTTTTACGAAAATCTTCTTGTTTTTATAATCAAACTTATGTTCGGTAAATCTAAAATATTCTTTCGTTCTATGTGTAGCTTTAAATAGATTACTATAGTTTTTTAAATTATAGTAGCTTTCATACACCTCATGTAAATCTACAAACGGTAAAGATTCGTCACTGTTTATATAAACCATAGTTCTATAAATAATTTCACCGTTTAGTTCTTTCTTTTCTAACACTTTGAATTTAAGTTCACCAAGTTTTATAAAAGTGTATTTGACTGAATAAGTCAATTCTTCGCCAACTTCCCATTCATATTCATTTTGGGCATAATTTGTTGTTAAAAGAAAAAAGAGAAGTATTATTGAAATTCCTATAAAACTAACAAATTTTAGCATTTTATTTTCTATTTATTAATTTGTTAATATCAACTGAAAAGTATTTAATTGCACAAGTTATTTCCTGATCATTTTCGACAGATACAGAATATCGTCCGGCTTTACCCCATAACTTATTTGCAAGTTCAGCTTTTAATCTATTAATAATCATATCTTTATCTTTAATTATTTGATCTTGACTAATATTCTTTTCTTTAGAAGTTGCATATATAATAAAACTTTTAAATAGATTCTCGGTAAAAATAAATTCCTTATTAAAGTTTTCAGCAGTAAACTTAGATTTTTCAATTTTATTTAATTCATTATTATCGGTTAAAAATTTTGTAAATGTATTATTTCGAAGTAGTAATAAAAATGTTTCCGAATAAGTTACGGTATTGATTAAATAATCAGGGTGAATACCACCTCCGTCATAAACTTTTCTACCTTTCTTTGTATATTTAACATTTTTACTAGTATCTAATTTATTTATTTCGTTTAATGAATAATACTCTTCGCGCTTATCATATTTTCTTTGTATTAATCTACCGGACGGAGTATAATATTTTGCCAATGTGAGTCTAAATTCAGAATTATCATTCAATATAAACGATTGCTGAACTAAACCCTTTCCGAATGTATTTTGACCAACAATCCAGCCTCTATCCCAATCTTGTATTGCTCCGGCTACTATTTCGCTTGCAGAAGCGGAACCATTATCTACTAGAATAATAACTGGGAGTTTATCTGATTTGTCTGTGTCGGCAGAATAAAACTCCTGATTATAAGATTCTTTTCTTGCTTTTATTGAAACAATCAATTTATTTGGCGGTAAAAATAGATCAGCTACTTTTACAGCTTGCTCCAAATATCCGCCGGGGTTATTTCTTAAATCAAGTAGAAACTTTTTTGCTCCCTTTTTAACTAGAGAATAAACTGCTTCTCGCATTTCGGTATATGTGTTTTCAGAGAATCTAACTAATTTTATATAACCAATACTATCTTGAATGATTGTCGAAAATTCTACAGGATGTAAAATTATTTCTTCGCGTTTTAACGTAAAAACTGATGGTTTATTTGAAAAATTTCTTAATATAGTCAAATTTACTTTACTACCTTCATCTCCTCTTAAAAGACTAATAATTTTTTCATTTTTTAAGGCAATTATACTCTTGTTATTAACTTTAATAATTTTATCACCACTTAAAATACCTGCTTTTTCTGACGGTCCACCAGGAACAATTGATATTATATTAAGAGTATCATTAATCATTAAAAATTCAATACCGATTCCAACAAATTTACCGCTCATTTCTTCAGCATAACTCTCATGTTCTTCAGAACTTAAATATCCTGAATGAGGGTCTAATTTGCTTAAAATACCAGTAATTGCGCTATTTGTAATAGTATCAATACTAACTTCCTCTACATAATACTCATCGGTTAGGTTTAAAATTTCATTAATTTTATTTGAGGATTCATTTAATTTGGGATTAATTAAATAGCTTTTTAAAAAATTCAAATAATATCCTATCAGAATCGCAAAAACAAAAATTACAATTTTACTATTAATAATTCTTTTCATTATATTTTTAGTTTTAAGTTTACTATAAAAGATGTTCCGTTTTTACTTTTATCATTTCCTTTTTCTTTAACATAGTTAAAAATTATTCCGATAAAGTTATTTCTTATAAATTCATAATTCCCTTCAAATAAAACTCCAAAGGATTTTATAACTTTTCCGTCAAGGAAGGTTATAACTTCGTTATCAAACGGTCTATGACCAAAATTGATCGAACCGCCATAATTTATTAATAAATCTCCGTTGTTATCATATATATTTTCGCCGTGTTCTAAGTATGACACTGTGATTGACATATCAAGACGTTTAGTTGGAAAATATGAAAGTTTTACATTAAATAGCTGACTATTCGGTTCAATGTTATCATTTATTAAATAATTCAATGATGTGAAGTTATTGTATGGAATTCGATGTGTGAAGACGTATGGCTCAATTCTTAAATATTGAAGTTTTAAAGAACCCGAAAAATATTTAGGAAACGGACTAATATTGATACCAATATCCCAAAGTAATTGATTTCCATACCATTTTTTTCCGATTTTACCAAAATCAATATCATCAACAAAAAGAGTTAAGTACGGATTTATACCTACTAATGAATTATTTGAAATATCAATAAATAATGATGAATTGTCTCTATCTTGATTTATATGTTCAATACTTTTGTAAAAGTTAAAAGGATTCAAATAACTTAAATCTAAACTTCGATCACCATAAATAATAAACTCACCGAGACCAATTTTAAAATGTTTTGACAAATTTAATTCAAATCTATGATAAACGATATATTTATCGACTAAGTTATGTATTTCACCCCATAAAGAATCACTTCTAACAATCGGATTAGATAATAATTTACCGTGTAAATATGTAAAATTTAAAACCGAATAATTTAGGTTAAATCTAAAATAATCTATCGGAGGTGCATTATTTCCCAAAAACGGTTTTAATATACCTTGCCCAAGTAAAATTCTATCTCGTCCTAGTTTAAGACTATAATTTTTTTTATCGTAATAAATATAACCTTCTGTTTCATCAAAGTATGAGTTGGCTCCTTGATAGTTCGGATTAAGATTTGCTTTGTAATTATATTTCAAACTTCCAAAATTTAAGGCAGTATTTTTATCTCCCTTATAAATACCATTTGTTCCTCTTATATAAAATCCCAATTCATTCCATAAATATCCACGTAATTCACCTCCGAAAATAAAAATCGAAGCTTTTTTATCTTTATTAAAAATCGTGCTATTCTCAGCTAAAAGACTAATAAAAAATCCATTATTTGATGAGTCGGTGTATGAATATAAAGATTTGTTTGAGTCCCAATATTTATAGTTTAATCCTGTCCTATTATTTAATAAAGGTGAATAAGTAGTATCAGAGCCATTAAATATATAGTCGAATTCATACATTAAGTCTTCAAGAATTTCCAAGTCTGTATTATTAAGTTCTTTTTTGTTTTTAAGGACACAAGATAAATGCTTCTCAATTTCGTTAATAGATTTCGGAATTTCAAAACTATTATAATCCTCAATAAGTCCAATTGTATTTATCCTTTCTAAAAATTTATAAACTTTATGATTTATGTCTACAAAACCCGATTGAGAGCTAATAATTGAATTAAATATAATTAGAAAGAATAAAGTACATTTTCTCATTATCTTATCTCGTCCCAAATTCTTGATTTTGATTTTTTTAATAGTAAAACATAAATGCTATTAATTAGCCAAGTAAACAAAAGATTAAAGTGACCAACTTTTCTATATCTTCTAGGGGATTCATAAATTATTGTCTTTCTATCAAAAAAAATTTTTCCTAGTTTTCGAACTCTTTTAAAAAACTCAAAGTCCTCACCGGCAATTATATTCTCGTTATAACCTTTCAGTTTATCAAAAACCTCGGAACGTAATACATTACATTCTCCCCTTCCCATACCTACGCCAAAAATATTTAGAGAGTGAAAGTAGTAATTATAAAAAGTTTGAAAAATTTTGTCGACAAACTTAGTTTCCTCCGGAAATACTTCTACCTTGCATGTATATGCAATATAACTTCCGTTTAAAACTTTAGAATTAATAGTAGAAAACAAATTTTCCGGATTTTTTATTCTTGAATCGCCGCTTAAAAATATAAGAATTTTACCAATTGCAACTTCTCTTCCTCTATTTCGACCCATTGCAATATTTTGTCTAAAATTTTCTTTATGCTCAACAACTTTATCTGCAAATTCCTTAGCAAGTTTAACAGTATTATCCGAACTACCGCCATCAGAAATGATTATTTCATAATCGTAATTATTTTTTAAATTGCTATCTTTTAGTTGCTTAAGAATATTTGGCAAAAGTCGTTCTTCATTCAAAGTCGGAATTATTATACTATAATTCAAATATACCTCAATTAATAACAAAAAACTAAAAATGTTGCTTTGGGTGATATTTTAATACCGGGTAGCGGTAAATGGAAGTAATTTAAGGTGTTCTTTACAAATTGTCCAAACTTACCGGGGATTGGTACAGTCTGCCAATCGATATCAAAAGAAATAAATAATTCTCTTATTCCTCCACCGCTGCCATCCAGCTCTTTTACGCCCATACCTGCAGATAGCATTAAAAATGAAGGCCAGTATTTGCCTATTGATTTAGGCAATAATTCTTTCATCCTTAAACTAAGCCAGTATTTTTGGCCTTCATAATCGTCACTTATATTTCCGTCTTTATGTTTTCCCGTTCTATATTCTTCGGAGGGAAAATAACTTACTCGAGGTTGGAAATTCCTTACAACCGGAAAATAAAATTTAGATAGATGATATGATGCACCGAGAAAATCCGCTATAAAATCACCCGGACTAAAACCCCATTGTGCCCCATATCCATCTTCAATTTCAATGAAAGTTTGAAATAGAAATGCACCAAGCGAAGAGATAATTGCAGTTTCTTCAGGAGGTACATTTGCCGCATCCAAAGCAGAAGATAAACCGTGAGCTTCAATGGTTGTACCATAAAAATGTCCGATTTTATCAATCCAGAGTGCGTAATCCCAATCATTTAAAATTCTAAATGATGATGATCTATCATCTTTCCACCATGCATTATAATTATATAAATGGACTGCAACTCCTATTCCGACAGCTATTCCGCTTACTCCGACCAAAATTGGAGTATTTATATCATCTCCGTATGGTTTAAATTTATATATTGTATTTAACTCAGAAATGGGTAAATAAGAGTTAACAGAATCTTTTACAAAAGCTGTTGATGCACTATCTGATTCTACATTATTTTGGGCATAAATAACATTTATGCCCAAAAGGATTATTAATATAATTAATAAATAACGCATTAATTATTTTTCCGGTCGCATTAACGGAAATAGGATTACGTCTCTAATTGACGGTTGATTTGTTAATAACATAGTCAATCTATCAATTCCAATTCCTAATCCGGCAGTAGGAGGCATTCCATATTCAAGTGCTTTAATAAAATCATCATCAATTTGCTGAGCTTCATCGTCTCCTTCAGCTCTTGCTTTGGCTTGAGCTTCAAACCTTTCTCGTTGGTCAATTGGATCGTTCAATTCGCTGAAAGCATTGCAAATTTCTCTACCTAAAACGAAACCTTCAAATCTTTCTACAATTCCTTCTTTTGTTCTATGTTTTTTTGCAAGAGGAGAAATTTCAAGCGGATAATCAATAACAAATGTTGGCTGAATTAATTCATGTTGTATAGTTGCTTCAAATAATTCATCAATTAATTTTCCTTTACTTTCTTTACCGCTTAATTTTATATGATGTTTTTCGCACTCTTCGGCTAATTCTTCCTTTGTACAATTTAAAATATCTAACCCGGTTTTATTCTTTAATTCATCGACCATAGAAACTCTTTTCCATGGACCTTTAAAATCAATCTCATATTCATCAATTTTAAATTTAGTAGAATTATTTATTTTAATCGCAATATCTTCGACCATATTTTCAACAAGATTCATCATCCATTCGTAATCTTTATAAGCAACATACAATTCCATCATTGTAAATTCAGGATTATGTGTTTTATCCATACCTTCGTTTCTAAAATCTTTAGAAATCTCATATACTCCGGTAAACCCGCCAACTAACAATCGCTTAAGATATAATTCATCTGCAATTCTTAGATAAAGCTCCATATCTAGAGTATTATGATGAGTAATAAAAGGACGAGCAGATGCTCCGCCGTATAAAGGTTGCAGTACCGGAGTTTCAACTTCCATGTAACCTTTAGAATCTAAGAAATTTCTCATTGCACTAATAATCTTGCTTCGCTTAACAAAAACATCTCTAATTTCGCTATTAACAAATAAATCGACATATCTTTGTCTGTACCTAAGTTCTTTATCGGCAAATTGATCAAATACTGTCTTATTACCTGATTCATCAACAATTTCTTTGGCAATAGGTATAGGATTAAGTGTTTTTGCCAATAACTCCAGTTTTTTTGTATGAACTGATATTTCTCCTGTTTTGGTTTTAAAAACAAATCCTTCTACACCGATAATATCACCGATATCTAAAAGTTTAAATAAATCGTACTTTTCATTTATTTCATCTTTTTTAAGATAAATTTGAATTTTTCCTTTATCGTCCAGTATATGTGCAAAAGAAGCTTTCCCCATTCTTCTGATAGCCATAATTCTTCCGGCAATTTTTACATCTTTACCTTCTAATGTTTCGAAATTTTCTTTTACATCATTACTTTTATGATCAACATCAAAACTATATGCAAACGGGTTTATTCCCATTTTTTTTATTTCTTCTAATTCTTCAAATCTTCTTTTTGTAAGAATATTCATATCTTCATTGAATGTGTTTTCCACTTTTAACTCCTAAAGCTATTTTCTTGAAAAATTTATTAAACGCACAAGAACCATGTCTTGTAAATATTGTGCTAAAGATGAAGGGACGAGATAATTATTTGCAATAATTGAGTAAACTATGGGTTCATCATCAATCGTCGTTAAGTAACCAGAAATTGCCGAAACACCGTTTAACAGACCCGGTTTTCCTCTAACATTATTTTCAGCTAAAGTGTTTTTCATTCTATTCTGTAATGTCCCGTCTCTTCCGGCTATTGGTAGCGAATTGTAAAAACTTCTATAATTTGAACTTCTATACATGAAACTAAGCAAGTTTACAATTTGTTTTGGTGTCACAAAATTTAACCTACTTAACCCTGATCCGTCACTAATAAGTAAATTGTCTATATTTATACCCATTTTTTCAAATATTTTACGAGTCGCTTTAACACCATTTTCTATACTGCCATAGTTATTAACTTCAAAGCCAATAGTCTTTAAAAGTTGTTCTGCATAAAAATTATTACTATTTTTATTAATTTCTTTAATTATTTCTTTTAAAGTAACAGATTTATGTTCAAATAACTTAATGGTTTCCGAGTAGTCAACAGCATGTGCCTCTTTATCTGAATCAATTGCATAACCATCTAGAACAATACTGTTCTTTTTTATTACATTTTCAAAAACAGAAACAAAATATTCAGTCGGATCTTCAACAGAAATATATTCAGTTTTGGGAATATCTGTTTCGCCAATATTCCCTTTAATGGTTATAACATCGTTTCTACGATTTTTTACAATTTGAATACTATTTTTTTCTGAATTATCAGAAGTCAGCACTTTATTAATAAAGTATAAATTTTTTACATTTGGTTCGATTGTTACTGAAGCTGGTAAGTCCTTAGAAGTAGGTTTAATATAAATATTGATAACGTTATTATTAAAACTTAAAGCTCCGGACGGAGCTGCAAACCAAGCATATTCATAGTCACGCATCCAACCGGTACCGTAACCTTTTTCGTCAAACGAATCGTCATCTCCTAAAATGTTTCCGGATATTTTATCAATTCCAATTTTTTTTAAACTGTCACACCATGCATTAAAAATTGTATCTACATCGCCGGCAATATATCTATTCGAAATTGTAGGATCACCCGAACCTTGAATTATTAAATTGCCATATAAAGTTCCTTTATAAATATCTCCCTCGGCATAAATTCTTGTTTTAAACCTATAATTCTCTCCTAATAATAATAATGCAGCAGACGTAGTAAATAATTTAATATTACTGGCAGGTACAAAAAACTTATCGGCATTCCTTTTATATAAAATTTCACCGGTTTTAAGCGACTTAATAAAAACTCCCCAGCTAGCACCGGAAAAATTTGTGTCATTAAAAATATCGTCTAGATGATTTCTTAAATCAGAAATTGCATTAGGGTTCATTTTGGGTGTTATAGTAGTTACAGAATCTTTCTGCTGAGCCAAAATAAACGAATTAAATACAAATAATAAAAATAATATTTGCTTTTTAATAACCATGATCCTTTTTTATATTTTCGATAACTTTTTCGTCAATTTTTATATAAGTACCTTCTTTAATGTCCGGCAATATAAACATTCCAAACCTAATTCGTTGTAACGATTGAACGTGGTATCCCAATGCTTTGAACATTTCTTTTACAAAATGATATCTTCCTTCAGTCGTTATAACGTTAAAAATACGAGTCGATTTTTTAGCTTTTGAATATAGTTTCTTAAAAACACTTCGTTTTCTATCAAGATATACACCGGTTAACAATTTTTCTTTGTCATGATCTAACAAATCCCTATCTAATTTAACAACATATTCTCTTTCGATATCATGCTTAGGATGCATAAAAATATTTGCAAAATTTCCGTCATTTGTTAGTATTAATAAACCCGTAGTATCTCTATCTAATCGTCCTACAGGAAAAATTCTTTTATCTGTTTTAATTAACTCAATCACAACAGGTCTGTTTTTTTCATCAGATCGACTTGTAATAAACCCTTTTGGCTTATTTAATAAATAATAAACTTTTTTTTCTTCTCTAACTTTTTCACCATCAACAGAGATAATATCAACTGTGGGGTCAACTTTTACTGATAAGTCTACGACAGTTATTCCGTTTACTTCTACACGTCCTGTTGTAATAAATTCTTCAACTTTACGTCTACTGTCAATACCTGCATCTGCAAGGTATTTATTTAATCTAATCAGATTCGGATTCTTGGTTGGTTTCATTTTCTACTATCTCTTCAATTTGATTCATTAATAGTTTTCTTTTTTGTTCTTGAAAATCTGCGTCTTGCATTATTTCTTCAATTTCTCGTGGTTTTGGCAAATCTGAAAGTTTGTTCAAACCAAAATAAATCAAGAAAGTATCGGTTGTAACATATAACAAAGGTCTTCCGATAGTTTCTGCCCTTCCCTTAATCGTAATCAGATTTTTTTCAAGAAGTGTATTTATCATATAATCAGAGTTTACACCTCTAATTGCTTCTATTTCAGGTTTTGTAATAGGTTGCTTATATGCAATAATTGCTAAAGTTTCTAAAGCGGCTTGACTTAATCGTCTACTACTTTTTTCGGATGACAAATAACCTACATATTTAGCATATTCCGGTTTAGTTGCAAATAAGAAACCATTCGAAACTCTCAGTATATTAATCGAAATTTCAAAATTTTTATATCTCTCATTTAATGTATCAACTGCCGATTCAATCTCTTCTTCTTTTACTTCTTCTCCGTCTATTTCTTTAATTGCTTTTGCAATTTCGTTAGTTGTTAAAGGTTCTTCCGCAGAAAATATAAGGGCTTCAATTATGGGCAAGTATATGTTATCCATCTGCTAAACCATAAATTATAAAATCATTAAAGTTTTGTGATTCTTTTAATCCTATTTTACCAGCTTTAATTAATTCAAGCAAAGCAATAAATGTTACAATTATTCTTATTTTTTCGTGCATTTCTTTCACAAGTTCAATAAAATTCAATTGTTTTGTGCTTTCTACTTTTTTAAGAATAAAATCAATTTGCTCATCAATTGAAACGTTTAATTTTCTTATTTGATGAACTATCTCTTTAGGTTTTTCCATTAAAACCTGTTTAAACGCTTTCATTAAATCGTATAAAGTAATATTTTTCAATAATTTTTGCATATCAGTAAATGTTTCTCGCTCATCGTAATCAAAATTGCCTCTGTAGGCTAATTTTCTTTGGTCTGATTCAAAAAAAGACAATTCTTCAGACATTTCTTTATAACGTTTGTACTCTAATAAAGCATTCACTAAATCTGCTCGCGGATCAATCTCTTCTCCTGTTTCATCCTTCTCTCTAGGTAAGAGCATCTTAACTTTTATTTGCATCAAAGTTGAAGCCATTAAAATAAAATCACCGGCAACTTCTAAATCTAATTGCTTAATTAAAGCAATATACTCCATAAAATCTTTTGTAATTTTAGAAATCGGAATGTCATAAATATCTAATTCGTCTCTTTTTATAAAAAATAACAAAAGATCTAAGGGACCTTCAAAGTGGGGTAAAATTATTTTATACAATTACCCTATTCCCATATTTTTTCTGACTTCAGACATCGTGATATTAGCAACAAGTTTTGCTTGTTTTTCTCCTTGCGAAATTATATCTTTAACTCTATCAATATCTTTTTCAAGTTCAAATCTCCTCTCTAATATAGGAGCTAGGAATTCATTCATCTTTCCGGCACACTTAAGCTTACAATCTACACACCCTAATGCTCCAGAACGACATCCGTTTTCTATTTCCGAAATAATTTCCGGATTAAATCTTTGTTGGTAATTAAATATCAAACAAACTTCAGGATGCCCAGGATCATTTTTTCTTAGCTTTGCAGGATCTGTTTTAGCTTTTTTTAGTTTTGATATTACTTCTTCCGGTTTATCACTGAGTAAAATTGTATTATTAAGTGATTTGCTCATTTTAGCATTACCGTCTAATCCCATCAATCTTGAAAACTTTGTTAAAACCGGTTCAGGTTCAGGAAAAGTAATGCCATATTGATTATTGAATCTTCGTGCTATTTCTCGAGTAATTTCTACATGAGGAACTTGATCATCACCAACCGGAACGGCTGCACCCTTATATAAAAGTATATCGGCAGCTTGTAAGACAGGATAACCTAAATGACCGAATGTTACATTTTCTAAATCTAAATCCCTTACTTGATCTTTTAATGTCGGGTTTCTTTCAAGCCTTGCTGAAGTAATCAACATAGAAAAAATCAAGAACAACTCTGCATGTTCTTTTATTGCAGATTGACGGAATATAGGACTTTTTTTAGGATCTAATCCGGCAGCAAGCCAATCAATTACCATTTCTATAGTATTTTTATATACTTCTGAACAATCTAAAGAAGTAGTTAAAACATGATAATCAGCTATCAAGTGAAAGCTTTCATACTCATCTTGTAGTTTTATCCAATTTTCAAGAGCACCTACATAGTGACCGATATGCAATTTACCTGTAGGTCTCATACCGCTTAAAATTCGTTTTTTAGCCATAGTTCACAAAATTATTTTTAAATAAACTTAAATTTAACAAATTTTTATGATTCTTGTAAGTCTATTTAGTAATTAATTTTGAATATTGTAAAAAAGACAAAAAAAAGTTGAATAATTTATTATCTAACAAATAAATAGGGTTTCCATTGTTCACTTACTCGTCCGCAACTATTAATTAAAAAAGTTAAATGAGTAGGTTTAAATGGTTTTATATTTAACTTCATCAAGGCTTCTTCAGGAGTTCTATCCCCTTTTTTATTGTTACACTTTATGCAAGCTGTTACTAAATTTTCCCAATCATCCAATCCACCTCGGGATTTTGGTTTTATATGATCAATTGTTAATTGCAAATCACTTCTTCCGCAATATGCACATTTATAATTGTCTCTTCGCAGTACGTTTTTTCTGGTTAAATAAACTTTTTTATAGGGTCTTTGAACAAAATAATTTAATTTTATGATACTAGGTAAAGGATAACCTTTGTTTGTAGAAATAATTGATTTTTTATCATTAGGAGCTAACATTACGGCTTTGTTCAGAATTATTAGAATTAAAGCTTTTTTAGCCGAACAAATTGATAACGGCTCAAATGTTTGATTAAGAACTAACACCTTGGCATTAAGTGCGTTCCCGTTAATATTCATTTTTTCGAAGATTTACCTCTATATTTTTATGTTTTGTTTTTAATTAATCCGCCGGCAAGCACATATCCTTCTTTATCATATACAACTAAAGACTGACCGGGAGTAATTGAAAGCTTGGGTTCCATAAATTCTAAGATGACTTCGCTTTTAGTACTTTTTGTAACTTTTGCTTCGGTAACTACATCTTTATATCTGATTTTTGCAAAAACAGGGTTTTCTAAATTTAATAAGTTAACGCTTACATAATTTATATCTTCTGCAGCAACAGAGAAACTAAGCAAATCTTCTTTATCGCCAACAAAAATTTTGTTGTTTTTAAAATCAATTTCTGTAACATAAGCAGGTTTACCGAATGTAACTCCCAATCCTTTTCTCTGTCCGATAGTATAAAACGGAATACCTTTATGTTTACCTACAACTTTTCCTTTATATACCAAATCACCTTCTATAATTTGGTTAACAATTTCCGGTGATCTTTCATTTAAAAAACGATGATAATCATTATCTGCAACAAAACAAATTTCTTGGCTATCCGGTTTTTTTGCAGTTCTTAATCCGTACTTATCTGCTAATTTTCGAACTTCATCTTTGGTCAAATCAGATAAAGGGAAAATAGTTCTGCTTAAACTTTCTTGAGTTAAACCCCATAAAGCATAAGATTGATCTTTGTTTTTATCTAATCCAGATTTTAATTTATATCTTTTAGATGATTCATCAAAAATAACACTTGCATAGTGTCCTGTTGCAACATATTTTGCATCCAGACTATCAGCTTTTAATAATAATTCTTCCCATTTAATTTTTCTATTACATATAACACAAGGATTAGGGGTTCTACCCTTTAAGTATTCATCAACAAAGTTATCAATTACTTCTCGTTCAAAACTTTCCGTAAAATCAAAAGTATAATGCGGAATATTCAACTTATTGGCTACACTTTTAGCATCAAAAATAGCATCTAAAGAGCAACAACCGCTTTCATGTTTTGGAGCTCCTCCCACTTCCATGAAACCCCAAGTCTTCATGGTTACCCCAATAACTTCATATCCTTGTTCAACAAGTAATGCAGCTGCTACAGAAGAATCTACACCTCCGCTCATGGCAATTATTACTCTGTTTTCGTTCACTTTTTTCCTTTCTTTAAAAATAATAACAAAATAAAACTTATTTTAGTTTATTAAAAAGAATAGCATAACTTACAACATAATTATCTGAATGACTTAGCGAAATCTGCAATCCTTTATCATCACCTAAAAATTCACCCATCTTTCCGTAGATATTTGTTTTTGGCGTACCGTCAGGCTCGTTATAAATTTCCATATCCTGCCAGCTAAACCCATATAATTTACTAATAGAAAATGCTTTTATTATTGCCTCTTTTGCGGCAAAACGTGCGGCGTAATGTTGATACTTGTTTTTTTTTGATTCACAATAATTTATTTCAGTTTTAGTAAAAATCTTATTAATAAAAATATCGCCGAACTTTTCAATACTCTTTTTGATTCTATCTATTTCGATTATATCAATTCCTACTCCGATAATCATGCTAATATCCTAAAGCTTTCCCAAATCCACGAGGATCTGTTGCACCGTAAAAAATCTTATTATTGAAATCAAACATTATTCCTTCAGCTCTTCCTAAAGATGTTTCTTCTCCTAAAACATGTCCTTTTTTAATTAAGTTATCTTTAACATCATTTAGAATTGAAAATTTTTCATATTCAATTTTATCAGGATACCACTGATGATGTATCCTAGGAGCATCTATAGCTTCGCTGATATTCATTTTAAATTCAATAACGTTTAGTAATACTTGTAAAACTACTGTAATAATTGTAGAGCCTCCGGGTGATCCTATTGAAAGAAATGGTTTCTCGTCTTTTAATACAATTGTTGGAGTCATAGAACTTAACATACGTTTTTCGGGTTGAATTGAATTTGCTTCGTTGCCTAATAACCCAAATTGATTTGGTTCTCCCGGTTTAGAACTAAAATCATCCATCTCATTATTCATTAAAAATCCGGCACCTTCTACTAATAATTTATTTCCGTATGACGAATTTAAAGTAACTGTTGCACTAACGACATACCCGTCTTTATCCATTACATTGTAATGAGTGGTTTCTTTACTTTCCGAATCAATATACTTCTCCGGTAAAATTTCTTCAGATTTAGTTGCTGTATCTTTAATTTTACAAAAAATTTCTTTGGCATATGATTTAGAAAGGAGTTTTTCTTTAGGAACTTTAACAAAATCTTCATCACCCAAATATTGTGATCTATCTGCATAAACATATTTTAATGATTCAACAAGTTTATGATAATATTCGCTACTCCCCCATTCGTCATCATCTATTTTGAAATTTGATAAAATATTTAATATTTCATTTAGGGCAATACCTCCTGATGAAGGTGGAGGCATGGATATTATCTTAAACCCTTTGTATTCACCTATAATAGGATTCCTAACAACGGGACTATATTTCAATAAATCATCTTTTGTAAAATATCCTTTATATTTATCAGACTGTTTAATTAATAACTCTGCAGTTTCCCCTTCATAAAAACCTTTAACTCCATACTGCTTAATTAGTTTTAGTGTTTTAGCTAAATCTTTTTGAACAAGAACAAAGTCTTCTTTAATCTTTTCCCCTTTATCAGTAAAAATATTTTTTGAATATTCATTTTTACAAAAGGTTTCGTAATTAGTGTTTATTGAATTAGCTAATCTATAGCCAACTTTAAAACCATTTTTAGCTAAATCAATTGCCGGTTGAATAACTTCACTTAATGAGAGTGTTCCAAATTTTTCAAGCGCATAAATTAACCCTGCTACCCAACCCGGAATACCGCTTGCAGTCATACCGGATTGGCTAAGTTTTTTATCGAATTTGCCATCTTTATCTAAAAACATATCTTTAAAAGATTTTAATGGCGCTTTTTCTCTAAAATCGATTGTTGTATTTTCGCCGTTTGGTAGATGAATTACAAAAAATCCACCACCTCCAATATTTCCGGCAGCAGGATATGTTACGGCAAGTGCAAATCCTACCGCAACAGCAGCATCAATCGCATTACCACCATTTTTTAGTATCTCAACCCCTACTTCTGTAGCAAACGGACTAGCGGATACAACCATTCCGTTTTTTCCTCTTTCCGGGTCAACTGCAGCATTTAGTCCAAATGTAAAAATTAATAATATGCAAAATATCCTAGAATAAATCGACATTTAGTCCTTTTCCTTTCAACTGGTTATTCAATTCATCAATCAAAATATCTATCTTTTCAAGTGTACCAAGCAGTTTTTTATAGGTTGTTTCATCATACATTAGTTTACCGATATTATTCTTTTGACCGGTAGTTTCATCGCTAATTTTATTTAGTTTGACAATTAGACTATCAGAATTTTTTAATAGTAAATTTAAATTTGAAATTGAATTACTGATTTCTTTTTCGTTACTATTTATAAAATTATTAGAATTTAAAACAAGCTTATTACTATTATCAAGCAATTCACCTATTTTTAATTTATTATCGGTTATTAATAAATTTATTTTTTGTAATAAGAGTTTTGCATCAATAACAGTAGTTTTTAAATTTGTTTTTAATTCCTTGTCTGTTAAAAAATCGTTAATATTATCTAAGGAAACTTTTACATCTTTAATTATACTTACTAATTCATCTTGAACGGAGCCCAGAGCAGCCATAGCAGTGGAAACATCTCCTGCAAATTTTCCAATCTGAATATCATTGAAATTCATTGATTCCGAAGAACTTCCGTTTGTAATTTCTACTTTTTTCCCTCCCATCAAATCTAGCATCATTATACTAAAATCAGCGTCCTTGGTTAGTTCAATTTTTGAATCGAAAGTTAGGTTTACAAGAATGCTGTTTTTATCTAATTTTATATTTGTTACCAGTCCTTTTTTTACACCATTTACATAAACACCGTCACCAATATTTAATCCCGCTACCGAATTAAACTTTACTAACAAAGGTTTCGTCTCTGAGTAAAAAAAAGAATTTTTAGCCCAACCAATTATCCAGAGAGTTAATATAATTCCGAAAAACATTGTAATTCCAACTTTCAGCTCCGTCTTTCTATTATCTCTCATCTTCATTTTCCTTTAATTCGCTATTATCTAAAATTTTTATCAATATCTTGTTTATTCGTTTATTCTCAACTTCTTTAACGGTAAAATTTATACCGTTATAATCAAATGTTAAGCCTATTTCCGGAATTGTTCCTGTATGAGTAAAAATAAACCCACCTATTGTATCATAATCATCGTTCTCTGAAGAGAGGTCAATTTCAAGTAACTCATTTATTTCTGAAATCGGTACTTTACCAAGAACTTCATATATGTTTTCTGATAATTTAGTTATTTCAGTTTCCTCTTTATCATACTCGTCTTTGATATCGCCAACAATCTCTTCCAAAATATCTTCCAAAGAAACTAAACCTGCAGTTCCTCCATATTCATCTACAACAATTCCAACATGCATGTTTTTGCTTTGAAATTCATGCATTAAGTCACTAATTATTTTTGATTCCGGAATAAACATCGGTTTTCTAGAAATTTTTACAAGTGAAATACTGTCTCTTAGTTTTTCATCTGTTAAAAAAGGTAACAAGTCTTTGGCATAAATTATGCCGATTATGTTATCTAAATTCCCTTCAAAAAGTGGTATACGGCTATGTCCGGATTCCGTTATTAATTCAATCAATTCTTCAAATGAATTTTCTGTTGAAATTGCAGCCATATCAACTCTAGGAGTCATAACTTCACGTGCGGTCACACTCCTAAATGAAACTATTCCGTCAATTAATTCCTGTTCTTCTTCTTCAATAGTGCCTGCTTCAACCCCTAGATTAGCTAAATCTGTAAATTCACTTCCTAACATTGCAGTTGAAGACTTATCGATTTTTAATTTTGAAGTAGCAATTTTAATTAATTCCGTAATTGTTTTGGATAGAGGGAATAATAGAATATTTACCCAATATAATGGAATAGCAACCAATTTTGAAAAAGTAAATGCAAATTTAGCAGCAACTACTTTTGGAAAAATTTCTCCAAAAATTAAAATAATTACTGTTAATGCTACAATTTGAATTGTGAGTACAATATTTATATCAAATTTGTAAATATCGGCAAATTTAAATGCTAACCCTACAGAAATGAATGAAGCCCAAACATTTACAAGAGTATTTCCTATAAGTATTGTTACTAAAAGATTTCTTGGGTTATCAAGTAAATAACCCAAGGCAGAACCTAAATATTTATTAACTTTTTTTATATCTTTTAGTTTTTTCTGGTCAAATGAGAACAATGCAACTTCTGAACCTGAGAAAAAACCTGAAGCAAGTATTAATACTAGCAAGTATAATATTTCATAAAACGTTTCGGTATCCAAAAAATTTAGTTACCTCAAATTGTTAAACATATCTAATTAAAACGGTAAACCGTCATCATCTGATTTAGCATTATTCTGTAAATCAGTTTTATTACTATTATTCCGTTCATTTATTGTTTCATATGAACCATCTGAATCTTTTGCATCAAGCGGTATTAATTTTTCTGTAATTACTTCCGTGTAATATTTTTTTATTCCGTCTTTATCAGTGTATTCTCTAATCGATAAACGTCCTTCTATGTATACTTTTTTACCTTTTTTTAAAGTAGATTTGTAAAAATCTGATAGGTCGTAAGCAACAATATTAATCCAAGTTGTTTCATTTTGCCATTGGTCATCTTTCCCTTTGTAACTTCTTGAAACTGCTATAGAAAAATTTGAAACCGATAAATTGTTAGGAGTAAAACGAGTTTCTGCATCTCTTCCCAAATGTCCTATTAACATTACTTTGTTTAGTGAAAAAGCCACTATGCACCTCTATTATTTAATTAACGATAATTTTAAATTGTAAATTTTGTTATTTATTTTGAAATTTGCAATATAAATTCCTGTCGAAAGCTTATTATTTTCAAATTTTATATTATATTTCCCAAAATCTAATTCTCCGTTCTGCAATATAGCTATTTCTTCACCAATAATATTATAAATAGTAATTCTTACATTCGCTTTTGATGTTAATGTGAACGAAAGATTAGTTGATGCATTAAAAGGATTAGGATAAGCATTTTCAATACTAAAATCTAAATTATTGCTTATCTCATTATTTATTTTAGTAACAGGGTTTTCAAAGAATGTTTTAACATTTTTTATTACTTTATTAAAACTGGTATCGTCTGCAGTTGTTTCCAAAGGAAAACTTAAATATACTACTTTTCCTTTTTTTACCGTATTCCCAAAAGTTCCTTCATAAATTACCCCTGCTCCTTTATCATTGGAATAATTAAAACAATTTATGCTTCCGTTTTGTGGATCAATTACGTCAGGATAATCTTCTGCATAAGTTTGACCAATATTAAATTGAAGTGTATCAAAAATCGAGAAAGCTGTTGTTTTAACAGAATTTGAAACTGCATTATCAGACAAATATTTAGCCTTTAGATAATTCGAAAAGAAATATTTATCAGAGACTGATCCTTTTTCTCCAAGATCGTATCCTATTTCACTACCGCAAATAAATAAATTTCCTCCGTTTTCTAAATAATCTTTTAAGAATGTTTGCTCGATATCATCGATTGATTCATCCCCGCTACTCTCATCACCAACATACCAAAAAATACCGTGATATTTATTCAAATTTATTGAATCAAGCTTAAGAGCGCTGTTTTTAATTATATCAAATGCAGCCCCTGTAGATTTTAATCCCATTCCGTAAGAAGTAGAATATGGATTATAGATACCTTGAAAACTTGCACTTCCTATATTACGATTAAAACCGTCAACAATTAAATAATTCTTGTTGTCTTCCTTAAGAGGAGAGACTCCGACAACATTTGAAAAATTGGATTCTAACAAATTTGATGTTCCGTTTTTTACAATCGAAATTTTGTAAAAAGTAGCTTCGGTCGGTAAATCTAACAAAATTTCAGAGCTAACTAAATTGTTTTCATCCAATAATATGTACCAATTTTTCCCGTTTGGAGAGCGATATAACCTATAACCTTTTAAGTTTGTTGTATCTGATTTCCAGACTAATTTTACTTTATTTTCTTGTTTTATTGAACTATAAAGAGTGATTAATGTTTCGTTAAAATCAGTTTCCATCTGATTATATTTATTAGGTGTATATGAACCTAAATCACTTATTGCAAATGACCAATACGAAACTGCCCAATCTCTGCTGGAAGCTTCGGCAATTCTTAAAGCACCGTTTTGAGCCCTATTTACGTATAATCTAACATGTCCGGATTTTAATATGGCATCTCCCGGTTTAATTTTAGTCCAATCTGTTAATTGTGTTGTTATATTAGGCATGTAGGCAGTAGAAGCATGATAACTAAGCTGCCAACATCTGCTTACAAAGCCGCTGCAATCTACACCGACTGCGTAATTTGAAACTCCTGTTGTATGAATATCTCCCGCATAATAATTTAAATAATTAAGCCCGGAATAAAAATCTGCCAATGTACTAAATCCTCCCCACATATAAGGAATTTTTGCATTCCAACCGATTTTTAAATAAGCAGGCGTTTTAATAACATCACCATCAGGACCAGTAATTCCGTTTGGTGCTAAGTTTTGTGATTTACATATATACTTATAACTGACATAAGAATCAGCAATTTTTAATGCATTATTTCTACTAATAGCTAATTCAGGATTCTGTGAATTATTTATAGTAGTAGTAATTTCGGTTGTCGTAGTAAAATTATTGTAATGAATGTATTTGTTATATTGTGTCGGATATAATATCCCAACATTAGATTTATTACTTAATCCGGAAATTTTTAAAATTGTAACTTTCTCTTCATCGCTTAAAAGATGATATATGATTCCATCTTCATCAATACAAAATTCGTTAGAAATTGTTAAATATTTATTAGTCGGTACTTCTATATTATTAATCAAATTTCCATCTTTATCAATCACAACTAAATTTCGAACAACTTTTAATGGTATATGCTCTGCAATTTTTTCGGTAATTAAATAGTAATTATCCTTAAAATCTTTGCCTATCAAATCAGCAAAAAAAATATTTTTATTTTTAATTTCGATTTTATTCAAATTTTCTGAATCATTAATAATTAATTCTCCAAAATCATTTACAAATATATCAATGCTTTTACCTGAAGTTCCTTTATATGAGCCGTCTTTCCCAAAAAAATGTTCGTTTTTTATAGTTCTTGACAAAGCTTCACAATTATCTGTACTTTCTAAATTATTATCTTTTATATAAATAGTGCCATTGGTATTTAATAATTTAGAAATATTTTTCCCCTCATATTTATAAACTGTTTTAGTATCGTGAGTTTTTAAATAAATAATATTATCATCAACACAAAAATCAGAAATTGCGTAAATTCCGGAATTATCAATTCTAATTTTTTCCGGTAAATCAATATGTTTGATCTCAAAAATTCTTTCTATATTAACCTGTCCGTAAACAATACTCATCATAAACATAAAAATCGTAAAATATCTCATATATTATCCTAATTTAATATATCCCGGAAGTAATTTTACTTCCGGGATGAAACAAAATAATTAACTATTTAATTAAAACCATTTTCTTAATTACCGAATTAGCTCCTTGGGTCAATTTATAATAATAAACACCACTACTAAATTTTGATGCATTAAAATAAATCTGATATTGAATTCCCTTTTCGGCTATTTGATCAAACAACTTGGTAATTTCTTGACCGAGTGAATTATAAATTGTAAGTTCTGTAACACCCGTTTCAGCTACCGAGAAAGATAGATTTGTTCCCGGATTAAAAGGATTGGGATAGTTTTGCAATAGACTAAATGAAGTAGGATTTATAGAAACATTAACTTCAATAGCATTACTATAACTAAAGGAACCGTCATAATCTACTTGTTTTAATCGATAATAATAAGTTCCTAATGATACGTTATTATCAATAAAAGTGTATTTATTTATTTCGGTAGAATTCCCTTTTCCGGCAATAAAACCAATATTATTATAACTAATTCCATCAATACTTCTTTCAACTACAAAACCATAATTATTTAATTCTGTTGCGGTTTTCCAACTAATATTCACGATATTATTAACAGATGTAACTTCAAATGAAATTAACTCAACCGGTAAAGGTAAAGAATTCATGTGAAAAGGACCACCCTGAAGCGAAGAAAAATTAGGGTCAAAACCTAAGTTTCCACCTGTAATGGTTCCCGGAACTGTAACATCGCTAAAATATGCAGATGAAGAAACTACAGCTGCAAAAAGTCTAAATTCATCATAATTTGTCGGATTGCCAATTTCGTTTAACGGTATTTTTAGTTCCCATCCCCTTCTGATGTCATGGTCATTATAAAATGCGAATTTTATAGATTTATTTGCGAAAATACCATCGGTTTCAGGACCTTCGCCTAATGTGCCTGTTTGTGTACTCGCTCCGATATATTGTGCAGTGTTTCCTGAAGTATTATACTTAACAGCATCAATATAAACAGAAGTGTTTCCTGATCCGGGATTTATTGCAAATCCATAATGCGTTTCAAAATCATTTTTAAAATTACCATTTGCAATAGCTCCAAATAAATGTCCGCCATTAGTTATATTACCTAATGAAGTTCCGCTTTGTGCTCCTGTTCCGTCAAGTTTTGAGATCCCCAAAAATAATACGATTCCGTCACTACTTCCGGTATTGAGGTAACAATCACTTGCGATATATAAATACTCATCATCAATATGAGCATATAATCCGTCAATATTTATTGCTGGTCCAAATCCTGCGTTATTATCTAAATCAGGATGATAATTATCGTATCTTTCGTTAATTCTTCCGTTAATTAAAAACGGATACCATACCTTATAAGCACCAATACCATTATTAGTGCTTAATACAAATATCGTTTGACTACCGTCATTATTAAATCTAATGTCAACATCACCGGTACCGTTAGGGTTGTTATTAACATACATTGAAGGAGTAACTACATATGTAATAGCCTTAGCAAAGTCATTTCCAACCATAACAATTCTACAGTTTTCTGTGGTTGTTCCATGTTGAAATGTAAAAATATATGGGACATTATTATGCTCATAGTATTGAATTGCATTTGATCCGCTACCCACCTGCGATCCCGGTATCGTTCCTAATAAAGTTCCGTTCAAATCCCATTTAGTTACACTTTTACCGTTACCGTTCATAACAAAAGTTTGATTATCAATCGGAAAAACAGAAGCCATATTATCAATAGCAGTTGTAGGTAAAGTAACAGTAGTTTCAATATTAAATGAATTGCCGTTATCTAACGTTCCTAGAATGTACACTTTTTTGTTCGTCTGATCTGCAAGCCAAATTTTTGCGCTATTATCAGACATTTTACCAACAATCTTAAAATTATCGCCTACTCTTTTAGCTATACCATTTAAATTGCTCTGAAAAACGACCACAGGAGCTTGAGTTTCATCTACCCATTTATAAATTTTTATAGTAGATGCGTCTGTTGTTAAATTTATACCTAGAATTACACCGTCTTCTGTTACTTCAACATCATTTAACAAAAAGGTGCCTCCTGTAACGCCTGTCAAATTCAAAGTACCTATTTGATCACCGTTATTGGCATCTAATATGTAAACATTTAATGAAGTATTTCGAGAAACAACATAAATTCTCTCGTTATTATTTACCTTGCCATAAGCAAAACCTCTTTCAGTGTTTCCTGTAGCACTGAACCAGCTAAAATTATTACCGGCTTTAAAACTTTTTTCCCATAAAGTATCAATTTGTGCAATTGTGTTTATGTATAAAAAGCATAAAATTAAAATAGTTAAAGTTTTCCTCATAATTGCTCCGATTATAAATATTAGAATGTTTAATTAGTCTCTTCTCGTACCCAAGCATCTTTAAAATTCTGTATTTTCCAAAGAACATTCCTTACATTTTCTGCATCAATTTTATTTTGAAAGGCGGGCTCAATTTGAATAACATATAAATTTTTTGAATCGTCAAAGACAATATTTAAATCATATTTAATTTTAGATTTGGAATCTTTTAAAAACTTTTCTGCTGCAGATTTTGTAGTATATGCACCAACTTGAACAAAAAACAGTGTCGAATGTTTTTCATCATTTACTATTACTTTATTTTCGGGTTCTTCAGTAATAGTCGGGTTATTTACTTCAGGTTTTTGATTGACATCTTCAAATACATAAACTTCCTCTTTGTCTTTTGTTTCAGTAGTTTGTTCAACCGTTTCTTTGCTGCCGCTACAACCCCAAAGCATAATTAATAATAAAGTGCTCAAAAGTAAATTTTTCATTAATTGTCCTCAGTTTAAAATAAAATAGGGACGGATAACCGTCCCTGAAATATATAAAAAATACTTAAATATTACAATGAATAATTAAAGCTTACGGCAAATAAATGAGCTACCGGTTTGTAAGTTCCGTTAAAATATCCGTATGTCGGTCTTCCCGGTACGGTTGAATTTACCGAGTTGGTAATTTCTCTTTCCATAAAATGTAGATAGAAATAAGACACATCAATACCAAAGCATTCAGTAAATTTATAACCAAAACCTGCGGTTATACCAATTCTATCAGCATCAGGTAAAGTTGGTTCAACTAATTGATCTTCTACCGGATTCTTATCATATAATAGACCAAATCGTAAAGCTAAATCTTTTGAATATAAGTATTCAGTACCGATACGAGCAATATAAGAATTTTTAAATCCTCTATAACTTGAAGATACTTTGCTACCGGAAGCTGTATTAACTACATAGTCTTTAAAAGTCACTTCTAGTTTATCATAGCTTTTCCAACCGACATATTGAAAATCAGCAGCTACGGTTAATATTTTGCTTGGTTTATAAGCCACGCCTAAAACTATATTTTCCGGTGTTGTTAAAGGAGCAGTAACATCACCATAAGGTAATTTAACTGACATAGGTCCTGCTAAAGGGTGAGTAAAATCTAATGTTGCAGGTGTTGTAGTAGCAGTACCTTCAAAAGAGTATTTATTTTTGCTTCTATAGTCAAGTCCGAGTGAAAATTCTTCTACTGGTTTCCATAAAAAGCCAATGTTAAACCCTAATGAAGTACCGTCACCTTCTAATAAAGTAGAAGCGTCCGGTTTGGGAGCACCTGAAATTGGGTCAGCTAAAGCAATATTCTTTTTAATTCTTACATCTCCGTAAGCAATACTTAAACCTACACCAATTGAAAATTGATCGTTAAATTTGTAAGCAAACGATGGTTGGAAATTAAAAGTTCTTATTTCGGTATCTACAGCCAAATATCTACCTGCCCAATCGCTTTCCCATTCAGTACCTAATCCATAGGGATTATTTACACTTAAACCTATATACATATCATCATTTAATTGATGACTTATATAAAGAGTGAATGGTGTAAAAACATTGCTTTTTAATTTATATTCATTAGTTAAAGGGCTAGGACCTGTAAATGTGGTCATAGGTGCAATTAACGAGACGCCGGCTGAAAAGTGTGTTCCCTTTAATTGTGTCATCCCGGCAGGGTTAAAAAATACTGCAGATGCATCATTTGCTAAACCCGTAAATGCATTAGCCATCCCCATAGCTCTTGCACCGTTTTCGTTTATTTGAAAACCACTAGCAAATAAATTTGCAGATAATAAAATCAACATAATTCCCGAAAGTAATTTCTTTCGCATTTTATTCCTCCGATTAATTAAAAAAAATAACTGACAAATATCGTACAAAAATATGAATAAAACAAAGAAAAAATTCATTATTCAATTAAAAGAATTTTTTGGTCTTTTTCCACAGGTGTATTTTCAAAAGCGTAAATTTCTTTAATAATTCCACTTGCTGGACTTTTTAAGTCATTTTCCATCTTCATAGCTTCAAGTACTAATAAAGACTCACCCAATTCTACTCTTTCACCAATTCCTCTTTTTAATTTGACTATTAAACCGGGCATTGGAGCTTTAAATATTAAATGATGAGTTTGTTTTTCTTTTCGAGCTAAATATTCCGTTGCTTTTTCCATTAATAAAGTCCTAACAATTGCCTCATAGTAATGGCCGTCAGTAAGAGTAGAATATTTTTCAGTATTTATTCGATTAACAGTTATTGAATATGATTTGTTATCAATATTTAAAAGGAATAAATAATCACTAACTTTAGATAATTCATATTTTAATATTTTATTCTCAATTTTAATTGTCGAAGAATCAATAATTGAAATATTTAATTTTTTATTGTCGATTGTAACCACATATTCATTCATTTTCAATACTCCTCCATTTATTAGTCGGAGTGCATTCAATTTGTTTAGGTTTAAGAGAATTCTCGTTATCTTTTAAAATCGTAGAAATAATTGCAGCTACGTCAGAGTATTTAAAATCATCGAATTCTTTCCATCTATCAGGAATCTGATTTAAAAATTCCTCTTCAATAAAATTTATTGTAAAACTACCGTTTACAAAGATTTTATTACGTAAAATCCATTTTAAAGCATGAATATTTGTAATAACTCCGGCAATTTGATATTCACTAAGAGCTCGGTTTAATCTTTCAATTGCTTCTTCTCTGGTACGCCCCCAGCCTATAACTTTCGCAAGCATTGGGTCATAATACCTTGATACTTCAGTTAAAAGATCAATTCCCCTATCAACCCTAATACCGATTCCACTCGGTAATTTATGGTGAATTATTTTCCCTATTGATGGAGCAAAATTAGAGTCAACATCTTCTGCATAAACTCTTGCTTCAACTGCATGTCCAAAAATTTTTAAGTCTTCTTGTTTAAATGAGAGTTTCAAACCGGAGGCAACTCTAATTTGCTCTTTTACTAAGTCAATTCCGGTAATCATTTCAGTTACCGGATGCTCAACCTGCAAACGAGTATTCATTTCCAAAAAGTAAAAATTTTTATTTTTATCCATTAAAAACTCAATAGTACCTGCATTATAATATTCACACGCTTTGGCAGCTAAAATTGCTGCTTTTGTCAATCGTTCTCTTGTTATTTCATCAATAAAAGCTGAAGGAGCTTCTTCAACAATTTTTTGATGTCTTCTTTGTACTGAACAGTCCCGTTCATAAAGATGAGCATAATTCCCGAATTTATCAGCAATAATTTGTACTTCAATGTGTTTTGGATTTTCGATGAATTTTTCAATATAAACAGATGCATTGCTAAAAGCTTTTTGCGCCTCACTAGAAGCAAGTTTAAATGACTCATCAAAATCAAGCTCATTTTCAACTTTTCGCATTCCTTTTCCGCCACCTCCTGCAGAAGCTTTTAACATCACAGGATATCCAATTTCATTGGCAATTGACTTTGCTAATGTTAAGTCTTGAATAGGCTCTGTTGTACCGGGAACAATAGGAACACCGTTTGCGCTCATTAGTTTTCTGGCTTCAGTTTTTGACCCCATCATTTTTACAGAATTAGATGACGGACCAATAAAAACAATTCCTGATTTTTCAACTGCGGAAATGAAATCAGCATTTTCGGACAAAAATCCATAACCTGGATGTATTGCATCAACACCTACTGATTTAGCTATTTCAAGAATTTTTGTATAATTAAGATATGATTTTGCGGCTTCACTTTCACCAATATAATAAGCTTGATCAGCTTGGCGAACATGTAATGCATGTTTATCAGCGTCTGTATATATGGCAACAGAGATTATATTTAATTCGCGGCAGGCTTTAATTATCCTTACGGCTATTTCGCCACGATTAGCAATGAGTATTTTTTTTATCATAGTTACCTATTTAAGTTCTACAATGGTTATTCCCTCACCTCCGCTTTCAATTGATGAAAAATAATATTTATTCACACTCTCATGTTCTTTTAATATTTCCCAAACCACTTTTTTCAGTGCGCCGGTTCCCTTTCCGTGAAGAATTTCTACTCTATCTAATCCTGTTGCATAACTTTCATCAATAAACTTATTAACTTTGTTAGTAATTTCTCCTGCTCTTTCACCTCTTATATCTAAAGTATAATTTGCAAAATTAGCAGTAATTTTAGTATTATTTTTAAGTTCGGTTTTGTAAGCATTTTTTGATGAAAGCTCAATATCCAAAATTTTTACTTTTATTTTAACCGACCCTACTAATACAAGAAGATTCTTGTCATCTAAAAATGATTCAATGATTCCTATTGAATGAGTGATTTTTATTTTAACATAATCACCAATTTTATAATTTAGTTCAATTTCTTGTTTTTCTACATTTGAAATTTTAAAATTCTGTTTTAATTTCTCAATTTCAAGTCTTTTTTCTTTTACAATACTACTATCAGCAGATGATTCTTTAATACTTTTTATTGTTCTTTCAATCTGACTGTTCGCTTTTTGCAAAATTAAACTAGCTTCAGTTTTAGCATTGTTAATAATTTCTTTCTTCTCTTTATCTAGTTTAGTGACTTTTTGTTGGTATAGCTCGTTTAATCCTTTTAATTTTGAGTTTTCAATTTCTACTAATTTAAGTTTTTCATTATATATTCTTGTTTTTTCTTCTAGTTCAACTAAAAATTTCTCAATATTTGTTTTGTTCGTATCTAAATATGTTTTTGCCTCTACAATAAACTCCCTACTAAAACCAATTCTTTCAGCAACTTCAAATGCATATGATGAGCCCGGAATTCCTTGTCTAAATTTATAAGTAGGAGCCAAGTTTTGCAGGTCATATTCCATACTTGCATTTTGAAAACCTAAAGTATCATTAGCCATAATTTTAAGCTTTCCTAAATGAGTTGTTGCTAGGGTTTTAGTTCTTCTGTTCTTTAATATATTAAGTACAGATGCAGCAATTGCTCCTCCTTCTTCAGGGTCAGTTCCCGTACCTATTTCATCCAGTAAAACAAATGAATTTGAAGTTGCAAAATCAAGAATTTCTTTATAGTTTGATAAATGAGAGCTAAAAGTGCTTAGACTACTTTCAATTGATTGTTCATCTCCGATATCTATCATGATGTTATCAAATAAATGAACATTAGAATCAGGATGAATCGGAATATGAAAACCACTATAAATCAATAATAAGTTCAATCCTAATGTTTTTAATACAACAGTTTTTCCTCCGGCATTTGGTCCGGTTATAAGCGTAATAATATTATCTTTAATTTTAAAATTAAGAGGAACCGTTTTTTCAATTCCAAATTTTTTAAGTAGTATGGGATGTCGAGCATTAATAAACTCAAATGCTTGATTGTTATCAATTGTAGGAAAACTACCCCCTATTTCTAACGAATATTTAGCTTTTGCAAATATTAAATCAAGTTTAGCAACAACATATAAAACGTCTTTTAATTCATTTGATATATCCGATATCTTCTTAGTAATAACTGTTAATATTCTATCAATCTCCCTTTTTTCTGCAAAGGATAAAGATAATACTTCATTATTTAAATCTAAAGTTTCTGCCGGTTCTATATAAACAGTTTGTCCGGTAGCTGATTCAGAATGAATAAAACCCTTTACATGTCTTTTATGCTCGGATTTAACAGGTAAAACAACTCGACCTTCGTTTAATGTAACATAATCGCCTTGAACAAAAGAACTCTCTTTTAATTGTTTAAGAATCCTATTTATTACTTTTTGGAGAGTAAAATTCTTTTCTCTAATTTCATTCCTTATATCTCTTAGTTTACTGCTTGCATTATCGCTTATTTCTCCGGTCTCGGTAAATATACTTCGAATCTCACTCTCTAACTGTTTGTTAGCAAATAATTTGTTTTCAAATGCCTCTTTTAATGTAGAACAATTATCTTTATATCTAAGAAAGGTTATAAGATTACGAGATATTTCCATAAGTTTTAACAAACTATAAATTTGTTCTACTGATAACCTACTGCCTTCAAGTTTAGTTTTTGAAATCACTTCATCTAATATAGGAAGGTGATAAATTGGCGGAATATCATTGTTAATCAATATATCTTTAGCTTCGTTAACAAAACTCCCTTCTTGTTCTATTTTATTTTTATCAGACAAAGGGAATGATTTGTATAGCATTAATACTCCGTTTTCAGTATTTAAATAACCTCGGTGGTATTCCAATACTTTTCGGAATTCAAGTCTTTGTAATAAGCTTTCGGAAATCATTTATTTTTCGATTGTTGAAGTGTTAGTTTGGATAATCTTCTGCATATAATCTTGCAATCTATTATTGTTACCCATTACAAACCTGATTGAAGAAGGGACAATTAAGGATACTTTATTATACATCAACGATTTTTCTTTATCGACTTTATCAGGGATATTAAACATATTTAAAAGTAAAAAAATTGCACTAATAAAAAAAAGGACTTGAATAGTGCCAGCAATTCCGCCTAAAACCTGATTAAGTAATTTATTTACTTTATCTAATGGATGAATTACTCTTTTTAAAACAGAAAAAATTAAAACCACAATAAAAAACAAAAGTATGCCACCAAAAATTTCTGCAAGGTTAATTTCATTATTAAAAATAGGCAGAAGAAATTTACCGACTTGATTAGCAAAACGGAAAGATACGTAAAATGCAATAAATAGTCCTAAAAGTCCGATTATTTTACGTATTAATCCGTCTTTAAATCCAAGTAAAAAACCAATTACAATAATTATAAGAATAACTATATCAAGGTAATTCAATTTAAACCAATAGTTTTTCTACAGCAGCTTTAATAATTTTACCGTCAGTTTTGCCTTTTAAAGTTTTAGCAGCCAATGGCATCAATTTTGCAAAATCAGCTTTAGAAACGGCATTAATTTCTAATGCAATTTTTTTTACTTCTTCAAAAACTTCATCATCAGATAATTGTTTTGGTAGGTATTCTAAGATTATTTGCAGTTCAACTTTTTCCTTTTCGGCTAATTCCGGTCTATTCCCTTTTTCAAATTGTTCGATCGCTTCTTTTCTTTTTTTAAGAGCAGAATTTAACATTGCAATTTCATCATCAGAAGTCATATCTGTTTTCTTTCCGCTTTTTTCATATTCAAGAATTAATGCACGAATTGAGCGGATTGTTTCTAAACGGACTTTATCTCCCGATTTCATTGCCTCTTTTAAATCAGTATTAATTTTATCCTTTAAGCTCATATTAACTCCAAAAAAAAAGGATGAGCATTTACATGCTCACCCTTTGAATTAAAAATGTTTTAACTAAGGTGCTAATAATGTAGAATAGTTGATACGGCGGGCATCCGCACGACGTAATTTTTGTTGTACGTCTGTTACAATACCCATGCTGCTGTTTTTATCAATCCTAAGTGATACAATTACTTGAGGTAACTGAACACGTTTGTTATACATAATATCTTGAATTTCTTCAAGTTTAACAATAGCATCATTCAACTGTATTCTTTCGTCTCTACCAATCCAAAGATAAGTAACAAGACGTTTATTTTCTATCTTTTCAATAGCTTTTGCTTCGGGTAACTTATATTGAACCAAAACATCTACTTCACGTAATGTTGTTGTAACCATGAAGAATAACAACAAAATGAAGATGATATCCGAAAGCGATGCAGTGGGTATAACTGCATTGGCATTTGCTCTTCTCTTTTCAAATTTCATGTTATATCCTAATGTTTACTTTTTAATTTGTTCAGGTTCTGCAATAGAGATAATAATCGGGATTTCATCTCTCAATTCAGTTGTCTCTCTTTCATCAAGTTCGCTAACTTTTTTGCCATATTTACTTCTGGCATAAGTTTCACGTACCTCGAAATATGCCCCTTTGACTTGGTCTAGAGCCATGATATATAAATTATAATTAGTTTTTCTATCAACTTTAACAGAAACAACTAACTTTTTATTTTTTGGTTGACCTATTTTGGATGTAATTCTTTCAATTAAGTTTTGTTGAATCTGAGGAATTGAAATAATATCACCATTTAACAAAACATCACCGTTTTCGTTAATTAACAAGGCTGCTAAACGATCTTTTGATAAAGGAACTACTTCTGCTTGTTCCAATGGAATATACTCAGGAAGAGTAAGTCCGATACCGGTATCAACGTCAATAACTGTAGATACGAGAAAGAACAATAACAGAAGAAACGAAATATCCGACATACTACTTGTTGGAATTTCCGGATCCGGTCTCTTTTTTTTCTTAATCTTTACCATAATAATATTGTCTCGTTATAAGTTAAAATTATTTTTTCTTCATTTCATATAAAGCATCGATTAATTCGATTGAGCTTTCTTCCATATCTACAACAATTTTGTCAATTTTGGAAATGAAATAATTGTAAAGAACCTGTAAAATCATAGCTACAACAAGACCAAATAAAGTTGTTAATAACGCAACAGCAATACCGGTAGCAACGATTGAAGGAGAAATTTGGTTAGCTTCAGCAATAGCGTCAAATGCTTCAACCATTCCTTGTACTGTTCCTGTAAATCCTAACATAGGAGCTAATGCGATAAATGTTGTAATCCAAATCATACCTTTTTCTAAGAAAGACATTTCGATTGCACCATAAGCCATAATAGCTTTTTCTGCAGCTTCAACACCTTCGTGAGCTCTTAACAAACCAGCATGGAATACGCTTGCAATTGAACCACGTGAATTTTCACATACTTTCATTGCTTCTTCTACTCCGCCTGTTGTTAAAGCTTCTTTTACTTTTACGATAAATTTCTTAGAATTGATATTTGCACGTGTTAGTGTCCAAAATCTTTCTAACGAAAATCCTAAACCGATAATCAAACAACCTAAAATAGGCCACATAAACGCGCCGCCGGCAATAAATTTTTGCTGTAATACAGTTAAAAATCCTGTGTCTTGTGCTTGTGCAAATAAATAAGAAATAAATCCCATAATTGATGTTAGTTGCATAAAGAATAACCTCCGAAATTATTATTTTATTATTGTTTCTCTTTTTTTATAAAATTTCTAAAAAACATTTAGTAACATTAACGATTTCAGCAAAAAAAGTCAATAAAGAAATTTGTCTTTTTTGTCTTTTTTTACATTTAACATTAATTTTTTACCTTATTAATTAACATTAATAATTTTATTGAAAATTTCACTACAATTATTTTGTATTAATATAAAATTTCGCTCCTATTGGAAAATGATCGCTGTATCCTCCCAAATATTTTTTCCCGCCGTATGTAGGAATAGATGATCCCTTAAAATTCCCTTCTTTTGTAATCATAAACTCTGGGCGAATGATTTCAAAACTATTTGGAATATAACCAACTTTTTTCTCGGATAGTAAATTTTTGCTTATAATCATTTGATCTAACATATTCCACGTACCTCTATAATAGTAAGTTCCCTCTCCCAATTCTTTTTTTTCAATTGCAAGATTGAATAATTTAACTTCTTCGTTTTTAATTTTGTCGAGTTTCTTCGCATTCAAAACTTCGTATAACGATTTATTTGAGGGTTCATCATTAAAATCTCCAAATATAATTATGTTAGCGTTTTTTTTATCTAACCGATCAATATCTGAAATTAAAGTTTGAGCTGCAGCTATTCTATTTTTTTCTGATGTATCTTCTCCACCTCTCCGTGAGGGCCAGTGATTGACATATATAATAAGTTTGTTTTTTTTCTTCAAATTTTTAATTACAAATTCTAACTTTAAAATATAACGAGTTTCAGCATTTTCTGTTTCAAGTTGTATTCTTATAGGAGTAGTTTCTAAAAGTTCAAACATTAAAGAATTATATAATAATGCATTATCGATTCCACGCGGATCTAAACTTTCCACATGTGCTATTTTGTATTCTTTTAAATTAAAAGACTTAATACTTTTCAATAAGTCATTAACAACGTAAATGTTTTCGACTTCAATTAAACCTAACATATCGGGACCTTGTTTATTATTCATTTCATTAATAACTTGTGCAAGGTTCTTCAATTTTGAGTTATATTTATCGGCATTCCATTTTTTTTCAGATTCAGGAAGAAATTCGTTATCATCTTTTGTCGGATTATCTAAGGTGTCAAAAAGATTTTCAACATTCCATGAACCAACATAAAATGTTGTTTTGTTTTGAGCTAAAGCACAATTTAGGAATAAAATAGCTAAAATTAATATTTTTTTTACCATATAATTTCTCTTTTATGTATATTGTAGATTAATTTAATTTATTAAATCCAATATACTATTATTAGGATTAACATAAAAATGAAAAAATTAGTATTAGTTGATGGGATGGCTTTAATTTTTAAAGCTTTTTTTGCATTTATGCGTAATCCTTTATCCACATCTAAAGGGGAACCGACTTCTGCGGTTTATGGGTTTTTAACCCAGTTATTAAAAATTATTGAAGATACTAAACCTGATTTTTTAGGTGTTGCTCTTGACTCAAAAGAACCTACCTTTCGTCATGAAATGTTTCCTGAATATAAGTCAAACCGCGATATAATTCCTGAAGATTTGATTCCTCAAATTAATAGGGTCCAACAATTTATTAGTGCTTTTAATATTCCAATCTTTAGAATGCCTGGTTTTGAAGCAGATGATATTATCGGTACTATTCTTAAAAAAACAGCTCAGCAAGGAATACTTTCTTATGCAATTACTCCCGATAAAGATTATATGCAGATAATTGAAGAAAAGATATTTGTTATTAAACCAGGGAAAAGCAACGAAGAATTATCATTATATGACGAAAGTAAAGTTGTTGAAGAATATGGCTTTAAGCCTGTTTATATGATAGACTATTTGGCGTTAGTTGGAGATCAATCTGATTTTATTCCGGGTGTAAAAGGAATTGGTCCGGTTGCAGCAAAAGATTTAATTATAAATTTCGGTACAATTGATAACATTTACAATAACATTGATAAAATTACCAAAAAAGGAACTGTTCAAAAATTAATTGACGGCAGAGATAATGCGTTTTTATCTAAAAAGTTGGCTGCAATTAAATTGGATGTTCCAATTAGTTTTAATCTTGAAGAATTAAAATATACTGATCCTAATTATCTTGAATTAGATAAATTGCTTGAAGAATTAGAGTTGAAATCATTAAACAAAAAAATCGATAAAATTTTTGGCAGGAATTCAAATTCGGATATTCCAAAAAAAGTTGAAGTTGATGAGACTTCAATTGTAAAAGAATTTACCGGGTTTAGTGAATTTGATAAGCAAAAAGTATCTTATAGATTAATTACAAAGTTTAAGGATGCCGAAGATTTAGCGAAAATTTTAAATACTGTAAATTTATTTGTTTTTGATACAGAAACAGATTCATTAGATAGGTTTAATTTAAACTTAGCCGGGGTTTCTTTCAGTTATGAACCCAATATTGCTTTTTACATTTCTATAAAACCTCCCTATCAACAGGGGGATTTGTTTTCTGAAATTAAAGAGTATGAAGGTTTAGAAATTCAAGATTTTGTAAAACTTTTTAAACCTATTTTTGAAAATGCTTCAATTAAGAAGGTTTGTCAAAATGCAAAATTCGATATTGCTGTGTTAGAAAAATATAATATCTTTGTTATAGGATTAACATTTGACACAATGCTTGCTTCTTATGTGTTAGATCCTGATCAAAAACATAATATGGATGATCTTAGTAGAACTTATTTAAATTATTCACCTATTCCCCTATCATCGTTATTGGGTAATAAAAAAGCGGCAGAAAAAATATTTGAAGTAGATCAAAAACTTTTATCAGACTACTCTTGTGAAGATGCTGATATAACTTTTAGACTCTATCGAATACTTGAAAATCAATTAATGAATACAAAACCTGAATATATAGCTCGAAATCTTGAATTTCCCTTAATTTATGTTTTGTTAGATATGGAAAAAACCGGTGTTAATATTGATACATCTACATTAAATGAACTAAGTAAAATTATGGATAAAGATTTATCGGTACTGATTGGTAAAATATATGAAAATGCCGGTGAAGAATTTAATATCAATTCAACCCAACAGCTTCAACAAATTTTATTTCATAAACTTAATTTAAGTCCAATCAGAAAAACGAAAACGGGTTTTTCTACAGATGCTCAATCTTTAGAACAACTAAAGGGCGAACATCCTATAATTGACTTACTCTCAGATTATAGAGAAATAAGCAAACTTAAATCCACCTATGTTGATGCATTGCCTAAACTAATAAATCCGATTACAAAAAGACTTCATACAACATTCAACCAGACGGTTGCATCAACGGGGCGTCTTTCAAGTTTAAATCCGAATTTACAAAATATTCCAATTAGAGGTGAGTTAGGAAAAGAAATTAGAAAAGCATTCATCCCGAGACCCGGAAATGTTTTTATCTGTGCTGATTACAATCAAATTGAGCTAAGAATAATGGCAAGTATTTGTCAAGATCCTAATTTGATTAATGCATTTAAAACCGGAATAGATATTCATACTAGAACTGCTGAATTAGTATTTGGATTACCTAAAATAGAAATTAGTTCTGATATGAGGCGAAAAGCAAAAGAAGTTAATTTTGGTATCTTATATGGTATCGGAGCATTTGGTCTTAAGAATAGATTACAAATTAGTCAAACTCAGGCAAAAGAGATTATTGATAATTACTTTATAACTTTTCCTAATGTAAAACAATTTATGGAAGATATGATTTCTTTTGCTCAGAAAAACGGTTTTTCCGAGACTATATTGGGAAGAAGAAGATATTTAAAAAACATTAATAGTCAGAACAAAACTCTAAGACAATTTGAAGAGCGGGTTGCAATAAATATGCCTATTCAAGGCACAGCAGCAGATATGATAAAAATTGCTATGATAAATATTTATGACGAATTTTCAAAGAGAAAATTAAAAAGTAAAATGATTTTACAAGTTCATGATGAATTAATTTTTGATACTTATGAAAATGAGATTGATATAGTTCAATCAATAGTAAAGGATAAAATGGAATCTGCCCTTGAATTAAATGTACCTATTAAAGCAACTATAGGAGTCGGAAAAAATTGGTTAGAATCTCATTAGCATAAAAATACTTTGAATTTTAAAAATTTTATTTTAATTTAAATTATATACTTTGACAAAAAACCGGGAGGTAAAAAATGTTAAGAAAAATAGTATTATTAATATTTACAGTTTCTTTTTTAGCAGTTCTTCAAGGTTGTGGTCCTTCTAAAACAGTAACTAGAATCGGAACAGATGAAGTTGTGGATTTAAGCGGACGTTGGAATGATACGGACAGTCGATTAACTGCAGAACAAATGATTAAAGGGCTTTTAGAGAGACCCTGGGATGAAGATTTTCAAACACAAAACGGAAGAAAACCGGCTGTAATTGTTGGGACTGTTAGAAATTTAAGTTCTGAACATGTTGAAACAGGAATTTTTATCAAGGATATTGAACGTGAATTAGTTAATAGCAGTAGAGTAAAATTTGTTGCATCAAAAGAAGAACGACAAGAAATTAGAGATGAACGTCTTGATCAACAAAGTTATGCTAACGAAGAATCCGCAAAGAGTTTAGCGAATGAAACCGGAGCTGATTTTATGTTAAAAGGGAGCATTAAAAGCCAAATGGATGCGGTTGAAGGTCAGCAGGTTAAATTTTATCAAGTTGATTTAGAGCTTATTAATTTAGAAAATAATGAGAAAGTTTGGATGGATTCGAAAAAAATTAAAAAGACTGTTGAAAAATCGAGTACAAGATGGTGATAAATTTTAAAGACTGTGTGATTAAAAGAGCAATTCTTTTCACATTTTTTCTTTCTTTAACAATTTTCCTCGCTTCATGTGGGAGCATGAGAACAAATAAAGATCATTTTGAAAAAATTGATAGATTTGTTCAAACAAGAAGTTTTGATACTGCAGCAACATTTTTAATAGCAGCTAAAGATCAGAGCTATGGTGAAAAAGATCGAGTTTTGTATTGGCTTGATTTAGGTTTATTATATCATTATCAAGGTGATTTTGTTAATAGTAATTTAATGTTAGAAAACGCCGAATTTGCTATTGAAGATTTGTATACAAAGAGTATATCGAAAGGAGCCGGTTCTTTGTTGTTAAATGACAATGCCTTAGATTATTCGGGTGAGGATTATGAAGATATTTACTTAAATGTGTTTAAGTGTTTAAATTATATTGCATTAAACAAGCAAGACGAGGCTTTTGTTGAAGTAAGACGAATTAATGAAAAACTTACATTACTTGAAGATAAATATCTTAAAATTACTGAAGATTATAATAGCAATGAGGATAATAAGACCGAAATTAAACCCGGTACAAGTAATTTTCATAACTCAGCTTTCGGTAGATATTTAAGTTATTTGCTCTATCGAACTGAAGGAGATATAGACGGAGCAAGGATAGATATAGAAAAAATTACGGATGCATTTTCCCTTCAAAATGAAATTTATAATTTTGAAAATCCGATTATAGATAGTGTTTTTTCTCTACCTGATTCCCTGGCAGCAATAAATCTATTAAGTCTATACGGTAAAGGTCCAGAAAAATTTGCTTATGATTTAATTGTTCATACAGATAAGGATTTAATTATTATTTATTCTTCTGACGGTCAAGATGAAAAACAATTGGATGCGATTGTTTGGCCCGGAGTTGATAAAGGATTACATTTCAAATTATCACTTCCTAGAATGGAAAAAAAGTTGACAAATGTTTCAAAAATAACGGTTGAAATTGATAGTGTAGAAGTATCAACTTTTAAAAAATTAGAGAGCATTGAAGATGTTGCTTTAGAAACATATAAAATCAAAGAACCGATTATTTATCTTAAGTCAATTGCAAGAACTGTTATAAAAGCTATTTTAAATGAGGCAACAAATAAAGAGCTTGATAAACAGACCGGCGGAGGTTTAATGGGGTCATTAACTAGAGCTATGACAGGTGCATTGTTAGATGCAACAGAAAATGCAGATTTAAGATTATCTCGTTATTTCCCCTCTACTGTAGGAATTAATGAGATTCTAGTAAAACCCGGGAAATATTCTATAAAAGTTAATTACTACGGTAGTGATAATAAGTTATTATTTGTAGATGATTTGGGATCACATGAAATATCGAAAAAAAATCTAAATTTATTTAGATCATTTTATTTAAATTAAAGTTTTGGAGAATTTCCATGAAGAATTTTAGTGCATTCTGTTTAATTATTTTTGCAATTACTAATTTTTCTATTAAAGCGCAAAATATTCCTGCTTGGATTAGTAATCCAAATTCAGTATATCCTGATATTAGTTACCTAGCAGCCGTTGGCGAAGGTGATAATAGAAAAGCTGCTGAAAATAGTGCATTAAGTAATTTGGCATTAATATTTAAATCAGATATTAAGGTTGATAACACTCAAATTGATAAGTATAATGAATTATTTGGTGACAAGGAAGGTTTCCAACATGAATCTAACGTTACGAAAAAAGTTAATGTATCGGGTGGTCAAACTTTATATAATGTTAAATTTGGTGAAACATTTACAAATAATATAGGAAGAGTATTTATTGTTGCATATATCGAAAGATTAGAAACTGCAGAAATATACAATGAAAAAATTAGCAATAATACTGAAAAGATTAAATTTTTTGCAAATTTGGCTACTTCAAGTAATGATGTATTAACCAATTATGCTTCGTTAAATGCCGCTTCATTTTTTGCTTTGGATAATGAAATGTTAAAATCTCAACTTAAAATTATTAGTCCAGAATTTGGAAATTTTAATGATTCAGATTATGATTTTAATGATATAAATAAAAAAGCAATTGATGCTGCAAAGAAAATTTCCTTCAGTGTGAATATTGAAAATGATACTGATCAAAAAGTATCAACTTTTGTAAAAGATTTATTAAATTCTAAAGGATTTGTTATTAATGCTAATCCGGTTCTAAACATTACCGGAAATATTACATATGAAAAATTAGATTTACAAAGAAAAGAAAAATTTGTTTCTTGGACATTGTTCCTAAATGTAAGTAACCTTGCTAATGAAACAATTTTAACTTCTTCTTTTAAAGGTCGTGAAGGAAGTGTTTCTTATGATGCTGCAATTTCACGTTGTGTTAATGAGATTGGCAAAAAGATTAAAAGTGATTTTAATAAAAAACTGACTGATTTTTTTGACGGTCTAGTAAAAAAATAATTATTAGCCGTAAGAAGACTTACGGCTTCCTATATATATGCTTCGTAAAATAAAAATTATCTTATTAATTGCAAAATGGGAATTTAAAGAAAAGTTTTTGCATAAGGCTTTTCTTATTTCATTTTGTTTAAGTCAATTTCTTTTGTTCATAACAGTTTATTTTATTAATTCTACAACAGAAGGTAATAAAACAACCGTCTACCCTATTGCCATTATTTCTAATTCGAAGAACCTGGACAATAGTTTTTTAAGGAAATTAACTAAAAGTAATGATTACATTTTTGTTAAAATAAATAAAAATAATTATTTAGATACAAATAATACTTTTAATGTTAATAAAGTATTAAATGGTACTTTTATTGCTTGTTTAGAAATATTTGAGAATAAATATAGCCTTAGTATTTCTTCAAGTCTTAACAAAGATGAAATTATCGGTATCCAGAATTATTTAAATGCGATAATTAATGACGGTGATGTAATTTTTTATGATTTATTAACAAACAAAGATGGAATAATTGACAAAAAATTGATCAGTATTATAGGAATTGTATTAATATTTGTATTTACAATATTAATATCATCAAATATGTTTTTGCGAGGTTTCTCAATTGAAAAAGAATCAAAATTATTGGAATTGTTGGTATCAAGCACTCGTATTGAAAATATATTGATGGGTAAATCAATTGGGTTTTTTATATTTATATTGCTTCAGTTTATAGTATGGTTTATAATAGCTTCAATTACTAGCGATGTGCTTTTTTACGAGACTTTCCATTCTATATGGGTTATCGTTTTATTATGCTTAGAAGTATTATTTTATATTGTTTTTTTCTTAATAGCTTCTTTACTTTCAAAACACGATAGTGATGCAAATATTATTTTAAGTAGTATAACGTTTTTCTTATTACTCCCCTTTCTACTAATTGAAAATTTGGTTTATTCAAAGGATTCTATTATTTCTAATTTATTAATATATTTTCCTTTTACCTCCTTTCCGTCAATAATAATTAAAAGTGTTAGATATAATTATAGTACTTCAGAAATTTTATTGGCTATACTTATTATGATTACAACAATTGTTTTTATAGTAAGTTATATTTCAAAATCTTTAATTTCTAAACCAATTTTAAATAAAGTACTAACTTTTAATTCGAAAAAGGTTAAACATGAATAATATTGCAATAATGGGTGGTACATTTGATCCGATTCATTACGGTCATCTAATTACTGCCACGTATATTAAAGAAAAACTAAATTTTGATAAAATTATATTTATTCCTTGTTATATATCTCCGTTGAAAACTAATATTAAAAACAGTGATTCAGAACATAGAATTAATATGCTCAAATTAGCAATAGAAGGAATTCAATATTTTGATTATTCCGATATTGAAATTAATAATACTGAGATTTCTTATACTTATAACACATTAAACAAACTTAAAAATATTTATAACAAGCTAAATCTGATAATCGGGTATGATAATTATGCTGTTTTTGATAAATGGTATAATCCGGAAGGTATTTTTGAATTATCGACTGTATTTGTATTGAATAGAAATATTAAACTACCGGATTTAAATATTCTACATAACTATTATTCCAGATTTGTTTTTCTAGATAATCCGTTAATTGAAATATCGTCTACAGATATTAGAAATAGAATAAAAACCGGAAAAAATATTGATTTTCTTGTTCCTGAAAAAGTAAATGACTACATTATAAAAAATAATTTATATAGGTAAATATTGTTACGCTTAATTCTAATACTTTTATTAACATTTTTTAGCACTACATTTTGTCAACAAGTTACACCAAAATTAAATGAAGGAATCATGTTCATAACAAAATATGTTTCTTCAACTTATTACGATTCCCTAAAGCAAAAACATTCTGATTTAGAGCTAGTAGATTCAATATATTTTAATACAATAAAATACTACAATAACAACTATAGTGAAGCTTTGTTGGCTTTAACTATTGCATGTTTACCTATTGAAGAATTTGATATTAAAGTACCCCTTATAAAAATAAAATTATCTTTACATGTTCCGGTTCCGAAAAGTGAACTACACAAAAAAAAGAATAAAAATTTACCAAAACAGTTTTTATTCAAGAGAAAAGTAAATGATGTTGATAAATTAAGTCATTTCTTTGGGAATGCGTTTTGGAGTTATAGCATTCAAAGCACAAGATTTACAACTTTATTAGGATATTTTGTTGAGTATTTTGAAGCTTTATTTAAGGTTGACGGAGCATTAGATAAACGGGATATTTTTATCAATAAATTAGGTGAAAATTTTGGATTGGAGCTAAATTTTAATAAATTTGTAAAACCTTCTGAATATTTTATTAAATTAAATAATTATCAAGAGTAAGTTATGAACAGAATATATATTATAGATGATGAAATTGAAATTTGCGAAAGCATAAAGATGATTTTAGAATATGAAAATTACGAGGTTGAATACTCAACTAATCCTCAAAAGGGTTTAGATGAATTTATTTCTGAAAATTATAACTGCCTACTTCTTGACATACAGATGAACGGTGTTAACGGATTTGAAGTTTTAGATTTGCTATATAAACGAAATAATAAAACTCCAATAATTATGATTTCCGCTCATAGTAGTTTAGAAAATGCTGTGAAAGCAACAAAACTGGGTGCGTTTGATTTTGTTGAAAAACCGATAGATAGAGATAAATTATTAATTAGTATTCGAAATGCTGTTGAAAAGTCAAGACTAATTAATGAAAATGAAAAACTAAAAATCGGCACTCTTGCGGGTACTAAAATATTAGGCAATAGTAATGCAATTAAAAACATACTTTCTACGATAAATAGAGTTTCTAAAACAGAAGCACGTGTTTTAATAACAGGTGAAAACGGTACAGGTAAGGAGTTGGTTGCACAAGAATTACATCTTCAAAGTGCCAGAGCAAATAACGATTTTGTAGAAGTAAATTGTGCTGCTATTCCGAATGAATTAATTGAATCTGAATTATTTGGTCATGAAAAAGGTTCTTTTACCGGGGCAGTTAAACAGAAAGTCGGAAAATTTATGCAGGCAAATAACGGAACCTTATTTTTAGACGAAATTGGAGATATGAGTTTACAAGCTCAAGCAAAAGTTCTAAAAGCTATTGAAGAAGGAAAAATTGAACGTGTAGGAGGAGAACAAAAAATTGATGTTAATGTAAGGTTGATTGCGGCAACCAATAAAAACTTAATTGAAGAAATTGAAAAAGGAAATTTTAGAGAAGATTTATATCACCGGATTAATGTGATACCCATTCACCTACCCCCGCTAAGAGATAGACGAGAAGATATCCCCATTTTAATTGATTATTTTAATAAGGATTTGAGTATAAAATATAATTTAACACCCAAAGAATTTTCGCCTGAATTAATAAAATTTTTAAGCGGATTAGAGTGGAAAGGTAATATTAGAGAATTAAGGAACTTTATTGAGAGAATTATAATAATGCTTCCGGAACAATACTTAAAGATTTCGGATATTCAAAGTGTTTCTCCTTATCAAAATAAAAAGAATGAAGATAATGACCTTTTTGACATTTCAAATTCTTTTCAAGAGTTTAAAGAGAAAGCTGAAAAAATGTTTATTTTTAAACAACTTGAAGCAAATAACTGGAATATTAGTAAAACAGCCGAAATATTGGATATTCAAAGAAGTCATCTTTATACAAAGATGAAAAAATATGGTCTTGATAAAGATATAGAAGAATAATTTAATATTCCGGATTACGCATTGCAAGTAGTTTAATCATTTTATCTCTATAATCGCACATTATATTTATGGCTTCAAATTTAATAACCCCGTCACCATTTCGATTTTTAATTTTAATTGTAAAAACGTTTGTGTTGTTTCCTTGAATTTGCCTTAAATACTCGGTTCGTTCAGAAGAGTCAAATATTTCAAACAAAGTCTTTTTGGTTAAAGGATTAATCATAATTCCTGTAATATCTTGAAACTTAGTGCTGGCATCAACAATAATTCCGTTTTCATGAAATATTTGATAAGGGAATAAATCGAAAACAACGGTTTGATAATATTCCAAAGCTGATTTCAGTTCAACTTTGTTGGATAAATTAGTTTTTAAACTATTTAAGTCTAATGTTCCCCTTTTTGATTCATCAGTTTTTATTCTCTCAAAATTTTCTTCAATCTTTTTAATTTTTGTTATATCTTCGGCAAAACCGTATATATATTGTATAAATCTACCTGTTTCTTCAAATTGCGGAAACATATAGTCTTTAATCCAAATAAATTCGCCGTTTTTATCAATAATCCTATATTCACCCCATGTAATTTCATTCGGAGTTAATTTTAGTCGTTGTTTATGAAACTGGGGCAAATCTCCTTGAGTTATTATAGAAGTCCAACCGCCTAAGTCTTCTACATCTCTAAGTTCGTAACCGGTTATTTTCTTAAATGCCTTACTTGCTTCTATCAATTGAAATCTTGAATTTGAAATTACACGAATTGTATAGAAAAATGAATCTTTAAGATTTGTAATTAGATTAATCTTAGTAGTAAATCCGGTTAATTTCTGTTCGGCTAACTTTCTTTTTTCGATTTCTTTTTCAAGAAGTTGTTTATGGAGCGTTGTTTCTTTAATAAATTCTGATTTTATTGTATCACGAGTAAAATCCCATTTATCCATATCCATTATTTCAAGCAGTAAATATTTTTTATTTCCGTAATCAATCGGTGTTAATGATACTTCAAATAATTTTTGTATTGACTGACTGAAAATGATCTTTTCATAAATAAAATTTATTTTCTTATCAACTAATCCGGTTTTAATATTTTTAACTTCTTTGACTAAAAAAGGGTCGATTTGGTCAAGTTTTGATTGAGTTAAATTATTAATTGAAATATTATAAAAATTTGCGGCAGCTGAATTTGCAAATATTATCGAATCATTTTGTGTATCATACAAAATAACTGGGTTGTTGATACTATCAAAAACAAGTTTATTAATTAATCTGATATTATTAAGAACTCGAATTTTGTTTTCCAATTCTTTTTGAATTTCTTGTGTACTTCCAAAATTATCAAATTTTTGTTCTTCTTCCATTTCACACCCTAAAATGTTTCTTTTCGCATCCCGATATGACATAATGCAAAATCGTATTTAATCGGGTCTTTCTTATCAAATATTTTTAAATTGTTCGTAATTTCTTCAGCCATCTGCCAATTAACGGTTTTAGATCTTGTTAAACCCAAATCAGTAGAAATTTTTGCAATATGAGTATCAATCGGAATAACTAATTTTTCAGAAGGAATTTCATACCAAAGTCCAAAATCTAATTCATCTTTTCTTATCATCCATCGTAAAAACAGGTTTATTCTTTTGCATGCACTTCCATTTTTGGGGTTAGGAAACATAAATTTCAATCCATGTGTCAAAGCTGAGTATTTTTTTAATCTATGCTCAATGTTTTCTGAAAATAAAGAAATGCTGCTCTTTAAATTATCATCGCTTTCAAAGTAATACATTAAAAACATATATTTAATTGATCCGTAAACTAATATAATATCATGTAATACTTTGAATAAAGTTATTATATCTTCTGTTGAAAAAAATCTATGATAAATCCCTTGAAATTTTTTCTTTTGTTTTTCAGCATCAAATTTTAAAATATAATTATATGGACTTTTACCCATTATTTTATGTAGTTTTTCTAATATAGATATAATCTGTTTTATATTTCCAAAAGCAAAAGTGGAAGAAATTAAACCGCTTATCTCAATATCTCTTGGATCCGAATATTTATGCAAAAACTCCAATGGATCAGGAGATAATTTTGTAATATCATATGCTTTGTAGTGATAATCCAGTTTTTTCTTTATTTGAGCTTTTGATAATTGCATCTTAAATTTTAATTTGTGCTGAATTAATTAATTGTCTCATTTCAGTAATTGCTTTTTCAATACCTACAAAAATTGAGCGTGCAATAACAGATTGACCGATACTTACTTCATCAATATCATCTAAAACAGCAAATTCTTTAATATTACTATAATTTAAACCATGTCCTGCATTTACTCCCAATGATAGTTTTTTTGCATATTTTGCCGCTTGTCTAATTCTATCCAGTTCGTCGTACACTTCTTCTTCATTACGTAAATTTGCATATTTTCCGGTATGGATTTCGATAAAATCCGAATTAATATCTTTAGCTGCATTAATCTGTTCTACATCTGGTTCAATGAATAACGAAACTTTAATATCGGCATTGTGTAATTCTTCAATCGTATCTTTAATTAATTCAAGATTGTCAATTACGTTTAATCCTCCTTCAGTAGTAAGCTCTTGTCGTTTTTCAGGGACTAAGGTTGCCAATTCCGGTTTTACATCGCATGCAATTTCTACTATTTGAGGAACAGCAGCCATTTCTAAATCAAGTTTAGTTTTAACTAATTCTCGCAAAAGTCTTAAGTCCACTTCATTTATATGTCTTCTATCTTCCCTTAAATGAACAACAATACCGTCAATTCCATATAATTCCGCCATCAATGCATATGTTATCGGATCCGGTTCTCTTTCTCCCCTTGCATTTCTTAATGTTGCGACATGATCAATATTTAAACTAAATTTCATATTATTACCTTTTAATTAGATATAAAGATTTTTATAATTGAATTCACATCAATTCCGTAGTTATCAGTTCTAAACCTTATAACAGATAGTAAATCAATTATAAACATAATCCCAAAATGTACTAAAAAACCGTAAAAAAAAGAAGAAGTTTTTATTGCAAGATATCCTAAAATTATACCTCCAATAATAGCACTAAATGTTTCTAAAACGGGTTTGCCGTTATGTAATATTACAAACGGAATCATTTGAATCAGGATAGCATAGTAATTAAATTTTTTGAATAAACCGAAAAGTAAATATCCTCTAAATATAAACTCCCAAGCTAGTAAATAAAATAGCATTCCAAATTCATATATAATAAAAATTTTATAATCAGCTTTTGCCAAAGATAAGTGAGGATATTTTTCGCTAAATTCCGGCAAAGATGAGACGATCCACAAAATTGGTACCATAAACAATAAAAATATTAAAGTATAATAAAATCCTTTTTTATCCCCAATTTGGAATCCGTAGTTAGATATTTTGTCTCGAAAAACAAATTTAATAATTAATATAGTTATAATTAGATAAAGAATTGTATCACAACTAAACCAATATAAAAACTCATATAAATCGGCTAATTCACTTCCTTTAAACCACAATGGATAAATATTTTCCCCAAAATATTTCCTTGAGGAGTAATACCAAGAAATTGTTTGCAATATAGGAAATGAAATTAGAATAGTTAAAATTCTTTTATCTAAAGAGTTGAATATATGTTTAATTTCGGAAATTTCTTTTTGTAACAACTTTTTATTCATTTAATAATAATCGGATAACATTGAAATTTAAAAAGCCTTCCGAAAACAAAAACGAAAGGCTTTTTATTGTAAAATAACTATATATCAAACTTTATTCCTTGAGCTAAAGGTAAAGTGTTTCCGTAGTTTATTGTATTTGTTTGTCTTCTCATATAGGCTTTCCATGAATCACTACCAGATTCGCGACCGCCTCCGGTTTCTTTTTCGCCTCCGAAAGCTCCGCCGATTTCCGCACCGCTAGTACCGATATTAACATTTGCAATCCCGCAATCTGATCCTGAGGCAGATAAAAACTCTTCTGCTTCTCTCATATTTAATGTGAATATTGCAGAAGATAAACCTTGTACTACACCGTTCTGAAGTTCAATTGCATTTGTTACGTCACCCGAATATTTAATTAAATATAAAATAGGAGCGAAAGTCTCTTCTTGTACAATTTCAAATCTATTTTCAGCTTCAACAATCGCTGGAACTATATAACAACCAGATTCGTACCCTTCACCGGTTAATATATCACCTCCGAAAATTACTTTTCCCCCTTCTTTCTCGGCTCGTACCAAAGCGTCCTTAAAAGCGCTTACGGCTGCTTTATCAATTAAAGGTCCAACGTGATTTTTAGAATCTAACGGACTTCCTATTTTTAAAGCTGAATATGCTTTAACTAAAGATTCTTTTACTTTATCGTAAATTTCTTCATGAATAATTAATCGTCTAGTGGTTGTGCAACGTTGTCCCGCAGTTCCGACAGCTCCAAATACAATTGCAGGTATTGCCATTTTTAAATCTGAATTATTTGATAATATAATCGCATTATTTCCACCAAGTTCCAAAATAGCTCTACCGAATCTTTTCGCAATTACTTCAGCAGCATGTCTTCCGACATTAGTTGAACCTGTAATAGATACTAATGGAACTCTATTATCATTTAACATCATCTCACCTACGGTAGAACCTTTACCAATAATTAACGAGAACAAACCTTCAGGTAGATTATTCTCTCTTATTACGTCTGCCAAAATATTTTGAACTGCTATTGCAGTTAAAGGAACTTTTGAAGATGGTTTCCAAAGATTAGAATCTCCGCAAACCGTTGCAAGCATTGAATTCCAAGACCAAACTGCGACTGGAAAGTTAAAAGCACTAATAATACCAACAATTCCGAGAGGATGATACTGATCATACATTCTGTGTTTAGGACGTTCCGAATGCATTGTAAACCCATATAGTTGCCGGCTTAAACCAACTGCAAAATCGCAGATATCAATCATCTCTTGAACCTCACCTAAACCTTCTTGCAATGATTTTCCCATCTCATAAGACACAAGAGTTCCTAAAGGTTCTTTGTATTCGCGAAGTTTTAATCCGACTAATCTTACTATTTCACCACGCTTGGGTGCAGGAACATTTCGCCATTCTAAAAAAGCTTTGTGTGCAGCATCAGATACTTTTTTATAATCTTCAACAGAAGCTTGATACACAGATGCAATAAATTTTCCGTCAACAGGAGAGTAAATCTTTAATTCGCCGGCATCTTTAGTTTCATTCCAAATTAAACCGGTTGATGAGCCAAAATTCTTTTCTTTGATTCCTAATTTTGATAAAAATTCCATATGTTTCCCTTTTCGTTGTTGTTGGATATTAAAGTAAAGATTTTAATATTTATACGGTACGTTACGATATTATAATATCAAAATCAAGTGAATTTTTATGCAAAATGGGCAATAATTAATTTAAAAAGAAAAAAGCTCCTTCTTAAAATAAAAAGGAGCTTTTCTTAAACAAAAATAATCTAAATAATCAATTTATAGCTATTTAAAGCTTTCATATAATTTGCGCGTTCAAATGCAGCAGGTTCTTCAACAGATTTTTGACTCATACTACCTTTCATAAATTCGATTGAAGGATATTCGTTTTCTTCCATCCATTTTTTCATTTCGGCAATAATTTCTGTTACTCTACCGCGTCCGTTTCTTAAAATTTCACTACATAACATTGTAACATCGCTTCCTGCCATAATCATTTTGATTACGTCTTCAGCAGTCTGAATTCCGCTGGTTGCAGCCAAACTTGCATTAAGTTTACCGAATAATATTGAGATCCAACGTAAAGGTAAACGCATTTCCCAATTACTACTTAAAACTAAATTAGGAACAACACTTAAATTAGCTAAGTCAATATCAGGTTGATAAAATCTGTTAAACAATACTAACCCGTCTGCACCTGCTTTATCTAACTGCGAGGCTAAATTAGCTAATGAAGTGAAATAAGGGCTTAATTTTACAGATACAGGAATATTTGTATTACTTTTAACTGCTTTTAAAGTGTCAATGTACATTGTTTCAATTTCTGAAGCGGTTAATTGTGGACTTGTCGGAATATAATATATGTTTAATTCCAAAGCAGAAGCACCTGCTTCTTCAATGTTTTTTGCATATTTTACCCAACCGCCAGTACTTACACCATTCAAACTACCAATGATTGGTATATCAACAGATTTTTTAAGTTTTGCAATATGATCCAAATATTCATAAGGACCTGTTCTAAATTCTTCCGGTTGTGGGAAATAAGATATTGCTTCAGCGTAACTTTCAGCTCCATAAGTTAAATAGTGGTCTAATTCTCCGGATTCGTGGCTAATTTGCTCTTCAAACAAAGAATACACAACTACCGCAGCAGCTCCTGCATCTTCTAAAGCTTTTACGCTATCAACTGATTCTGATAAAGGTGAAGCTGATGAAACTATAGGGTTCTTTAATTTTAACCCCATATATGTTGTTGTTAAATCCATTTTTACTCCAAAATTATTTAAAATTTTTGAAAAACTGCCCTGCAATTGCAGGGCTATAATTATTAATTTTCAGTTTTTGGTCCGAATTCAAGAGATGCTAATTGTTCGTAATATCTCCAACGTTTATTAACTTCTTCTTGAGCTAAAGCTAAAAGTTCTTTCGCAATTTCAGGATGTGATTTTGTTAACATTTTATAACGTGTTTCGTTGTAAATGTAATCTTCTAACTTTATCTTTGGAGCTTTTGAATCTAATTTTAAAGGATTCTTTCCTTCATCTGTTAAAGCTGGGTTATATCTAAATAATGGCCAATGTCCGCTATCAACTGCTAATTTTTGGCATTCAAAACCTTTAGCCATGTTAATACCGTGAGCAATACAATGAGAATATGCAATAATTAAAGATGGGCCGTCATATGATTCTGCTTCAACAAACGCACGAATTGTATGTAAATCATTTGAACCCATTGCAACTTTAGCTACATAAACATTTCCGTAACTCATTGCCATTAAGCCTAAGTCTTTTTTACCCATACGTTTTCCAGCTGCAGCAAATTTGGCTACTGCACCGATACTTGTAGATTTAGACATTTGACCGCCGGTGTTTGAGTAAACTTCGGTATCAAGTACTAAGATGTTTACATTTTTTCCGCTAGCTAATACGTGATCTAATCCACCGTAACCAATATCATATGCCCAACCGTCACCGCCTATAATCCAAACAGATTTTTTCACTAAAAATTCAGTCAGATCATTCAATCTGGCAGCATCCGGATCACTAATTGTGCTTAATTTATCTTTTAATATCACTACTCTTTCTCTTTGTTCGTAAATGCCTGCTTCATCTTTTTGATCTGCATTTAGAATTGCATTTACTAATTCTTCACCAACTTGAGAAGAAAGTTTAACGAGTAATTCTTTTGCTTGTTCGTTTTGTTTATCAATAGTAACACGCATACCAAATCCAAATTCTGCGTTGTCTTCAAATAAAGAGTTAGCCCATGCAGGACCACGTCCGTTTTTATTTGTTGTCCAAGGAGTAGTAGGTAAGTTAGCACCATAAATTGATGAACAACCGGTAGCATTAGCAATATAACTTCTATCGCCAAATAATTGAGAAACTAATTTTACATATGGTGTTTCACCGCAACCGGAGCAAGCACCTGAGAACTCAAATAAAGGTTCTAATAATTGGCTACCTTGAACAGAAGTAACATTTAATTTTGATCTGTCAAATTCAGGTATGTTTAAGAAAAATTCAAAATTTTCTCTTTCTGCATCACGAATCGGAATTTGTGGTGCCATGTTTAAAGCTTTGAATTTAGGCTCTTTTTTGTTTTTTGCCGGACATACTTCATAACATAGTTCGCAACCTGTACAATCTTCAACCGCTACTTGAATTGTATAAGCTAAGTCTTTGAATTCTTTACCTTTTGCATCTACATATTTAAAAGTATTTGGAGCATCTTTTAATAATTCTTTATCGTAAACTTTAATTCTTATTGCGGCATGCGGACAAGCTAACGAACATTTACCGCATTGAATACATACTTCTGGATCCCAAGTCGGAACTTCTAAAGCGATATTTCTTTTTTCCCATTTTGTTGTACCCGATGGATAAACACCGTCTATAGGCATATCACTAACAGGTATTTCATCACCTTTACCTGCCATCATTTTAGCAAGAACGTTTTTAACAAAATCAGGAGCATTATCACTTACAATCGGAGGTAATTCAATTGTGCTAGTAGCAACCGAAGGAACTTCAACTTCAAATAAATGTTCTAAAGTTTTGTCCACTGCTTCATAATTCTTAGCAACTATTTGTTCGCCTTTTGAACCATAAGTTTTTTTGATTGCTTTTTTAATTTGATCAATTGCTTCATCTTTTGGTAAAACTCCGGAAATAGCGAAGAAGCATGTTTGCATGATGGTATTAATTCTACCGCCCATACCTGTTTCGTGCGCTACAGAATTAGCATTAATTACATAGAATTTTAATTTTTTTGCAATTATTTGTTCTTGAACTTTACGAGGTAATTTATCCCAAACTTCGTCTTTTTCAAATGGACTGTTTAATAAAAAAGTTCCGCTTTCGGCAATGTTTCCTAATACGTCAAATTTGTTTAATAATTCAAACAAGTGACAACCGATAAACTGAGCTGTTTGAATTAAATAGCTACTGCGAATAGGGGTTTTTCCAAATCTTAAGTGAGAAATAGTTGTTGAACCGGATTTTTTTGAATCGTAAACAAAATATCCTTGTGCAAAATTATTTGTTTCTTCACCGATAATTTTAATTGAATTTTTATTTGCACCAACTGTACCGTCAGCACCAAGACCATAAAATAATGAACATTTTACATCTTTACCTTCGATTACAAAAGTAGGATCATATTCTAAACTAGAATTGGTAATATCTTCAACTATACCTACGGTAAAATGATTTTTCGGGCATTCTTTTTCTAATTCATCAAAAATTGTTTTTACCATTGCCGGTGTAAATTCTTTTGATGATAAACCATATCTTCCGCCAATAATTTTTGGCATTTTTTCAAACGGTTTGTTATCAGAATTCATCATTTCGGAAATTGCTGTAACAACGTCAAGATATAATGGTTCGCCTAAGGCACCGGGTTCTTTTGTTCTATCTAAAACTGCAATGCTTTCAACTGTTTTTGGTAAAGCTTCAATAAAGTGTTTAACAGAAAATGGTCTAAATAATCTAACTTTAATAATACCGACTTTTTCATCTTTACTGTTTAAATATTCAACTGTTTCATGTGCAGTTTCAGCACCGCTACCCATTAATATAATTACTTTTTTAGCATCAGGGGCACCTATGTAATCAAATAGATGGTATTCTCTACCTGTAATTTCTGCTAATTTATCCATTGCATTCTGAATAATATCGGCACTTTCTAAATACAATTTATTAATAGTTTCACGTCCCTGGAAATAAACATCAGGATTTTGTGCAGTACCTCTAATTGATGGATGTTCTGGTGATAAAGCTCTTGCTCTTATTGCAGAAACATATTTATCATCAATCATTGCTTTTAAATCTTCAACTTCCAATTGTTCAATTTT
>JAEXOD010000141.1 GCA_023447335.1 Bacteroidota bacterium
TTTCAATATTGTTAATAAAAGTTATTACTGTTGAAAAAAGATTATTTACTTTTTCCGGTTTAATTCCGTCAAACCATAATTCACCGAAGTTTATATCACGTAAAACATTGCGAAAAGTTAATACTGCTTGTTGGATTATTTCTTTTCTATGAGCAATAAATAATAATTTTGCATTTTTATTTTGTTGCAAAAAGTATGCAAAGTCAAAAGCCGCAATATAGGTTTTTCCTGTTCCTGTGGCTGCAACAACTAAATTTTTGCATCTATGGTGAATTTCTCTTTCAACTCTTAGGTTTTCTAATATGGTTTTCTGAAATGGTTTTGGTGCGACATCAATAAAAACTGTGGGTTTGTCATCTTTGGTTTTTGTTGTTTTAAAAGCTTTTTCTAATTCTTCAGAATCTATTGAAGGATCATATAGTCTAAACTTATTATCATTCCAGTAAGCACCAAATCCTTTAATAATTTTATCAATTAAATGAGGAACTTCTTTAGAAGTTAATTTGGCGTTCCATTCAAAACCGTTTGTAATTGCATTCCCAGATAAATTTGAAGATCCAACATAAGCTGTATTAAACCCCGTATTCCTTATAAATATATATGACTTTGCATGTAATTTTTCATCAGCATCAAATGATATTTTCAGTTTGGTATTTGGTAAATTTGCTAATTCATTCAACGCCTTAATATCACTAATTGCCATATAAGCTGTTGATACAATATTTAATTGTTTACCTGCATTACAAAATTGTTTTAAATCATTAATAATTAATCTTAGCCCGGACCATTTAATAAAAGAAACAAGTAAATATATTTTGTCAGATGAAAGGATTTCTTTTTTTAATTCATTTGCAAACGTTATTTTACCATGTGACTCTCCGATTAATAAATTGCTCGACAGCAAACCTGTATATGGAAATATTTCGTCTATTAATTTATCATTGACGGAGAAATCTTTATAAACCGGTAATAATGCTGCTTTTAGTATTTTACCGCTTGTTTCAATAAAATCCTCACTTAAGGGATCGTCTTTTATTTCATGAATTAGAATTTGTATTATTTTATTGCTCAGCTCAATTTGCTTTTTAAGTTTATTTTCTCCAGAATATCCTCGTAACACTCTTTGAATTAAGTCTGATATATATAATGAGAGGGTCGCAACAGCTTTCTCGGGATCTATTGGTATCTCTTTAATAAAATATTTGTTGTTATTATTTTGTATCTTTTTGCGAACTAAACTTGTAATTAGTTGCTCGTATATACCTTCCTTTAACTCATCAGAATCCATTTTTAGCTCATAAATTATTACTATATAAATTTAGTAAAAATTCCTTAGAAATAATAAATGTTATTTTTAATTACTACTCTTTCTTCTCTTCCCCTTCTTTCTTTTCGGTATTTACTTTTCTTACGGGGCGTTTTTTCCCTTTGTTTCTATTATCATTTCCTTTAAAGGAACGTTTAACCGAGTTAATCGATTTTTGGGGTTTAATTTTTGCGTATTGTTCGGGTATCGGGGTTAATAAATCTTCTTCGGGGTAAATGCACTCAAATTTTTTACCTAACAATTCCTCAAGTTTCATTAATTCGTAGCTGCTGTCTTCATCAGCAAACGAAATTGCAATTCCGGAAGCTCCGGCACGACCGGTTCTACCTATACGGTGGATGTATTCTTCAATATCTTGTGGTATATTATAATTTATTACGTGAGTAATTGCATCAACGTGTATTCCTCTGGCGGCTACGTCTGTTGCAACCAAAATTCTAATTTTCCCGTTTCTAAATGATTCCAATCTTTTAATTCTTTGGTCTTGGTCAACTTCACCCGAAAGTAACGCACAACTTATTCCGTAAGCCGTAAAAGTATCTTTAAGTAGTCGAGCTTCGTCTCTTCTATTGGCAAAAACTAAAACTCGGTCAAAATTTTTCTTAATAACCAAGTTGTATAACAAGGTACGTTTTTCGTCAACCGTGGTTATATAAGTAATCTGCTCAACGGTATCAATAGTTTTATCTTCGGGTTTTATAGCAACGTCAAAAGCTTTTTGCGTCCATGATTCAGCTAAATTTTTTACATCAAATGTCATGGTAGCCGTAAAAAACATTGTTTGTCTTTTAGCTTTAGGAGGCGTGCTTAATACAATTTGTCTAACAGAAGGTAAAAACCCCATATCAAGCATTCTATCTGCTTCGTCAATCACAAGAATTTCTACGCTACTTAAACTAATTAATTTTTTATCCAAAAAATCTATTAATCTACCCGGTGTTGCAATAATAACATCCGCATACCCGCTATGTAAAACATTTTGTTGTTTTTTATAATCAATACCGCCTACAATAGAAACCAAGCTAAAGGGTAAATATTTACCTAGTAGCCTTGCATCCTTTTCTATTTGCATGGCAAGTTCGCGCGTAGGGGCAAGTATTAATGCACGCGGAGTGCCGTGTTTACGTCTTTCTTCTAAAGGCTTTCTAATTAAATGACTAAATACGGTAACTAAAAATGCCGCCGTCTTACCCGTACCTGTTTGTGCTTGGGCTGTAACATCCTGACCTTTTAATGAATTTGGTAAAGATTGAGCCTGTACGTCCGTACAATACTTAAAGCCTAAATCGTAAATTGCGTGGAGTATAGGTTTTGGTAAATCTAAATCGGTAAAACGTGTTTTTCCTTCTTCTTCGGGAATAATAAAAACCGATGAATCCCAATTATCTTCAATATAAGGAGTGTTTTCGTGCTTTGGATGAGTTTTAGATAGAGTTATTTTTTCGTGACGTTTTTTATACTCTTCACGAGTTTTATCGTCAACTCTCTCTTTGCGTCTTTTTGTATTTTTTTTGGTTAAAGGCTCGTTAGCCGGAATTATTTCAATTTCTTTCGTGTTTATTACTTCTTCTTTTTTGTGTTTTAACCCAAAAAATCCTACTATGGTACTTACTATTTTTTTAAACAATATAAACTGCCGATTATTAAACAATATAATTTACTTAATAAATATACGGAAAATTTACGAATTGAAATAATTAAAAAATTGATTATAACAAACAATGTTACCAGACTTCGGTTTTCATATCCCTTGTCATTAAATCATATGTAGCTTTTACGGGGTCTTTATCTTCAAAAAGAATTGCATAAACCGCAGAAACAATAGGAGTTTCTACTTTATGATTTACGGAAAGTTCATGAACCGAACGACAAGTTTCAACACCTTCTGCAACCATATTCATAGATTTTAAAACTTCGTTAAGTTTTTTCCCTTTCCCTATTTGTTCGCCAACAAACCTATTGCGACTGTGTTTACTCATACAAGTAACAATTAAATCACCCATTCCGCTCAAACCTGCAAAGGTTTCGGGCTTAGCACCTAAATACTTCCCTAAACGAGTTATTTCGGCAGTCCCTCTGGTCATAATAGCAGCTTTAGTGTTATCTCCAAAATTGGCACCGTCAATAATTCCCGCACCAATTGCTATAACATTTTTAACGGCTCCTCCTAATTCCACTCCCATAATATCTATGCTAGAGTAAACTCTAAAGTAAGAAGTCATAAACATAGATTGTATAAACCGGGCTGTGTTTTCATTATTGGCGGCAGCCACAACGGCAGTCGGAATTTTTCGGCTTACTTCTTCTGCATGACTTGGACCGGAAAGAACCCCTATATTATCTTGGCTAACTTGCGGCAATACTTGTTTTATTACTTGTGAAACAGTTAACAACGATTTCTTTTCAATTCCCTTTGATACGCTTACGAATATAACATCATTTAAGGGTAATTTTTTAAAATTAACTATTGTATTACGAATAAACTGCGTAGGAATTGCGATAACAATTGCATGCACATGCTTAACCGTATCTTCAAGAGAATGAGTTATATTAATTTCTTCGGGAATCGGAATATTCGGCAAAAAAGTTTTGTTTACCCTATGCTTTTGCATATACCGGGCATAACTTTTATCATACTCCCATAAAGTTACTTTATGCCCGTTAAAATGGAGTAAAATTGCTAAAGTAGTACCCCATCCGCCGGCACCGAGTATGGATATATTCATATAAACTACTTTTTGTTTTTACTTAAAGTAATACGATTTTCGTTACCGTTAATCAATCTTCTTACGTTGGCTCGATGAGTAAAAACAACTAACAAGCTAACCCCGATAACAAACGGTAATATTGTGTGGTAACCTTGAATATCTACGCTAAAAACATTTTCACGAATTATTAATATAAGCGGTACCGAGATAGCTGCAGTAATAGAACCTAAAGATATATATCGCGAAAAAGTTACGACAACAATAAAAACTGCAAGTGCCAACAACATATCTACCGTAATAATAGTAATTAAAAAGCCTAAAGCTGTGGCAATACCTTTTCCGCCCTTAAAACCGGCAAAAACAGTCCAAATATGACCTACAACCGCAGCAATACCTGCAATAATTTGCACTAAAGTAAAATCATCAAACGGTGTAGAATTAGGGAAAGGAAAACTTCCGAAATAAAAACGTGCAACCAAAACTACGGCAATAGCACCTTTTAATGCATCTAAAATAATGGTTGTAATACCAAGTTTCCACCCCAATACTCTAAAAACGTTTGTACCGCCGGCATTACCGCTGCCATGCTGTCTTATATCAATTCCGTTAGTAAGTTTGGAAATAATTATACTTGTTGGTATTGAACCGACTAAGTAAGATAAAAGCACTACAAATAATAAATTTAGCATATTAACACTTTTTTAAATATGGAATGTAAAATTATTAAATATTAAAACAAAATACAATACAAATTTTTATCAAGACAATTTATCAAATAAAACCAAATCATCGGAATCGGTAATTTTAAAATTAGCCGAGCTACCCGGTGTTATGTTTATTTTAATACCTAACCGACTAACCAACATCGATTCGTCAGTACCGTAAAAATTTTGGTTATATGCACTATTAAAAGCATGCATTAAATCTTTATACAAAAATATTTGCGGTGTTTGTACATAATAAACTTCGTTTCTATTTACATAATCGAACGAATTTTCGGAAAGTTTAATTAATGTATCCTTAGCTTTTAAGGCAACAACAGAATTGCCAAATTTCTCCGCATCAGTAATAGCATTAATCAAAACATCAATAGGTAAAAGAGGACGTGCCGCATCATGAACGGCAATTAGGAAATCGGAATTAATGGGCGGAATAGACACTAAAGCATTATAAACACTATCCTGTCTTTCTTTTCCGCCCTCAATTATTTTTGTTACTTTATTAAAGTTGTATCTAACCTTTATATCAAATAAACTATCAAAATATTCGGGTTGGGCTGCAATATAAATTTCGTCAATTTTCGGGCAGTTTTGAAAAACTTCTAAAGTATAAGCAATAATCTCTTTATCTTTAACTTTTATATACTGCTTAGGCGTATTAAGTCCCGTACGTTTTCCGGTTCCGCCCGAAGGAATAATTGCAATTGTCTTCATATTACAAAATAATCATTGCATCGCCGTAGCTTAAAAATTTATAACCTTCTTTTAAAGCTTTTTTATAAGCTTTCATTATCAAATCGTAACCGGCAAATGCTGAAGTAAGCATTATTAAAGTAGATTCCGGTTGATGAAAATTTGTAATAAGTTTTTTGGTTATCCTAAAATCGTACGGCGGATATATAAACTTGTCCGTCCAACCTTTATGTGGTTTTACAAAACCTTCGGCGGTAACACTGCTTTCTAAAGCACGCGTAGAACTTGTCCCCACAACAAATACGTTCTTTTTATTATGAATAGCATTATTGATAATATCGGCAGATCCCTGCGTAATTTCAAAATATTCGCTATCCATTTTATGCTTTGTTAAATCTTCAACTTCAACCGGTCTAAAAGTACCTAAGCCGATATGAAGCATAACGGTGGCAATGTTTATCCCCTTCTGTTTAATACTATCCATTAGTTCGGCGGTAAAGTGCAATCCCGCAGTAGGTGCGGCAACCGAACCGTCTTGTTTTGCATAAACAGTCTGATAGTTAACTTTATCTTCAGGTACCGCATCTCTTTTAATATAAGGAGGAAGAGGTGTAGTGCCAATTTGCTCAATAGCCGCATATATTTTTTCGGCGCTTTGATTAAAACGTACCGTTCGTCCCCGTGAAGTAGTGTTATCAATAACTTCGCACCATAATTCATCCGTAAAATAAATTCGGTTACCTATACGTACTTTTCTTGCGGGGTCAACTATTACATCCCAAATGTTTTCGTCTTTATTAAGTTCGCGTAAAACAAATACTTCTATTTTTGCATTTGTTCTTTCTTTACTTCCAAAAAGACGAGCTTGCATAACTTTTGTGTCGTTAACTACTAGAACATCTCCCGGATTCATAAAGTTAATAACATCTTTAAATATTAAATGTTGTAGTGAACCGGTGGTTCTATCAATAACAAGCAATTTGGCTTCATCACGTGGCGAATGAGGTTCTTTTGCAATTGCGTTTTTTGGCAAATTATAATTAAAGTTTGATAATTTCATTTGTTCTCCGTATTACAATAACGTCAGTTACTCTAATTACAGTAAAAACTTGTTCGTAAAGGGTTAAGTTCATTTTTATTGTAAATATTTAACCTTATTAATTTTAATTGCAGGGGAATAAATCCCCTGCGTTAATAAACCATTATTTATTTCAATTGGTTTTATATTAGTTTTTTTTCTTTGTTACCGGTTTTTTAACTTCTACTTTTTTTACCGGAGCTTTTTTTGCAACTGCTTTTTTAGCAGGAGCAGTTTTAGCGGGAGCGGTTTTAGCATCTTTCAATGCTGCACGAGCTGCTGCCAATCTTGCAATAGGTACTCTGTAAGGTGAACAGCTAACATAATTCAAACCGGTTCTATGGCAAAATTCAACAGAAGCAGGTTCGCCGCCGTGTTCGCCGCAAATACCAACTTTTAAATCAGCTTTAACCGAACGACCTTTTTGTGTTCCCATTTCTAATAATCTTCCAACACCGTTTATATCTATACTTTCAAACGGATCGCGTGGTAAAATGTCTTTTTCAACATATAAAGGTAAGAATTTACCGCTATCATCGCGTGATAAACCGAATGTTGTTTGTGTTAAATCGTTAGTACCAAAGCTAAAGAATTCTGCTACGGTTGCAATTTCGTCTGCAGTAACGCATGCACGCGGTAATTCGATCATTGTACCTACTAAATAAGGAACTTTAATTTTCTTTTCTTTGAATACTTCTTCTGCTACACGGCGAACAATACCTTCTTGAAGTTTTAATTCAGCAACGTGTCCTACTAAAGGAATCATTATTTCAGGGAATACTTTTATTTTTTTCTTAGCTACGTCACAAGCTGCTTCAAAAATAGCACGTGCCTGCATTTCGGTAATTTCAGGATAACTAATACCCAAACGGCATCCGCGGAAACCGAGCATAGGGTTAAATTCTTTCATTCCTTCAATTTTATCTTTAACTTTTGCTACGGTAGTACCTAATATTTTAGCAACTTCTTCTTGTTCTTTTGTTTCGTGAGGTAAAAATTCATGTAACGGAGGATCTAACGTACGGATAGTAACCGGTTTACCTGCCATTACTTTAAATATACCCGCAAAATCTTCTCTTTGATAAGGTAATAATTTTGCTAAAGCATTTTTTCTACCTTCTTCGGAGTCACTTAAAATCATTTCGCGAACATAAAGAATTCTATCTCCGCCAAAGAACATATGTTCTGTACGGCATAATCCAATACCTTCTGCACCAAAAGCAATTGCAGCAGCAGATTGATCAGGTTGATCTGCGTTTGTTCTTACTTTTAATTTTCTAACTTCATCAGCCCAGCTCATTAAATCTTTGTATGTCTGATATACTTT
>JAEXOD010000227.1 GCA_023447335.1 Bacteroidota bacterium
GAGGAAAAGCTAATATTGATTACAGCTTTGTTACAGGAGAAGCTATTCCGGTAAAATGTGAAATAGGAGATGTTATATATGCCGGCGGAAGGCAAGTTGGAAGTAGTATAGTTGTTGAAGTTGTAAGAGAAGTATCTCAAAGTTATTTAACACAACTATGGAATCATAAAGCATTTTCCGAAAAATTTAATAGTGAGTTAAATAATATTACTAATGCAATAAGTAAGTATTTTACGGTAGCAATATTACTTTTAGCTGCTATTGCCGCTGTAATGCATATGAATAGTTATATTTTAGCATTAAACGCATTTACTGCAGTTTTAATTGTTGCATGTCCGTGTGCATTGGCTTTAGCTGCGCCATTTACCTTAGGCAATAGTCTTAGAATACTAAGTAGGCAAAAGTTTTATTTAAAGAATACTGATGTTGTAGAAAAACTTTCTAAAATTACGGCAATTGTGTTTGATAAAACAGGTACATTGACCAAAAACAGTCAGTTTAAAGCAGTTTTTAACGGAAATCCTTTAACTGAAAAGGAAAAACAAATAATTAAAGCTGCTGTAAAAAGTTCATATCACCCCTTTAGTCAAGCAATCTATAATTCAATAGATAAAACTTTAGCTTTAGAAGTTGAAGATTTTGAAGAAAAAACAGGTTATGGAATAACTGCTAAAATTGAAGGAGATTTTGTTAAGATAGGGAGTTTAGTACATTTAGAAGCAGAAAATTTTGATAATACTCAAAGCTCTGTTGTCTATATTTCTATAAATGGGAAAATGCTTGGAAACTATTCCTTTATAAACTATTATAGAAGCGGAATAGAAAATTTGATAAGTGAACTAAATAAGGTTTATAAGCTTTTTGTAGTAAGCGGGGATAATGAAAACGAAAAAAATAATTTAGAAAATATTTTTACGGATAAAACGGAATTGAGGTTTAAACAAAGTCCTTATGATAAATTGCATTTTGTTGAGAATTTACAAAAGGAAGGTGAAGTTGTTTTAATGATAGGGGATGGATTAAATGATGCAGGAGCGTTAAAACAAAGCGATATAGGGATAAGTGTATCTGAAGATATTAATAACTTTTATCCTGCATGTGACGGTATTTTAAGTGCCGATAAATTTATTAAGTTAGCAGAGTTTTTGAGGTTTTCGAAATATTCAAATAAAGTAATTATAATTAGTTTTATTATTTCATTTATTTACAATGCTATAGGGTTAAGTTTTGCTTATACCGGAACTTTATCGCCGTTAATAGCAGCGGTATTAATGCCTGTTAGCAGTATTTCGGTAGTTTTATTTACAACTGTTGCAATTAATTATTATGCCAGAAAAAAAGGATTTTTATAATGTCTGTAATTTTAGTATTATTGGGGTTCAGTCTATTTGTTGCTTTAATTTTTTTAGGGGCATTTATTTGGGCTGTAAAAAACGGACAATATGACGATAAATATACCCCTTCGGTGCGTATTTTATTTGATGATTTAAAGAAAAACAAGAGCGAAAATAAATAATATTCTATAAATATGGAGCCGCTAATGATAGCTGAAAAATTTAGCTACGATAATCAAATAGTTAAACAATTTTCTATTGCGACTGTGATTTGGGGATTAGTAGGAATGCTGGTAGGTCTTATTATAGCATTTCAAATTTTTATTCCCGAACTTAATTTAAAAATTTCTTTTTTAACATTTGGTAGAATTAGACCGTTACATACTAATGCCGTAATTTTTGCATTTGTAGGAAATGCAATTTTTGCAGGAGTTTATTATAGTATGCAGCGAGTGTTAAAAGCACGCATGTTTAATGATTTACTTAGTCAAATCCATTTTTGGGGGTGGCAATTAATAATTGTTTCTGCTGCTATTACCTTGCCTTTAGGGTTAACTACTAGTAAAGAATATGCCGAATTAGAATGGCCCATTGATATAGCAATTACACTTGTATGGGTAGTTTTCGGTATTAATATGATGGGAACAATATTTAAAAGACGCGAAAAGCACATGTATGTTGCAGTTTGGTTCTATATAGCAACATTTGTTACGGTTGCTGTTTTGCATATTGTTAACTCATTTGAATTACCGGTTTCATTATTTAAGAGTTATTCATTATATGCCGGGGTTCAAGATGCTTTAGTTCAGTGGTGGTACGGACATAATGCAGTGGCTTTCTTTTTGACTACACCGTATTTAGGATTAATGTATTATTATTTACCTAAAGCAGCGGGAAGACCCGTATATTCATATAGACTTTCAATATTACATTTTTGGGCATTAATATTTATCTATATTTGGGCAGGACCACACCATTTATTATATTCTGCTTTACCTGATTGGGCACAATCGTTAGGTACAGTGTTTTCTATTATGTTAATTGCTCCTTCATGGGGCGGTATGTTAAACGGATTACTTACTTTACGCGGTGCATGGGATAAGGTAAGAGACGAACCCGTGCTTAAATTTATGGTTGTTGCGGTAACGGCATACGGTATGTCCACTTTTGAAGGTCCAATGTTATCATTAAAAAATGTTAATGCCTTGATGCATTTTACCGATTGGATTATTTCTCATGTTCATATTGGAGCATTAGGATGGAACGGATTTTTAACTTTCGGTATGTTATATTGGATGGTACCAAAATTATATAATACCGAATTGTATTCAAAAAAACTTGCTACTGTTCATTTTTGGCACGGTACATTAGGTATTGTAATTTATGCTTCATCATTATATTGGGGTGCATTAACACAAACTTTAATGTGGAAGCAATTTTCTCCTCTCGGAGTTCTTCAATATCCAAACTTTTTAGAAACAGTTTTACAGATTGTTCCTATGTATGTTTTAAGAGCTATCGGCGGATTATTATATTATGCCGGAATGTTGATGATGGTGTATAATTTGTTGATGACCGCAAAACAGGGGAAATTTATTAAAAATGAAGAAGCCGAAGCTGTTCCTTATAAAGATACCGAAGAAAAAGTTAAATTCGGAACTATCCACAGATGGTTAGAAAAACGTCCGATTCAATTTACTATTTTGGCTACAATAGCAGTATTGATAGGCGGAATAGTTGAATTTATTCCCACTTTTCTGGTAAAGTCAAATATTCCTACAATTTCAAGTGTAAAACCATATAGTCCGCTGGAATTACACGGACGTGATATTTACATTAGAGAAGGATGTGTAAGCTGTCACAGTCAATTAGTAAGACCATTTAGAAGTGAAACCGAAAGATACGGAGAATATTCAAAAGCAGGTGAATATGTTTACGACCACCCATTTTTATGGGGAAGCAAACGAACCGGTCCGGATTTACATCGTGTAGGAGGAAAGTATAGTAATTTATGGCATTTTCTACATATGGAAAACCCTGCTTCTATGTCTCCGGGTTCTTTAATGCCTTACTATCCTTGGCTTTATACTTCAAAATTAGACATTAGTACTACTGCAGATAAAATTTCTGTTTTAAGAAAGCTTGGTGTTCCCTATAAAAAGGGGTATGAAACTATAGCAAATAAAGAATTAATTGAACAAGCTAATTTAATTGTGGAAGATTTGGCTAAAAACGGTGCAGTAACCGAGCCGGATAAAGAAATAATTGCATTAATTGCCTATTTACAAAGGTTAGGCACTGATATTAAAACAAAAAAATAAAGGTGAATTATGATATCAAAATATTTATCACATATTCAAGATGTTTCGGGATTTGCTATTGTTGCCTTTATTATGTTTTTTTCGGTATTCATGTTTGTTTTAGCTTGGGTATTAACTACGCATAAAAATTATTTTGAGCAATTAGGACAAATTCCATTTGATGAAAATGAGCTTAAATCCATTAAAGACGAGATTAGATTATGAAAAAAAATATTTTTTTTACTGCGTTATTATTTGGATTATTTTATACCGATATGTTTGCGGCAAACGAAGAAACAATGGCTGCCGTAACAAAGTTTATGGTATGGTTTACGGTAATACTTATAATTCTTGTTTTTTGGTTAACAATAGTTTATAGTGAAAAAAACGATACAAAAGGAGAATGGCTACTTAAACCATTCGTTTTATTTAAAGATTATTTTGTAAATTTAGCTCCTATGGAAAAGGAGAAGGATTTATTATTAGATCATGATTATGACGGAATAAAAGAACTTGATAACAGAGTACCACCATGGTTTAATGTGTTATTTTACGGAACTATTATTTTTGGTATAATTTACTTGATTAATTATCATGTTTTAGGAAGCGGTAACATACAAGAGGAAGAGTACATATCAGAAATTAGAGCTGCCGAAACCGAAAGAAATATACTTGTTAAAACAGGAGTATTCTTAAATGAAGAGACCGTAACCGCAAAAACAGATGCGGCAACACTAGACGAGGGAAAAGCAATTTATGTTAAAAATTGTGTTTCTTGTCATGCAAATGACGGTGGCGGAATTGTCGGACCAAACTTAACCGATGATTATTGGATACACGGAGGAGGAATTAAAAATGTATTTATAGTAATAAAAAACGGAGTTCCTTCTAAAGGGATGATAGCTTGGCAAACACAATTAAGCCCTACACAAATTCAATCTGTTGCAAGTTATATCCTTACTTTACACGGAACAACACCGGCTAACGGAAAACCGCCAGAAGGTGATAAATACATTCAAACGGATAGTTTACAAACAAAAATATAATTATGGAAAATCAAGAGAAGTTTAGAGATAGTTTAGCCACTATTACCGAAGAAGGGAAACGAAAATGGATTTATCCCAAAAAACCTTCAGGTAAGTTTTATACTATCCGAACAATTGTATCAATAATTTTATTAATATTTCTATTCGGTGCTCCGTTTATAAAAATTAACGGTCATCCTTTTATTTTGTTAAATATTCTTGAACGGCATTTTATTATATTTGGTGTTCCGTTCGGACCTCACGATTTTCATTTATTCGGTTTAACAATGATTGCCGTAATTGTTTCGGTATTTTTATTTACCGTAGTTTACGGTCGAATTTTTTGTGGATGGATCTGTCCCCAAACAATTTTTATGGAGATGGTTTTTAGGAAGATTGAATACTTTATTGAAGGGGATTGGTTAAAACAAAAGCAACTTGATAGTGCACCTTGGAACAAAGCTAAACTACTGAAAAAAGTTAGTAAACATGTTATTTTTTATGTTATTTCTTTTGTGATATCTAATATACTCTTAGCTTATATTATTGGTATTGACGCGTTAAGAACAATAATTACCGATCCTATAAGCAAACATTCTACCGGTTTTTTTATAATGGTATTATTTTCGGGAGTATTTTATTTTGTGTTCTCAAGGTTTAGAGAACAAGCTTGTACAATGGTTTGTCCTTACGGTAGGTTACAAGGGGTTATGCTGGATCAGAACTCTGTTGTGATTGCGTATGATTTTAAACGGGGAGAAGTTAGAGGGAAGTTAAAAAAAGGAGAGGATAGAACTAACGGAGATTGTATAGATTGCGGAATGTGTGTTGATGTTTGTCCTACCGGAATTGACATAAGAAACGGTACTCAATTAGAGTGTGTAAATTGTACCGCTTGTATTGATGCGTGTGACTCGGTTATGGAAAAAGTCAAGTTTCCAAAAGGATTAATTAAGTATGCATCAAAAAATGAGATAACTACGGGAAAACGTAATTTAATATCTTTCCGTTCTGTCGCTTATACTTTAGTTCTAATCTTGTTAATTAGTGTTATTTCATCTCTTTTGCTTAATAGAACAGATGTAGAACTTTCGATTTTACGTACACCCGGATTATTGTTTCAAGAACAGCCTAATGATAAAATTAGTAATATTTATGACGTAAAAGTTATTAATAAAACATTTAACGGATTTGGTGTAAAATTAAAATTAGTAGGTATTAACGGGGAGATAAAAATAATAGGTAAAGACTTGGATGTTAAACCACAGGGGCTTGCAGAAGCAAAATTTTTAGTTATTCTTGATAAAAAGGATCTAAAAAAACTTAATACAAGTATAACAATTGCTGTTTTGCGTAATAATAAAATTATTGATAAAATTAATACATCATTTTTAGGAAAATTAGAAAATAAGGAAGTTAAAAAGTGAAATTTTCATGGGGAAAAAAGATTACCGTTGTATATGTAGGTTTTGTTTTATTTCTATTAATTGCCGTTTTGTTCTCATTTAGACAAGATCTTAATTTAGTAACAGATAATTATTACGAAAAAGAATTGGTTTATCAGCAGCAAATTGATAAAGAAAAACGTGCTTCTAAATTGGCTGAAAAACCTATTATGTATTTTAATAATAATATTTTAACGTTTACTTTTCCTAAATCCTTTGATTATAAAAAGATCGGAGGTCAAATACATTTGTATAGACCTAGCGACTCAAAAAAGGATATTATTTTACCCGTTGGAGTTGATTCTACGAATAAACAGGAAATAGGGTTGCAAAGTGTAGAAAAAGGATTATGGCGTGTGAAATTAGATTGGAATTACGATGCAATTACTTATTTTAGTGAATATAATATAATGGTTGAATAGCATGGATTTTGTTACTCCTTTTATGATAGGACTTATCGGAAGTTTGCACTGTATCGGCATGTGTGGACCGATAGTTTTAGCATTACCTTACAATACAAATTCTTCTCTTTCCCTAATTTGGGGAAGAATAATTTATAATATTGGAAGGGTTCTTACTTATTCTTTGATGGGAGCATTTGCCGGATTGTTTGCTAATAAATTTTTGCTTGCCGGGTTTCAGTCTTATGCAAGTATTGTTTTAGGTGTAATTATTGTTATTTACTTAATACTTCCAACAAAAGTTAAAGCAGGATTTGCAAATAACATTGTTTATAGTACAATTTCCGGCTGGTTAAAATATTTTTATAATAACTTTCAGGCGAATGATACTTTTGGCTATTATTTTATTTTCGGTCTGGTAAACGGATTGTTACCTTGTGGGTTGGTTTATGTTGCCTTGATAGGTTCCTTTACAGCCGGAAATTTTGTATATGGATTTATTAATATGCTTGCATTTGGATTGGGTACTTTTCCGGTTATGTTTTTAACCTCAATGGCAACTAAATTTATAACGTTAAATATAAGGAATAAAATTGCTAAACTTGTACCATATTTAACTTTTCTTTTAGCCGTTCTATTTATATTAAGGGGTTTAAATTTAGGGATTCCATTCATAAGTCCTAACTTAAATAAGATGGAAAAGAAAGAACATTTGAAAGATGTAATTCAAGATAGTACAAAGATTAAAGAAGCAGCGAAATCTGATTGTTGTATGTAACAAGTGATTTAGTTAAACTAAATTTTTTTTATTTTTTTTCGATAATAAATAATAAAAGAAAGGCAATTATATGCAACCTATTGGTTTTTCAGGTAATCTACTAAATAGTATATTGCAATCCGAACAATCAAAAAGCAATAAATTTAATGTTACTAGCAAATCTCCCGAATCCAAATCAGATAAATTAGAGATATCCGCTTCGGGAAAAGCATTTAAAAAAATTGATGATTTTTTGAATTTAGGGAAACCGGATAGATTAGATACAAGTGATTTAAATCCTGCAGAAAAAGAAGAATTTCTAAAAATGCTTTCTACTTTGTTAAAAAAAGGGATTGTCGGATATGAAGTTTTGGAAGTAAACGGCAAGCCCGAAAAACATTTTATTGTGAATCAAATAGGGGATGAAAGGATTAAAGGGGCAAAATTATATAAAAAAGATAATTATTATACAAGAAATGATAGTAGGATTTAGAAAGTTAAATTAACTAATCCACCGTTTCTGGTAACTAAATTAGGGTTATATGTAGATCTTATCGTAAAATCAGCTTCGTCAATTTTACTTTTTTCGCCATACTTAACTAAGTGATCTTGAGGTAAAGTAATAAAATATCCTTTATTAACCTTTTTTTCCATAACTTCTCTAATCGAGTAACTTTCGTCTTCGACATTTAATTCAGATTCAAAATTCGAATTAACTTTGCCGGTTTTTTCGGTACTCGATTTCTGAGCCTGATTAATTGTCTCTTTTAATCTTGATATGGGGGATTTATAGGAATATTGTTTACTAACTTCATTTAAAAGTTCAGAAGAGTTTTCGACTTTTGGTGTAACTTCGGAATTATCGGTTTTATTTGAGTTTGATGAAGTAACAGTTTGAATAGGGACTTGAGCAACACCTAACCCTTCGTCAAAATCGACGCTTTTAATAGGGGTAGGCACATAAGCCGTTATTCCGGTAATTGGAGTTACTGTCATTTTTTTTACCTAATTTCTTCGATGTAATTGTAATAAATTTTTATTCAATTAGCAAGTGGGGAAGAAATAAATATTTTTATATTTGTGAGATAGATCACAAATTTACTTGTTTTTAAGTCCTAATCGTTCTAAACGAGAACGTAAATGTCTTTCTGAAATATTTAAAAGACGGGCTGCAGCACTTTGGTTACCGTTAGACTGTTTTAATGCTTCTTTTATCATTTCGGTTTCAAATGCTTTCATCTTAGCTTCATATTCATCTTTTAAATTTCCGGGGTCTAGCAAGCCGCTTTCTGTTATTACACCTAAATTATTTGGCAAATCATTTATGTCAATATATTCATATCTGGATAAAATTACCGCTCGTTCAATCAGGTTTTCTAACTCTCGAATATTTCCGGGATAGCCAAATTTAATAAGTTTATCCATAGCTTGTGAAGTAATTCCTTTTACTTCCTTTTGATCAATTTCTGAATATTTTTTAATAAAATAATCTACTAATAAAGGGATATCTTCCTTTCTGTTTCTAAGGGGGGGCATTTTAAGTGAAATTACATTAAGTCTATAGTAAAGATCTTCTCTAAATTGTCCGTTTTTTATCATTTCTTCTAAATTACGATGTGTAGCTGCAACAATTCTAACATTAACGGTTTGCGGAATATTACTGCCTATTCTCTGTATTTCGCCGAACTGAATTGCTCTTAATAATTTAACTTGAGTCTGTAAAGGAATATCTCCAACTTCATCTATAAATAAGGTTCCGTTATTTGCTTCTTCAAACCGTCCAAATCGAGTGCTAATCGCTCCGGTGAATGCACCTTTTTCATGCCCGAATAACTCGCTTTCAATTAAGTTTTCTGATAAAGAGGCAACATTTACGGTAATAAAAGGTTTACTATTTCTATTTCCGCTGAAGTGAATTGCTTTTGCCATTAATTCTTTACCTGTTCCGCTTTCTCCTAAAATAAGCACGGTTGCTTTACTATCAGCAACTCTTGCTGCTGTATTTATAACATCTTCCATTAAAGGGCTTCGAGTTATTATTCCTTCAAGTCCAAATTTATCTTTAAGTTGTTCTTTAAGCTTTTTGTTTTCTTCGGTTAAAAGTCTTTTTTCTTTTATACGAAATAGTAAATTTTCAAGCTCATCTAAATCAATAGGTTTGGATAGATAATCATATGCACCGCTTTTCATAATTTCGACCGCATCATCAACACTGCCAAAAGCGGTTATTATAACCACGTCCAATTCGGGATTTATTTCTTTCGACTTTTTTAGTACTCCCAATCCGTCTAATTCGGGCATACGAAAATCTGTTAAAACAACATCAATATAGTTGTTTTCGATTATATTAATACCTTCCAAACCATTACTGGCAGTAAAAACCGTATAGTTTCTTCGTTTTAAAAAGCTTTGTAATGATTCAAGTTGAGATTGTTCGTCATCAATAATAAGTAATGTTAAATTTTTCATAGTGTTATAGATTTGTTAATTTAAAAATCAGGTGAATGGAAAAATAAAGTAAAAATAAGTTATAAGTACAAATGATTGTAGAGTTAGTTAATATTAGAAATTTCTTAGTTCTGAATGAGTTTTAAATCTGATTAAACTTCAACGGAAGTTTTAAATTGGTATTTAATCGAGTTTGGGAGCAATTATACTATTTTAACGCACTCATCCCCCGACCCCTAAACCCTAGAGAAGGGGTGACGGCACTTAGCAACCCGTTGTTTATTTTTTGGGTACAGAAAATCAATTGCATTCGGCGAATTGCTTGCAATGTAAAGTTACTCGGGAATATTCCCCCTCTCTAGAATTTAGAGAGGGGGCTAGGGGGTGAGTGGTCGCAATTTTTTTATAAGTTAAATCCCTTTTGATACAGTCGTGAGACGTCACTATACTTCCCGTTGTTATTTTTAGTGTACAGAAATTAATAGCATCCGGTAAAATACTTGCTGTTTAAATTATTCAGTAATAATGGTTCTGTAACAAAAGTAGTTTTAGGAGAAATTAAATTACATGAAAATAATTTAAACGCACTCATCCCCCAGCCTAAACCCCAGAGAAGGGGTGACGGTACTTAGAAATCCGTTGTATTATAATAATTTTTTGCTGTTCGACAATCTACCTAAATCTGAATATTTGAATGTATTATTCCCCCTCTCTAGAATTTAGAGAGGGGGCTAGGGGGGTGAGTGTTTGCAACTTATTTTATAATATTTAATCCCTTTTGATACAGCTCAATAAAGGGGGCGAGTGTTTAGAATTATAAGTTTAATTAATCCCGCTTATTTGTGGAGTTTTATAAATTAACAATTGAGCTTATCCGAATGTAAAATAAATTATTTAACTTATATTACCTTTAATAAGCGAAAATAAGGTATCAATTGTATTTCTTTAATATTTCCCATTTTTTCAAAGAACATGGTCCTTTATGAAATTAAATGCTTTTTAATTTCTTCAAGTGTATTACTCATATTATTTAATATGTCTTCATTGCTAAATCTAATAACATTAAATCCAAGATTATTTAAAACTTCGGTTCTTAATTTATCAGTTAATTGTAGTTTATTATGTATTTCTCCGTCAATTTCGATTATTAACTTTTTTTCATAACATATAAAATCAACAATAAAAAAAGATCTTTTATTAAAATACTCATATTTTATCGGAAATTGTCTAATAAATTTTTTATTTAACAACTTTCGATTTTTTAATTCTTCCCACAATAAACATTCTGCTGTTGTTTGTTCTTTTCTGAGTTCACGGCAAGTGCTTATTATCAATTCTTTTATTTTATTATGCCTCATTACAAATAGCCCATAATTAGCAATAAAAATATGCTTTCAACTTATTCCTTTAGGTAAGATAATACTTACTTTTGTACCCTTATTTTGTTCACTTGTTATGTTTATTAATCCGTCATGTTCATAAATAATTCGTTGTGTTATGCTTAAACCTATTCCTGTTCCTTTTGCTTTTGTGGTATAATATAAATTAAAAATTTTATTAAGCTTTTCAGGGGGAATTCCTTCTCCCGTATCCGAAACAGATATATAAACATTGTCATTATCACAAGTTACTTCCAAAGTAATTTCCCCTGATTCTTTAATTGCATCATAAGAATTTTGCATAATATTCATTAAGGATTGAAGTATTTTGCCCTTATCCCAAAATACAGAACAGTTTCCGTTTAAAAGATGGTCGAATTTTATGTTTTTTTGATTAAAAAAAGCTTTATACTGTTCTTTTAGCTGGTTATAAATCTCATTAATTTCAAACGTTGTTTTTACAATTGGCTCGGGACGTGCAAATTTTAGGAAGTCTGTAATTGTTTGGTTTATTCTTTTTACTTCTTTTACAATTAGTTTGGTTAAACTGAAATATTCCTCATCATGCTCTATAGGGCGGAAATCTTTATTTAATTGTTGAGCTATTGTTCCGATTGTATTTAGCGGATTTCGTATTTCGTGAGCCACACCTCCGGCAAGTTCGCCCATTGCACTTAACCTATCTTGTCTATTTATTTTTTCCTCTAATTGTTTTTGCTCGGTTAAATCAGTAAAAACAAAAATATAATTTGTTGAGTTGTTTTCATCTATAAAAGAACTAAGAGAAACTTCAAAAATATTTTTAATATTCTCTTTGAAAATGGTTATTTGCACATATTTATCATTTAAGGATACCAGACTTTTAAAGGAATGGTCATCAATTAAGGAAAAAATATTTTTCCCAAGATCATTCTGAATAGAAAATATTGATCCGCCTTTTTTATTAATAGAAATGATATTAAAATTATTGTCACATACAATTATACTATCATTTATATTTTGCAAAACTTTGGTAGAATACGTTTCAATTGAACGATACTGTTTTTTTAATAGTAAGTTACTTTGAGAAGTAAATATAAAAGCCATAATAATAAAACCAAACAAGATTAATATTGCACCTGAAATAATTAATCTTGTTATAAATCTTTTATTCAAACTACTAAAATCTTCAGATGAAACGCCGATTCTTAATAGTCCTAATTTATTGTTGCCCGAGTTAAATACTTGCACTGCTTCAAAAACACGGATAGAATCAGATTCAAATATTCGCCAATTAATATCTTTGGAACTAAGGGACTTTGTTAAAAATTGCGAATCTTCAATATTTTCCAAATCTTTAAAATTACCGCTTGCAGCAATAAAACCGCTTGAATCTTGAAGAACAGCATAAATAAGGTTTGAATCTTCGGTTAAGCTTTTTAGTAATGCACCAAACCCTATTTTCCTTCTAAAATTTAGTATTTTATCCCCGTCTAAAACAAGAACAATTGCTCCGTTGTTGTTTGTGGCTAAAGCTGCAATATATCTAAATTGATTATCAATTCTTGCTTCTCGTAATCCAATTATTAAAGTATCGGTTAAATCTTCAAAGATAGGGTAAAGGCGGTCGTAAATCCAACTTGAGGAATTGTTCCCTTCTTTGGGCGTAGGGTGGCTTGAAAAAACCTTTTCTCCTTCATTATTAAAAATGTTTATTCTAAGAATATCATTTTCATCTGCTATTTTTTTTAATAATTGATTATTAACTTTACCGTCTTCAAGCAATAGTTTAATTAATACTGCATTATTTAACAATCTTGAGGATAATTGTTTTTCTACCTCACGACCGGTAAGTAATGCATTTTTAAGGGCAATGTCTGTTGTTTCTAGTAAAGCGTGGGTTTGAGTTCGCATTAGTCTCGTGAACTCTTTAGATCTTTGGTAGTATTCAAAAACCAATGAAAGAATGATAAGAGCGGCAATTGCTATAAAAATTAGAATTAAACCGCTCGGCTGAATTTGAGAAACTTTATCTTTAAGTTTTTTTAACACATTTTAATTTTTGTTTTGTACAGAACTTAGTTTTTTATAAGCTAAAGCATATAACTGAATTTGTTTTAACATTGCATTTAACCCGTTTTTTCGCGTTGGCGACAAATGATTATCAATCCCTATTTTCTTTAAGAAAACCGGAGGAGATGAAAGTATCTCATCAGGTGTCGAATCATTATACACGGCTAATAATAAAGCAATTAAACCTTTAACAATTTGAGCATCGCTATCGGCACTAAATCTTATTCGCCCTTCGTTAAATTCTGCATAAATCCATACTTGTGATTGGCAACCTTCTATTTTATACTTATCAATGCGATGTTCTTCATTAAACGGTGTAAGGTGTCTTCCGTAGTTTATTATTAATTCATATTTAGTTTCCCAATCGTTCATCCCTTCAAACACCTGAACAAAGTTATCTTGTCTTTCTTGAATTGTCATATAATTTATAATTTATTAAAAATGATTTTTTACATTTTAAATATAAAAAAATTAAACCTTTTTAGCACAAATATATGTTATTAAAGTATGAAACATATAATATTAATAATTCTTTTAGTAATTGCGATAGGGTGTAAAAACTCGCTTCCCGAAATTGACTCAATTAAAGGGGAAGATTATAAACTTTTAGACCAAGATAGCTCCACTGTTCATTATCCCGAAATATTTAAGGGGGAGATAACAGTGGTGGGTTATATTTTTACAAATTGTCCTGATATTTGTCCTTTAACAACAAATAATATGGTTTTAGTAGATCAAAGGTTGAAAAAAGAGGGGATTAACGGAATACGATTTGTAGCTATAAGTTTTGATCCTGATTATGATACACCTTCAGTATTAAAAGAATATATGAAAGTGAGAAATATTACCGAAAGAAATTGGACATTTTTAACCGGTGAGAAATCTACGATTGAAAAATTAATGAAACGAGCTGAAATATTTTCCATTGTAAGTGATTCAACAACTCTTAAAAGCGGTAAAAATATGTATTTTTATGTTCACACAGATAGGATATCTTTATTCGATAGAAATTTATCATTACGTAAAAACTATCCCGGAAGTACGCTGATCATTGAAGAAATTATTAACGATATTAAAAATATAAGGTGAAATAAATGAAAAAAATATTATTTGTAATGTTTATGTTAACTGCAATAATTTTTGCACAGAACGGAAATAAGATAAAATTAAAAGACCCATGGATACGAAACGCAAGCATCGGAATGAATACGGGTATGTTTGTAAAAATTGAAAACCTTGATAACAAAGATGATTTTTTGATAGGGGTTGAGTGTGACTTTGCTGAAGTTAGCGAAATACACGAAGTATTTAAGAAAGGAGATATGATGGGGATGCGTAGTATAGAAAAAATCTTAGTAAAATCTAAATCAACATTAGAGTTAAAACCGCGTGATTATCACATAATGTTTATTAAACTTACTAAAGACTTAAAAATTGGGGATAAAAAGGAAGTTAAGCTGAAATTTAAGAATGCAGGTACTATAAAAGTAGATGTAATTGTTAAAGAAATGGGTAATAAAAAGAAATAGTATATTATAAGAATGCTTAAATTTAAAGTTTATGAGGAATTATGAAGTTAGGAATAATCGGTAGCGGTATGGTTGGTTCTACTGCAGCTTATGCAGTCGTTATGAGAAAAGCTGCGGGCGAAGTTGTATTGATTGATTCAAATAAAGATAGGGCAATTGCAGAAGCTGCGGATATAATGCATGCAGTTCCATTTAGTCACGAAACTGATGTATATGCAGGTAATTATAACGAACTGGCTAACTGTAATGTAATTGTTATTGCTGCCGGTGCTACACAAAAACCGGGAGAAACAAGACTTTCATTAATGGAAAGGAATGTTAGAATTTTAGACGGAATTCTTTCACAAACTTCGGTAATAGCTCCTAATGCTATTTATTTGGTAGCTACAAATCCTGTTGATATAATCACACACATGTGCGTAATTCTCGGTAAAAAATACGGGATTGCAAAATCAAAAATAATTGGAACCGGTACAACTTTAGATACGGCAAGATTCAGAGTTTTATTAGGCAAGTTTTTGGGTGTTGATTCAAGGAACGTTCATGGATATGTTGTAGGTGAACATGGGGATTCAGAAGTTTTAACTTGGTCTAACGTAGATATCGGGGGAGTTAAATTGGAAGATTTTATTGCCTTCCGTGGAATAGAGTTTAACGAAGAAATAAGAAATAAAATTGATAACGATGTTAGAAATGCAGCATATACGATTATATCAGGTAAGGGGTCAACTTATTACGGAATAGGAGCAGCAATTGCAAAAATTGTTGATATTATTAACAGAGATAATCGTGCAGTTTTAACTGTTAGTTCGTTTAATAGTGATGTTGAAGGAGTTAAAGATGTTGCAATTGCTTTGCCTCACCTTGTAGGCGGCGATGGTATTATTGCAGCCTTACCTTTAAGTTTAAGCATAAAAGAAAAGATAATGTTAAAACAAAGTGCAGAAATTATTAAAAGTAAAATAGAAACATATTCCGAAAAATTACAAAATGATATTTAAAAAATATAAAACATTGCTCAGAATAGATTAATTTATCAAAAGAACATAGCACGTTGAAGCAATAAATTAAATTTGAAAGGGGCAAAATAAAATTGGTTGTACTACACTTAAGATCTTTGATTGGTTACCTTTTTAATCTATTTAACCTTTCTTTTATAAAAGATGAATAAAGAATTTTAATATCCTCGGTCAAAAAAGAACGACTAACCAAATCGTCAATTTGAGATGATCTTAATATCATGTCATTAATTATATTAGTTATACGCTTTTCCTTTATTCCGATTCTTTTGCCTAGTTCAACAAAATCGGGAAGAGTGTACTTACTTCCGAATTTATACTCCGCGCTTTCATAATTATCTACAAATAATTCCAAAGCTAAATCCGATTCGTTTGGTGTATGAATTCTAGTGCATAACAAATCGTAGGCAGGGGTTAATAAATAATCGCCATATTTTGTGTTTTGATATAAAGAAAAATTTTTTAAATGTGCATCGCCATTACTAATTAAGTAGTTAAATAAAATTAATTTAAAGTATTTCTCGATTTCAATAGAATAAGCCGGAACATTTTTCTTCATTAATTTAGCAATTCCTTCATAACTATAATTGTATTTATAATTAACTCCTTCGGTTTCTACTGTTTTTCCCGCTATTTGAGCGAAATCTTCCACAAGAAATTTATTTTCCCCATCCACAAAATCAAATCGTTTGGTTATATAAGCCAAATCACCATCCTTAAATTTAACCAATGCATTAAATGCAGTATTAATATTAAAAACTTGTTTAGCAATTTGCATAGTTAAGTGTTCATTTGCAGGAACTGACTCAAGTTTATTATAAACACCGGAAGGAATGGGTTTTAGTATATATTGCCCGTCGCTTTCTGTTAAAGTCAATTGATTGTTTATTAGCTTAAGTGAATGTTTTATTTGTATTCCGGAAATTGAAAGTCTTGTACTTATCGTTATTTTTTGTTCATTAAATTCCGGTCTTGTAAAATTTAAAACATGACTAACTTTTTTTCCGTCAAAAAGAATTTTTAAGCATTTTGGACAATATGACTCAAATCCCGGTTCTAAACAGCTAAAGCAATAATTATTATTCATTAAATACCTCAATAGTAATAGCCCCAATTGTATTAAAGCATGCGCTTTTTAGCAATAAATTAAAATAATCATTTTCATCAATTTTATTAGTCTTACAAATTATTTTCTTGTTTTCGCCTTCAGAAAGCATCCCAAAGAAAAACGGGAATAATACCTTGGAGCGAAAGACCTCTGATTGTTTTGGCAACGTAATACTAATAGCGGGGAAATCGCCACTTAAATAAGCGGTATCATATAAAAATTGATACTCTGTTGCTTCTTTTGTTAAATACCCTGCTAATATTCTATTATAATAAACTCGTGCTTTTGTTGTCATAATTATTTGACCTTAATTTTAATTGCCATACCTAAGGTATCTAATATTTTTTCCAATACGCTTAAAGTAGGGTTTGCCTTCCCCAGTTCAATTGACTTTAAACTCCTAACAGATATACCGGCAATATCGGCTAATTCCGATTGTGTTATATTAAGGAATTGACGGCGTTCTTTAATTGTTTGTGCAATCTCTTTCATTACGTTCTCTCTTAAGGTGCATTGTTTTACACTTTAACTACAATATAAGATACTTTTTGATTAAAATCAAGTAAAAGTGCACTATAATACACTTTTATTGTATTTATTACTTTATTAATAATATAGTTTCTGCGTTTTTTTTATTTGCCATTATTCTTATTTTTCTTATTAATCTATTTATTTTGTCCCCACCATTTTCAAAATCTTAGTAAAATTTGTAATGTTGTAAAACTATATAAAAAATTAAACTAATAAACACCGCTATAGCGGTAATAATTAAGCGAATTTATAAATATTTTGTCAACTTATGTGAAATTATACCAATAATTACCGCTATATGAGTATATCTTGTTAAGATTATTTCATATTTTTGCATAAATGAAAAATTATTTGGGAAATATACCTTTATGGAAGTAAAAAGTGCTAAAATAACAAGACCCGAAGATTTAGCTCTAATTATTCTTAACCAAAGGAAAAAGAGTAAGTTAAGCAGAAATAAGTTAGCATTAATTGCGGGAGTAGGACGTACAGCAATTTTTGATATTGAACACGGTAAAACAACCTACCAAATCGATACACTTTTAAAAATATTAGCTGTTCTAAATCTTAATTTATGCGTGGATGGTATAATTTCGGGAGATTTTAATTGAGAACTGCTAAAGTATTTAATTTGGGAGTACATTGCGGTTACCTTGAAGAAGTTAGACGAGGTAAAGAATATAAATTTACTTATTTGGAAGAATATAACGGAAAGCCGATTTCGTTAACAATGCCGATATTTATTTGTTAAACGAATTTCCCCCTTTTTTTTGATGGTTTACTGCCTGCATATATAATCAAAATTAAATGTTACCGAAAAATAGGAATATTTTCAAAAAATAATCAATATAATAAGTTTTTTAACAAAGAATGAGATGTCATTATTTGTATACTTTGTTAAATTAAACTGAATATTAATTTATCGTGACAAATTCTATTAAAATTTTAAGATTTCATTTTAAAAAATTACAGTTCACTTGTACCAAAACTAACACCTACTGCAGAAGCCGATTGAACAGCTTGGCAATCTTTGCTAACTAATTTTTGTTTAGCAATACAATCTTCAATTTTGGCATTTTTTATCTCAGTTCCTTTCAAAGTAACCATTATTCCGAATTTCTTTTTAATTGCATATTGTATTGCGAATGTTCCAAACTTTGTAGAAAGTATACGGTCATAGGGAGTAGGGCTTCCGCCTCGTTGTAAATGTCCTAATACTGTATATCGTGTTTCCAGCTTAGTATTTTCGGAAATATTTTTTGCAACAAGTTCTCCGATTCCGCCTAACTGTAAAGGGTCTGTGCGTTTAATATCTTTAGCCTTTACAATTAAATCGCCCCCTTTTGGTTTAGCCCCTTCGGCAACGCAAACTATACTAAAACGTTTGCCGGACATATTTCGAGAAATCACTCGGTCATACAAAACATCCCATTCAAAAGGCATTTCGGGTAATAAAATTATATCGGCACCACCTGCTAATCCGCCATTTAACGCAATCCAACCGGCATATCTCCCCATCACTTCAATAACCATTACTCTATGGTGTGAAGATGCTGTAGTATGCAAACGATCAAGAGCTTCGCTAACAACATACACTGCAGAATCGTGACCAAAAGTTTGGTCAGTAGCCTCTAAATCGTTATCAATTGTTTTGGGAACTCCGACAATATTCATTCCCATTTTTGCAAGTCTATTGGCAATATGCATTGTTCCGTCACCGCCAATAGCAATTAAAGCATCCAAATTCCATGCTTCGTAATTTTTTAAAGCTAAATCCGAACGATCAACTATTTTCACTTCTCCGTTGCTGTCTGTTTCGGGCCAATGAAATGGGTCACCTTTGTTTGACGAACCAAGTATTGTTCCGCCCATTGCGAGAATTCCGGAAACATCTTTGTTATACAACTGTTGAGCTTTTCCGGTAACAAGTCCTTCAAAACCATCCATAATTCCAAGAACCTGTAAACCATTATCATGAGCAGGTTTAGCCACGCCGCGTATAACTGCATTTAATC
>JAEXOD010000232.1 GCA_023447335.1 Bacteroidota bacterium
GTTAATATGGGGGCAACAGCTATTGGAACTGGAATTAACAGTGACCCTGATTATAGTGCAAAAGTAGTTAAACATTTGCAAGAAATTACAGGAATGAACATTGTTTTGGCTCCTAATTTAGTAGAAGCAACTCAAGATACCGGTGCTTTTATTATGTACTCCTCAGCCGTTAAAAGATTAGCTGTTAAACTAAGCAAAATTTCTAACGATTTAAGACTGCTCTCAAGCGGTCCGCGCGCAGGATTAGGTGAAATTAATTTGCCTAAAATGCAACCCGGTTCATCAATAATGCCCGGTAAAGTTAATCCTGTAATACCCGAAGTGGTTAATCAAATAGCTTTTAAGGTTATAGGTAATGATCTCACGGTTACATTGGCAGCAGAAGCCGGACAACTAGAACTTAACGTAATGGAACCTGTAATTGTACAAAGTTTATTTGAATCTATTGAAATGTTAAAGAACGGTATGACTACATTAATGTATCGTTGTATAGACGGAATTACAGCAAACGAACAAAGATGTAGAGATTATATATTAAACAGTATAGGAATTGTAACCGCATTAAATCCTGTTTTGGGTTACGAAACTTGTTCTGCATTAGCCAAAGAAGCTTTGGAAACTAACCGTGGTGTTTATGAATTAGTGTTGGAACAAAAACTACTTTCCAAAGAAGTTTTGGACGAATTACTGGCTCCAGAAAATATGATTGCACCTCAAAAAATGACAAAAGAATAGAGATTATGTTTTTAGAAACAGGGAAATGTTACTCCCTGTTTCTATTCTAAAAACTCTAAATAATTTTCTCTGTCAATAACTTTAAAAGTGCTTGTTGGGTAAGTATTTATAAAATCATTCGGTACTTTATATTTTTTATTTGTACCATACTTTATTTCGTAGGCATCTAGTACTCCGTTTATCTCCTCAACTAAATCAATCTCCTGTTTATCAAAAGTACGCCAATAATAGCTTCTAGTAAAACTGCTCTTATATTCGTTACGTTTTAGCCTTTCACTAAAAACAAAATTCTCAAATAACTGTCCCACATCATTTCTATAAGTTAAATCGTTAAACTGCATTATCAATCCGTCTCTTATTCCGTTATAAATAAAATAAAATTTGTTTTTACCGGTAATTTCTTTTCTTAAATTTTTACTATAAGGAGTAAGTCGCTTAATTACAAATGCTCTTTCCAAAATATCCAAGTAGCTGGGAAATTTTATAAAGAGATGTATAAATCCATAAATTATGCTAATTTTATGGATCATCACTCCACAAATTATGCTAAATATATGGAATTTAAATGAGGGTTAGTCTATTTTATAGATATAATTCGGTAATTTTACTATTTTACCATTATAACCGCCGGTAAAATCTGTTTCTTGGTCTCCGAAATTTGCAATAATATTATACCCGTTGGCAGTCATCTGCTTACGCATTGCGAATTTGAACTCAGCCATGCTTGGGTAGGAATCTAAAGGCTTTCTACAAATTAATGTATCAAATTTTGTGTAACCTTGAGCAATTAAGTTTTTATATGTTGCTTCGTAATTTTTTGTACTTCTACCCGTAATAAAAATTATTTTTATACCCTGTTCAACTAATAAGTTATATATGTTTTTAACCGGAGTTATAGCTGTCGCTTCTCCTCTATCTTGCCATTCAGACCATAGCTTGTGCTCGTACCCAAAATCTATCGATTTGATATAATTATAATTTGAAAGAGTGGTTTCGTCAACATCAAAAACAACAGCATCATAAGGTTTATTATTATAATTTTTAAAATGCTCTTCAATATCTTCAAGAACAGTCTTTAACTCATTATAATATTTATCCGTTTCGTAATAATCAATTACTTCGTTTTTAGCTTCAGTTAAATTAATTAGTTTTGACGAACTGCAACCTATAAAAAAGATTGCGATAAATAATATTAAAAAATTTATTTTCATTTTTTTACTACCAATGTTTATAAAAAAGCCTCGTTTTATTTACAAAAGTAAAATATTAAAACGAGGCTACAAAATTAACAAATTATAAAATATATTTACTTAAGTCTCTATTTTTAACTATTTTGTTTAATTTTTCGTTAACATACTCGCCTGTAATTACAATATCATTTTCAGGCATTTTATCAGGAACCTCAAACAAAATTTCATCTAACAATGTTGTTAATATTGTATGAAGTCTTCTTGCGCCTATATTTTCCACTTGTTCGTTTACATCAGCCGCTATTCTGGCAATTTCGGCAATACTGTTTTCATTAAATGAAATATTAACATTTTCTGTTTCTAAAAGAGCAGCATATTGTTTTAATAAAGCATTTTGAGGTAAAGTTAAAATCTTTATAAAATCTTCAACGGTTAAACTTTTTAATTCAACTCGAATCGGAAAACGTCCCTGCAATTCCGGTATTAAATCGGATGGCTTTGAGATATGGAAAGCTCCGCTTGCGATAAACAAGATATGGTCGGTTTTTACAACTCCGTATTTTGTATTAACTGTGCTTCCTTCAACAATGGGTAATAAATCACGCTGAACACCTTCCCGACTGACGTCCGGACCGTGCCCCTTTCCGCTTGAACCGGCAATTTTATCAATTTCGTCAATAAACACTATACCCAAATTTTGAACTCTGTTAACCGCTTCTTTTTGTACGGTTTCCATATCAATTAATTTTTCTGTTTCTTCTTGTATAAAAATACGTCTTGCTTCTTTAATGGGAGCTTTACGTTTTTTCTTCTTTTTGGGCATTACGCTACTAACTATTTCTTGAATATTAATTCCCATATCATCCATACCGAATGGTCCCATAACCTGCATACCAACAGCTTGTTGAGTTGAATCGAATTCAATTACTCTCTCGTCCATATCTCCTTTCTTAAGCTTTTGACGCATCCACTCACGGGTTTTTTCGTTTTGGTTGGCTTCATCATTTTGCGTAGTAGTTTCTTCGTTACCATATTTGGGTACCGGAGGAATAAGTATATCTAAAATTTTATCTTCAGCCATCTGTTCTGCTTTTGCCTGCACTCCGACCGCCATTTCAGAACGTACCATATTTACTGATAATTCAACTAAATCTCTAATCATAGATTCAACATCGCGTCCGACATAACCTACTTCAGTAAACTTTGATGCTTCAACTTTAATAAACGGTGCACCGGATAATTTAGCCAATCTTCTAGCTATTTCAGTTTTACCAACTCCGGTAGGTCCAATTAAAATAATGTTGTTAGGCATTATCTCATCACGCATTTTTTCGTCAACTTGTTGACGTCTCCACCTATTCCGCAAAGCTATTGCAACTGCACGTTTTGCGTCTCCTTGTCCTATAATATATTTGTCTAATTCGGCAACAATTTTAATAGGAGTTAAATTTTCCATCAATTCATTCAATTTGCTTTTCATTTTATTTAAATCCTTTAGTCATTTTTTATAACTTCGCTAACAATTTTATCATTTGTATAAATACAAATATCGGCAGCGGTTTTTAAACTTTCTCTAACAATTTCTTCTGCAGATAAACCGCTATATTTAACCAACATTTTAGCAGCCGCCAATGCATACATTCCACCGCTTCCGATAGCAATAATTTTATCATCCGGCTCTATTACGTCACCCGTACCTGATACTATAAAAGCTGAATCGGCAGATATAACTGCAAGCATAGCCTCTAAACGGCGCAAATATTTATCCGTACGCCAATCTGTTGCAAGTTCAACTACTGCACGATTAACATTTCCTCTATATTGTTCTAACTTTTCTTCAAACTTTCCTAGTAACGTAAAAGCATCTGCAGCCGCACCGGCAAATCCGCATAATACTTTACCGTTATATAATTTTCTAATTTTCATACTGTTATGTTTAACAACAGTATTACCTAATGTTACTTGTCCGTCCCCGCCTATTGCAGCCTGTCCGTTATGAATAACACCTATTATTGTTGTAGACCTAATCTTTCTTTCCAAAACTTTTAATCTCCTTTTTATGGTAAATCTTTTCTTTCCTTTTGCCAACTCTCTACCCAATCGGTAAATAGAGGATCAATCGGCACCGCTAATATTCTTCCGCCAAACCCCATATATCTATAAACCAGCATATTTAAATTTTCGCCTTGTAAATTATAAAGCACATTTTCGTTCACTTGTAAATTGTATTTTTTTGCAAGCTGCACTGTTTTATTTTCTAAACCGTTCTTTAGATTTTCAACCCTAACAACATTTCTTAATGAATCTTTAATCTCCTCAAAAGGTTTTGTAAGTTTATTTTCTTTAACTTCTTTTTTGTCTATTAGTTTAAAAATAGAATACCCTTCTTCAAGTTTGATAGGACCGTAAACATCACCTATATTCATTTTTGCAGCTATTTTTCCAATTTCACCATATAAATTTGCTGCAAAAAATCCAAATTCGCCACCGTTTTGCTTTGTCCATTCTCTTTTTGTATATTTTTTGGCAAGTTCTTTTATATCTGCACCCGAATCAAGTTGTTTCATTACGCTTTCCATATCTTCCAAGCTTTCGGTTAAAATTTCAATAACATTAACCATTAAAGGAGAATTTATCCCTTCTTTATTTTTTTCATAATACTCTTTCAAATCATCATCGGTTAATTTAAAATTTGATACAAAATGATTTTTGGCTAATTTTGACAAGTAATTATCTTTCCACATATCAATAGATCTTTTAACTTCCGGCAAGTTTTCTAATCCTTGTTTGTATCCTTCACGTGCTAATAGTTCATGTTCAATAAATCTTTTTACTCTGGATTGTAGCTGACTTCTTAAGGTATCTGCATTTAAAGTCATTCCTACAAAACCTTCATAAAAGAATTCACGCAAAAACTGGAATACCGTAATCGGATCCTTGTCAAATTTAATGAACTCCATTTTTAGAGTATCTTGTGTTAAAGAATTTTCAATCGAAGTAAAATCTTCCGGAGTTAAAGTAATCTTACTTCCTTCTGGTATTTTATCTTTCTCTTTTCTGTTTCTTACTGTCTCTATTACTTTATCGGCTATACTCCAAAATAAATATCCGTCTGCATTAACTTGTTTACTAACAAAAAACTTATTAAAATATTCAGAATATGCTTTATTTAACGCTCTATCTTCAACAAGTTTTCTTGCATTATCAAATTCCTTTTTATACTCCTCGCTATCTTTAAACTCGCGTGGTTTTTCATAAGTAAGCCTAAAAATATAATATTCTCCTTCATAATCCAACGGTTTAGTATATTTACCGGGTGTAAGAGAAAAAATTGCGTCTTCAATATCTTCTCTCATCATCCCAAAAGTTACTTCTACCGGTCCGGGTTGATAATTTTTATCCGAACGTTTTTGGAGCAAAGAATCAAATGATTCTCCTTTATTAAGCTTACCGTAAATCTCATTTATTTCATCAATATTCTTTGAAAAGATAAAATTTACGAATAGAATTCGCTTAATTTTAACAGAAGCAAAAATTACCTTTCTTTCGTCAACTTTCCCCTTTTCTTTAATTTCTCTATTATATAAAGCATCTCTAACATACATCTTTTCAATTGCTTTATAAGTGTATTTCATTATATCATTACTATCAAGTCCTTCTTCTTTTGCATATAAAGCCCAAAGCTTTTCTGCTACCATAGTATAAAATGCTTTTGCCCTAAAAGCGGGTTCATCTTGTTTATTTCCTATTGATAAACGAGGAATAAGCAAATACCTTTCATTAAATTCATCAGTCGTAAATTCTTGGTCATTTAATTTTGCCAATATCTCATTTTTTTCTTGAGCGTAACTATAGCAAAACGTAACAATAAATAAAAGCAATAATATCTTTTTCATAAGTCTCTAAGTATTTTTCAAATTAATCTTTAATTTTAATTCTTAACGGTAAAATTGCCGGAACTTTATTTTTATATTCAATGTAACTTTCACCAAACATTTTTACCAGTTTCTTTTCCTCAAAATATGCGCCGATATAAAAATAGACTGCTAAACAAATAAAAAACACTAAATAGAAAAGATCCATATACGGTCTAAATCCCAAAAATAATATTGAAAATAAATAAATCGGGTGCCGAGTATACGAAAATATACCGTCGGTTCTTAATTCACATTTTTCATCTAAGTCATTTAAATTATATTTCCCTTTAATATACCTTTTAACCTGAGAAATGCCTAAAAACTCTTTCCCGTTTATTTTAAAACCGGTATACACTAATCCAAATAAACTTAAAAATTGCAATCCCAATATAAATAGATCATACGGGAATTGTAAGTCGTAAATTATTACATCAGGTTTTGGCATTAAATAATAAACCGCCAAAAATATCAATATAGATATAAAGTTATAAAACAACCTATAAAAAGCTATTTTTTCACCAATGGATTCAACCAGTTTATTTTTAAACCATAGCGAAGCAAAAACCGAATGGCTTATTGCAAATATTGCAAACAATAGGATAATAAAAAAAACATCCCCGATATGGCTCATAATTCCTTTCTAAGTCTAGCAACCGGCAGTTTTAATTGTTCGCGATATTTTGCAACCGTACGCCTTGCAATATGAATTCCCTTGTCTTGCAGCATAACTGCAATTTTATCATCACTATACGGATTATCTTTAGATTCTCCGGCAATTATATCTTTTATTAATTCTCTAATATGACGATTACTTATTTCATCACCGTCATCGGTTGATAGTCCTTCACTAAAAAAGAACTTGAGTTCGTGTATTCCTTGCGGACTTTGTACGTATTTTCCGTTAACAACACGACTTATTGTTGAAATATCCATTTCAATTTCATCAGCTATATCTTTGTATATCATAGGTCGCAAAGCTTTAGGTCCAAGCTCAAAAAAGTCACGTTGTTTTGCAACAATAGTTTTCATTATTTTTAGCAATGTTTGTCTTCTTTGCTCAATAGAAGCTAAAAACCACTTTGCCGATTCATATTTTTCGCGTAAAAACTTATGGGCATCTTTATCCCTTTCAGAAAGATTTCTTTTGCGTTTATTATTGTTAATATAATCTAAATAAGTTTGACTTAATGTAACCGAGGTACCGTATTTATCGTTTAACGATACAATATAATTACCGTCAATTTTTTCTACTAAAAAATCCGGTGTTACTTGATTTGAGTTTTCATTTAGAATATTCCCTTCCCCCGGTTTTGGGTTAAGTTTTTGGATTATTTCTAATGTAGCTCGTAATGTTTCGGTTGTTAAGTTTAATCCTTTTTTAATGTTATCAAATTTTTTATTAAAGAAATCACTATAATAGTCTGTTAATACTTTTTCTGCAAGATAACTATAATACGGATCAAATGAAGATACTTCTAATTGAATTAACAAACATTCTTGTAAAGTTCTTGCCGCAACACCTACAGGTTCAAGTCTTTGAATTTTTTTTAATACTTCTTCTGCTTGTTCAATGGTTACGGAATACTCCTCAAACATGTTGATATCTTCTACAAGTTTTTTCAAATCTTGCTTAAAATATCCGGAACCGTCCAAACTTTGAATAATTAATTCACCTATTGCATAATCTTCTTCACTTAGGTCAAGCATACGCAATTGTTGAATCAAATTATCTGACAAAGAAACTCGCATTGGGGCAACAGGCTGCAATCTTTCCTCTTCCATTGATTGGGCATAAGTACCTTCATCAATAGATTCGTCATTCATAAAATCTTCAATCCCAAATTCCTCTTGCTCATAATCATATTCGGTTTCCTTTTCTTCGTCTTCCGAATCGTTTTCCAATTGGTTAATATCCAAATCTTCAGTTAAATTTTCTTCAAGAAAAGGATTTAGCTCCAATTCGGTTTTAATCCGTTGTTCTAACGATAGTGTATTTAATTGCAATAATTTTTGATATTGAATTTGCTGGGGCGATAGTTTTTGCTGTAACCCTAATTTTAAGTTTAATGACAACATTACTTACCTCGTCCGTTTATTAGTTTATCATACCATTTTTCACCATATAGCCTAATTAATGAATCTTTACAAAACTCGGCTATACTTAAATTAGTTTGTAATCCAAACAATAATGCTTCTCTGCATTCAGTATATCTTTCAAACTTTAAAACGTCCTGACCAAAACTATTAACCCTTATAGGGAACAAATGACAAGATAACGGTTTTCTGAAATCTATTCTATTATCAAAATATGCTTTTTCAATACCACATTTTGCAACAGTTCCTTCATAATAAACAAAAACACAATCTTGATTGTTTATGCTTTTGGTCATAACTAAATCATCTTCTATGTCCCAAAATCCACTTTCTTTTATCGCAGTTTTACTATATTCAGGAATATATTCCAATATAACATCCAGATACTTTTCAATCAGATTCAATTCATCTTTGGTTATAGGAGCTCCATACTCACTTTCCAAAGTACAACAAGCCCCTTTACACTTGTTTAAATCACAAGTAAACTTCACCTCTAATAATTCTTTATTTACTAATTTACCGTCTATTTCTATAAATTTTGAGTTCATTTTTTTCTTCAAATAATTTGGAATAATTTTTGTTATAAAATAACAAAAATTTTTAATATTATAAAGTAGAATATTAAGAATAAGAGAATTTTTAATCGATTTTAAGTCTTTTTTATTCGCTTAAAGAAAATTCTTCGTTTTTAACTAACTCACGTTTATCTTTTTTAAAATCAATTGCATCAGAATGTTTAGCAAAAAGCACCATCGGAATTGTACCAAAAAGTATTTTAATATCTAAAGCAAAACCGTAATTTTCAAAATAAAACATATCGTTTTCTATAAGATTATGCGCTCCTTCAAGCCTTTTTCCATATATTTGCCAATATCCGGTAAGTCCGGGTTTTAATGTAATTTTGTTTCTTAAATTATATAAATCGAAATCATTTTCTTTAATAATATTTAGATCACTTATTGTTAACGGGCGAGGACCAATTAAAGACATATCCCCTTTAATTACGTTTAATAATTGGGGTAATTCGTCTAATCCCGTATGCCGCAAAAACTTACCGAAAGGAATAATATACTTCCTTAGGTCTTCCTTAATAAAAACACTTTTGTAATTATTATGAAAGCCTGAAAATAATGTTTTAATTTTTACTACTTTGAAGCGTTTTTTTTCTAAAGTTAATGCTCTATACTGTGTATAGAACGGATTTTCAAACGATTGCAGAAATATAATAACTGCAAAAAGGATAATAATAGGTAAAAATATACTTATTAAAACTACCGAAAAAATAATATCAACCAAACGCTTCAAAGAACGTGATTTTAACAAAGAATTTAGCATATCTATATTTTGTTGTTAAAAAAAACAATTTACCCGCAAACTAAATTCCTAATGCAATTTAATTTTTTTTTTTATAATTTCAAATAATTAAATGTTAAATTATTATCAATTTTTTATTTTTTCTTAATAAATGTGATATCAATCATATTACTCGAGCAAGGGGGAATTAAAAACGAGTTCAACACATGTTCCTTCATTCTTTTTACTTGATATATTAAGGTCAATATTATTAAGATCACAATACTTTTTCGATAACGGAAGGCCCAATCCGTTCCCGTCATATGTACGAGTATAACCTTTATCTTCCTGATTAAACGGAACAAATATTTCAGCTAAGTATTCTTCATTTATTCCTATCCCGGTATCACAAATTTGCAGTATAGCTTTATTATCTTTAGCTCTAATCGATACATTTATCTGTCCTTTCTCGGTAAATTTACAAGCATTATCCAAAAGATTAGAAACAACTTGTTCAAAAGAATATTTATCTAATCTTGTATTCAATTCAAAACTGAAATCTTGGTTAAACAACAAACCTTTTAGCCTAATTTTATGTTCATAATTCTTTGCCATTTCATTTACAATTGAATTTACATTCACAATTTCCGGATTTAGGATATACGTTCCTATATGTAATTCAGACATGTTTAAAATTAGTTCAACGGTACGAATTATCCTTTCACTCGACGAATTAATTCTCTCAAAATCTGTCATCAAATCCTTACCTCCGTTCTCTTCTAACTCCATTTTTAATATTGATAGAGAAGTCATTATTCCGTTAAGAGGTGTTCTAATTTCATGAGATATTTGAGATAAAAATTGTGATTTAAGCTTATCTGAGTGTTCTGCTCTTTCTTTGGCAATATTTAACTCTTCAATGGTTTTCTTTAGTTTATCGGTTCGTTCAATTACAAGTTTTTCAAGATTCTCTTTATAATCATTATTTTCTTTTATTAATTGTTTCCTCTCCAATGCTTTCAATACTGAAAGTTCTAATTCCTCGAATTGCAGAATGGGTTTTTGAACAAACTCCCATGCTCCCAAATTCATAGCTCTAACGGCGTCTTTAATTACCCCTGTCCCAGAAACCACTATTATAGGAGTTTCCGGGGAATTTCTTGCAATTGATGATATAACCGTATGTCCTCCGATTCCGGGCATATGTAAATCTACCAAAACTATATCAGGAGAAAAGTTTTCAAAAACAATTAAACCATCTTCACCGTTACTTGCAGTTTTAACATTACAGTTATGATCTTCAAATAAAAATTTTAGACTGTTACATAAACCCTCGTCATCATCAATCAAGAGCACTTTAATTTCGTTAAGGTCACTATACCTTATATTAGGATAGCGTTCCATAAATTCCCCGAACTATTAATTTATTCAATAAATAACAATTAATTTTAAATTATAATTTCATTTTTTCGGTTATTCTATTCAGTAAAATGCTCATATCATCAATTGGTTTTAGAAATATATCTTCTTTTGTAAAATTAATCTTTTTTAATCCGTCCGTTATTCTAAAATCACTGCTCCCGGTATAAAGAATGCATTTCATTTCCGAGTGGGTATTTGATACTCTTATTATAAATTCCTCACCATTTATTCCGGGCAGCCTTAAATCTACAATGGCTGCATCAAAAGTTGTATAATTAAGAATTTCTAGAGCATCTTCGGCACAGTCAAAAGCAGTACAATTAAATCCCTCATCTTCAAAAAATAATTGAAGATTAAATCTTAATTTTTCATCATCATCAACTATCAATAATTTGTTTTTTGTCATTTTATATAGGCAATTTAATAGTAAACTTTGTACCCACTCCTTCCTTGGAATCCACTTCTAAAAATCCGTTATGATTGTTTGTAATTATCATATAAGAAACACTTAACCCTAATCCTGTCCCTTCTCCTATATCTTTTGTTGTAAAGAACGGTTCAAATATTCTACTCTTAAGCTTCTCAGGAATTCCCGGTCCGTTATCTTCTACTTCAATTCTTAAATATTTTTCATCCTTATATGCACGCAAATAAATGGTTGGAATATTATTTTGATTATTTTCATCTCTTAAAGCCTGAACAGCGTTACGGATTAAATTAAACAGCACTTGCTCCATTTCGGTTACCGTTATTTTTATCTCCGGTAAATTCCTTTCATATTCTTTAACTACTCTTATACTTCTGTAGTCATACTTCTTTTTAAAGTCGTAATCATTGTTTGCCAATTCATGCGTCTGGTCAATTAACCGCTCAATACTGTAAAGGACTCTTTTCGATTCGCTTCGTCTACTAAACTGTAGCATGTTTTTAATTATATCCGATGCTTTAGCCGATGCATTCCGCATTGAATCAATAATATCGAATATTTGCCTTTGTTCAAAATATGAAGTTAGCAGATTTATATCCACCCCTATTTCTCTAGCAGTTTCAATATTTTTTTGCAGTTCGGGACTTACTCTCCTTAAAATATTTTGACAACCTTGTACAATTGTTCCTAACGGATTATTAATTTCATGAGCCATTCCTGCTGCAAGACCTGCCACGCTTAACATCTTTTCGCTTTGGATCATTAATTGTTCCATATTACGTGCTTTCGTTATATCTTCTATCAATACCACGCATGCAGGTTTAAATAATCGCTGTATCGGTGTTATTACATATTTAATATACCTCATCTCTCCTAAGTCATCAATTGAAGAAATTATTTCCTCTACAATTTCTTTTCTCTTAATGCTTCCGCTAATTTTTTGACTTAATCCGTTTAAAATCGGAAACAATTCATATACGTTTTTATTAGTTTTTTCAATCAAATTATTTTGAAATTGAACTGATGCCTGATTATATAAAGTTACCTTAAAATCCTCATCTACTGATATTAAACCTATGGGCAATGAATCAATTACATATTTTACAAAGTTAAGAACATCCTCCAACTCACTTTCCATAAGTTTTCTTTGTGTTACATCACGTGCTAATGTTTGTATTTCCTTCGGAATATCGTATGCATCACGAATAATAGTGCTTGTAGATTCAATCCAAACAATTTTTCCTGTTTTAGTTTTTGCTTTAAAAGTAAACACATAATTATTTTTTATAAAATATTTTGTTTTATAAGTGTTCTCTAATATTTCATAATCCTCTTCGCTTATTAATTTGTTCGGTTTTTCTCCTAGTAATTCATTTGGTTCATAACCAAAAACATTAAAACATGAAGGTGAAACATATGTAAACTCTCCTTCTATATTTTGTACCATTATAACGTCAGATGCGTTTTCTGCTAGAAGTCTAAATTTTTCTTCACTTGCCTTTAGCATATTTAACGCTTTTTTCCATTCGGTAATGTCAGTCATTACACCAATAGAACCAATCACTTCATTATCTTCATCTTTAATTGGTGAAGCACTAATTAGTAAATCTATAAATTTTCCGTTTTTTGATTTAAATGAAAGTTCATATTGTTCTGATATGCCCTTCTTGCGTGTTTTATTGTTTTCAATCATTATGTATCTGCTTTCAGGATCCATTAACAATTCATATCCTGTTTTCCCAACTGCTTCTTCCGCTGAGTAGCCCAGTAATTTTTCAAAACTTCTATTTACATATAATATAGTATCATCATTATCAACCTGAATTACCGCTTCACTCATATTATTCATCAGAGTTCTATATAATTCCTCACTCTTTTTTAAAGCATCCGAAACTTTTTTAAACTCTGTTATATCCACTACGGTCAAAAATAAATTTTTATCATCATTAATTTCAATAAGTTGTCCATATACAAGCCCTATTTTTTGCTCACCGTTTATGTTAATTGCTAATTCGTGATTTCTAATTTTTCCGTTCTTTATTATTATTTCCATTACTTCATTTCGTGCGGTTTTTTCTATTACACTTAAATCATCAAACGTTTTTCCGATAACATCTTCTTTTTTAATCCCCAAAGATAAGCATGCAAGCTCGTTTATATCTGTTATATACTTTGTTTCGTAGTTTAATATAATTAAGGCGTTCGGGCTTTCATTAAACAGAGAATAAAATTTTTCTTCGGATTTTTTTAATGCGTCTTCATAAGCCAATCTTGAACTTATATCTATTCCATATCCCACTAAATATTCCTCATCTTCCGCGAACATTTTCACTCCCGTAAAGTAGTAAGGAATTTTTTCTCCGGATTTAATTACTAAATTTGCTTCAATCTCTGATTTATAACTTTCAAATGTTGCATTTACCCCCCCTAATATTTTTTGTTTATCTTCTTCATCAAACCATGTAAGTATATGCTTATTTTTTAGTTCTTCTGTTGTATAACCGGTTAATAGTTCATGATTCTTATTCCATCGTATCAATTGTCCGTCTTTGTTATATATATATAAAATTCCGGGTACGCTGTCTAATACTGTCGAATTAAATATTCTTTCTTTTTCTAACTCTTCTTCTGCTTTTTTAAAATCTGTTATATCGCGAAGCGTTCCAATTACAGATGCAACTTTTCCGTTTTCACGTTGAAATACTTTTTCTTTTTCAGTAAACCAATGCCATTTACCGTTTATATCTTTCATTCTAAATTGGTATGAGTAAATCTTATCGTTATTCTCTTCAAATTGTCTGTTATAATAATCCATAAACTGCTTACTGTCATCCGGGTGAAGTATTTTTTGGTAAAAATCTGAAGTAGATTTTAGGACTTCGTTTGAATTATAACCTAATAGTTCAAATAGATTTTTATTCGAGTAAATTGTTTCATTAATTTCAACATCGTATATATAAATTAAATCCGGAGATTGTTCTGTAATCCTTTCAATAAAAAGTTGTTTTTCATGTAGTTCGTTTTCAAATAATTTTCTCTCGGTTATATCTTTTAAATGGCATAAAAACATTTTTGCTTCCGGAAATTCAATTCTTGTCATTGTTACTTCGGCTACAAAAGTTTCTCCTGTTTGTTTTAAATGTGTCCATTCAAATGTTTTATTTCCCTCTTTGTTTACTTGAGCCAACTTTTCTGCGGATAAATCTTCTGATTTTTTTTCGCCTGATTGAAACTGGGGCGAAAAGTCAATCGGGCTTTTACCGATTAATTTTTTCTTATGCGTGACGTTAAATAAGTTTATTGCTGCTAGATTACAATCAACTATTGTCAAATTATCATCTAATAACAGCAAAGGGAAGCTTGAATTATCATACAACATTCTAAAGCGCTGCTCAGAGTTCATCAACAAATTTGTTGTTGCTCTTAATTCTTCTTCGCTCTTTTTTATTTTATTATAGCTCTTATTTGTTTCCGTTAAAAACAATAACACGCCTACTGCAGTAACAATAATAATAATTATTCTATCAAAAACATGATCGTAGGTTGTGATGTAGCTGTAAAAGGTAGTTATGTATTCGTTTATTTCTAAATACCCAAGTATACTTACTGTAATAATTGATGCAATGGTCGAAAGAAAAAAGCCTCTTTTACTTAAAATTAAACCTGCAATAACCAATGTACCGGGTATCGCAAACAGTATAGTATCATGTATTCCGTTAAAAGTAAATGCTCTATAGAAAGTAAATCCTTGTAAAATTAAAATTAGTAATTTTCCCGAAATATTTGTATTTCCCCTTAACACAAATACTAAGTCAATAAAAAATAATGCTAAAACGCCCGAGAATAATTCAATACTATTTATTTCGCCCCGTAATATTCTTTGAAAAACAAATATAAAAAAACCGGTAAATACACTAACAATTATGTAATAAATTATCCTAGCTTTTCTGTTCTGTTCTTCATCTTTTAAATCCGGAGGAGAAAAATAATCGATAAAATTTGGTTTAAATTGTTTGTTTGTCATTTAATTATAATATTATTTTATTGATTTTATTATCGAATATTTTTCCATAAAATTTAGTTTAGAATAAGAATATTTTTTATGAAATTAATAAACAACAAAGGTTTAAAATTAGGACGGAATTAGAGGATTTAATTTAGGCAATCCATAAAAGAATTGCCTAAATTTAAATTAATAGTATGCGAAGTATTTTGGGAGCTTCTTAAATAGTTTGAGAAACCAATTAGCCTATTTTTTTAGCCTAATCTCCTCATTTTATATAAAAAATTAGCCCCTTATTTTTTTGCTCAGATAATCTAACAATTCATTTGCAGAAATTCTGATTTGTTCCATACTGTCTCGTTCTCTTACAGTAACAGTATTATCTTCTAATGTTTGGGTATCAACCGTAATACAGAATGGTGTACCTGCTTCATCTTGTCTGCGGTATCTACGTCCCACTGCTCCTTTATCGTCATAAAACACTCTCATATAAGGACGTAATTCAGCTTCAATTTTTCTAGCTATTTCAGGCATTCCGTCTTTATTTACTAAGGGGAATATTGCTGCTTTAATCGGAGCTAATTTCGGATGAAATCTTAAAACGGTTCTTACTTCTCCGTTAACTTCTTCTTCTTTATATGCGTCAACTAAAAACGCCATAAACGAACGACTTGCACCTGCCGATGTTTCAATTATAAACGGGAAATATTTTTCTTTAGCTTCTTCATCAAAATATTTCATCGCTTTACCTGAAAACTGCTCATGCCTACTTACATCAAAATTTGTTCGATTATGTATTCCTTCTATCTCACCCCAGCCAAAAGGAAATTGATATTCAATATCCGTAGCTTCTTTAGCATAATGAGCCAACTTATCCTGCGGATGATCATGATAACGTAATTTTTCGGGAGTCATTCCTAAAGATTTATACCATTCTAATCTTACAGCTTTCCAATAATCATAATGTTTTTTATCATCGCTCGGTTTTACAAAATATTGCATTTCCATCTGCTCAAACTCGCGTGTACGGAACAAGAAGTTTTTAGTGTTAATCTCATTTCTAAATGCTTTACCTATTTGTGCAATACCGAACGGCAATTTTTGTCTACTACTCCCCTGAACATTTAAGAAGTTTACAAAAATACCTTGAGCAGTTTCAGGTCTCAAATAAATAACATTACCTTCTTGTTCAACAGGTCCTAAAAATGTTTTAAACATTAAATTAAAACTTCTTGGTTCGGTAAAGTTACCTTTATTACCGCATTGGGGACAGTTTATAATATCCAACAATTTTACTGCTAAATTTTTATTTTCTAAAACTTGTTCAAAAGCTTCAACTTTAACAGTGTTTTTTTCCGTAATTAGAGCTAGTTGTTCTTCAAGGTCGGTTCCGTTTATTACATTTTTTAACTCATCAACTGCTTTTTCTTTCTTTTTATCTGCAATTAAATCCGCTAATGTATCTAATCTAAATCTTGCTTTACAGCTTTTACAGTCTATCATAGGATCAGTAAAATTTTCAACGTGCCCCGAAGCTTCCCAAACTTTTGGGTGCATTAATATTGAAGCATCCAAACCTTCAACATCTTCACGGTAAGTCATGGCTTTCCACCATTCTTCTTTTATGTTACGTAAAAGTTCAACACCAAGCGGACCGTAATCCCAACAACCATTTAAACCACCGTATATTTCACTCGACTGAAATACAAACCCTCTCCTTTTTGCTAATGATACCACTTTATCAACTACGCTGTTTTGTGTATTATTCTGTGCTATTTTACACCTCACTCTTTAGATTTTAATTTACAAATATAATAAATTATTAATTTTTAAAATAATAGACCTTATAAAAAACTATTCCTTAGCATATTAATTCTCGCATTTTTATGCATATTTTTAAATATTATAAGATATTTTACTCTTTTTTCTATTCATTCTCTTGAAATTTTATAAAAATATTCGCTTATTATTTTTTGTTTTTTTTGTTGTGGAACTAAAATTTTTAATTGTTCAGTTTTTATAATATAACCATATTTTATTGAGGAATGTTATGAGTTTAATCGAATCCGATTTTTTTTATTATATCAATAACGAATTGTATTGTGAAAATGTTAGAGTAAACGATATTGTTGACACTTCAAAAACACCTGTTTATATTTACAGCAAAAAAGCTTTTCAAAACCATTATAAGTTATTTTCAGACGCTTTTAAGGATATTAATCATACAATTTTTTATGCTTCAAAATCAAACTACAATTTAAATGTTATCAAAATATTTGAACAGCTTGGTGCCGGTTGTGACGTAAACAGTGCCGGTGAGTTTATTAGAGCATTAAAAGGCGGGTTTACTCCGGACAGAATTTTATTAACCGGTGTTGGCAAAACTTACGACGAAATTAAAATGGGAATTGAGTTAGGCGTAAAAATGATTAAAGCCGAAAGCCGACAAGAGTTGGAAGCAATCAGTCGAATTGCGACTGAGTTAGGTAAAAAAGTACCGGTCGCTATTCGCGTAAACCCTAATGTTGATCCTAAAACTCATCCGTATATTTCTACCGGTCTTAAAGAAAACAAATTTGGTATCCCATATAAAGATGCTATCAACTACTATCTAGAAGCCCAAAAATTGCCTAATATTGAGTTAAAAGGAATTGATATGCATATCGGTTCACAAATTACTGTTATTGAACCTTTTGTTGAAGCAGTAAAAAAAATGAAAGAACTAATTTTCAACCTTAAAGAAAACGGAATTGATCTCGAACACTTTGATATGGGAGGCGGAATGGGGGTTCCTTATAAAAACGAACATTCTTTTTCACCATTTAAATTAGCTGCTGCTTTAATGCCAATATTCAAAGATTTAAATATGGAAATATTTTTTGAACCGGGACGTTATTTAACCGCCAATGCAGGAATTTTGATTGGAACAGTTTTATATACTAAAGTTAACAACGATAAAAACTTTATTGTAACAGATACTGCAATGACTGATTTATTACGTCCGAGCATTTATAACGCATATCATCACATTCAACCTGTTGTAAACAAAGATTATGAAAACTTTATAGCTGATATTGTTGGTCCGGTATGTGAAAGCGGGGATTTTTTAGGTAAATCCCGTGAGATTCAAAAACTTGAACAAAACGACAGAATCGCAGTTCTTTCAGCCGGTGCATACGGAATGGTTATGTCTTCTAATTATAACGGTCGCCGCCGTCCTCCCGAAATTATTGTTGACGGTGATAAATATTATACTACACGAAGCCGTGAAACATACGACTACTTGTTATATGACGAACAATTAATTGACGAACTACATCAATAAATATGAATGTTACCTATGCCCACTATTTGAAAATAGTGGTAATTAATATTAACTTTTTATAGTATTATTATTAGCCACCTGCTTTCAATTACCACTATCTTTAGCTAGTGGTAATTAGCTTTTACAATTCCCCAAGTTCGTTTAAAACAGCAAAGACGCACATATGTGCGTCTCTACTTTTATAAACTTCACTCCGTTAAGGAGTTAGTCATTCAATATTATAAATTCAAAACTCAGAATTATTTAACATTCAACACTTAACATTTAACACTACTTTATCAGTGCCATTTTCCTTATCATACTATTATTGCCGGCTTCAACTTTATAAAAATATACACCACTATTTAAGTTGCTTCCGTCAAATTCTAAAGTATGTTTACCTGCTTCTTTATAACCGGCGTTAATTGCTTTAACTTGTTGACCGATTGCGTTAAAAATGTATAAAGTTACATTACTTGCTTCAGGTAAATTAAAACTAATATTTGTTACCGGGTTAAAAGGATTAGGATAATTTTGAGCTACTTCAAATTTAACAGGTATATTTACGTTAACTTCAACTATATTTGAATATTCAAAATCGCCATTGTTATCAATCTGTTTTAGTCTGTAGTAGTACATTCCGTTTTTGGTAATGTCTTTATCCGTAAAGGTATAATCTTTTACAGAGTTGCTGTTACCGTAACCGTTTTTAAAAGCTACTTTATTCCAATTGGTTTTATCAAAAGAACGTTCAACTTCAAATCCGTAGTTATTAATTTCTGTAGCAGTAGCCCAATTTAACACAACCGCTTTATTTTGAAGTGCAGCAGTGAAAGAGGAAAGTTCAACAGGCAATAATGGATCGAAATTGCTATTATCGTTTGGATTTACTCCTGAAGTTAACGTAAACCCAATATAATGGCTATTAAAAGTAATGTTGCCTGAAGTACTTGTATTAACAAATAAATTTGAAGGCGCCCCAACAGAAATATTTCCACCGTTCCAATCTTCTTCTATATACGCTAATACATAAATTTTCGATGGGGATCCTAAATCAGCTCTAGAGATTCTAATCTCCCAATAATGAGAAGTAGTATTTTTCCAATTAGATGTACTAAATGTTGCACCTACCCATGAAGAGGTAAACTGTTTACGATATTCAGTATTGTCTATTGTTTTGAACGTATAATGATAATTTGCTGTAAAAGGTAAGGATGGTGTCCATTTCCAAGACTCACCCGAAGTTGTACCAGTTCCATTGGTCGGAGTTGTCTGTGGATCAGTATCAAAATAAATATGAATTACCCTATTGTTATCAGTAAGGAATCCAGCAGGTGTGTTACCAGAAAAACCAAAATAAAGATAGTTAGCATCCCAAGTAGCATAAAAATAATTGCTGCCCCCAGATGTCGTAGTAAATCGTTCATAATCAGTACTAAAGTCATTAGTACCATCAATCGTGATTGTATGATTTGATTGCGCAATCAAGACATTCACCATCACCATTAACACCAGTAAAAATTTTTTCATTTTATAACCTCCAAACTAAAATATAAATTTATATAATTAAACATCTATTAACACTAAATGGTTTAATAGAAAACCCGTTGCAGTAAATATTTACGGCAACGGGTAAAGTTAATACTTAATATACTAAAATTTTAAGCCAATTGCAAAATGTTGCGTATCTTTTAATATACCAAAATCTTGGTAAGCGTAATCTAAGAATAACCCGAATCCGGGTGCTATATCATAGCTTAAACCAAAACCTAAAGTTAAACCTTCTTCCGCATTATCCAAAAATAACGATTTATAACCGGCACGTAAAAATATGTTATTATATAAACCATATTCCATGCCAACGTTAATCGATTCGTCATTATCGCTTGGATGTAATGCATCTAAACCAACCGTAAATTTGTGAATTTCGTTTTTAAACAA
>JAEXOD010000235.1 GCA_023447335.1 Bacteroidota bacterium
GAGTATTAGCGCCTGCAGCTAAAGAAACGGGAAATCAGTTAAATTTTGCTTTAAATAAGGAAATCTTTTCGGGTATTGAACAACCAAATTTTTCAAAAATTGATCTTAATTCATTTGTCTATTCAAATAAAGTTGACATGACTGTATCTAATATTCTAAGTTGCAAGGAATTAGGAATAGTTTCAGTCGGTAATCAATACTTTATCGGAATCATAAACAATAAAGAAGCAGTTGGTTTTGTTGATGTTGTAGAATGTTATATAGTAGGAGCACAGGCTTTAGGTAAGATAAAAGGATTTCCAGACCATTTGCAATAGATATATATATAATTTTAAATAAATTAATTTTCTATAGAATAAATTATTATATAAATTTTAAATATTATTACACTTTGAGGTTAATATGAAAAACAAAAACTTATTTATTATTTCGGCACTAATAATTTTTACCATACTTATTTTATCAATTTTTTTACCGAAAGTTAATAATTCGGATAGCGCCGGTACGATAGGTAAGGTGGATAAATATCGAAATGCAAATACAGGTCAGGAAAAAGTACTTTTTAGAAATGAATTTTTAAAAGATACTGCCGCACTTGGTAATGTAATTAATTTACTTAGCTTAAATGCAAATGTTTTACAAAAAATTCCGTCAGATTTTGAAAATTGGGAAAAATCTTTACAGTCTATTTTAGAGAAAGATAAAAATTTGGCAATACAATTTAATCATCTAAATGAATTAAGTTTATTTCTAAGAAATAATCTTAGTGTAATTTCTGCCACAAGAAATCTATTGATTAAATATTATAAAAAAGAAACGATCGATAAATCGATTGATGTAGAAAACAATTTAGTTCAGTTTAGTGATTTTATTAATAGCTTATCAGAAAAAAGTAAAGTACTTGATACCTTATTTATTAGTTTAGATGGATTGTTGGAAAAAGATAAGTTGGCAAAACTTAACACAACTAAAGATGAAACTGAAAAACTTAAAAATGTTAGAGAAAGAATGTTGGGAACTTTAGTATTCTATGCGGTAAATTTTGGTGTTCAGTCAACGCTTAATGTCGCATTAAATAGTAAAGTAATTAATGGAATATTATTAAATCAGGTTTTAAATAGTTATACCAACATTTCTGCTCAGAATCAGTTAAATTCAATGTTGAACTCTGAATATGTGCATAACGGTAAAGTAATTGCCGCAACAAACAACCAAATGAACGCCGTATTTTCTAATAAAATAAATGGTGTCGAATTGTGTAATATTCTAAATTTAAAAGGAATGGGGATAATTATTATTGCTAACAAATATTATGTTGGTGTTAAAGATGACTCTCAAATTGCTAAAGGGATTGAATTAGGTTCTGTTTATCAAAATACTGCTCAATCTCTGAGTAGAATACTTTCAGTACCAAGTAATTGAAATGCTTTATGAAATGGAAAATTAACTAATAATTATATTATGATGAGCCGAACATTTAATAATTTTTTGGAGTGATTATTATGAACCATAAATTTATCTTTTATTGTACATTATTGATTTTTATCTCATCTAATAATTATTCACAAATATATAAACTGGAGACAAAAAATTCCGAAATTATTTATTTTGGAAAATCCTACGATTATTTAATTCCTCATGTAGCGGCAACTACCGAAAGTGCATATCAATTCCATCAAAAGTATTGGAATTATTATACAGATAAAAAGGTTACGGTTTTGTTGAATGATTTTTCGGATGTAGGGAATGGGGGAACAATGACCATTCCTTATAATTTATTATTAATAGGAATTGCCCCTTTTGATTTTACTTTTGATGTTCTGCCGGCAAATGAACGTTTTCAGTGGCTAATGAATCATGAATTAACTCATCTAGTAATGGCTGATAAATCGGCAGGGTTGGATGCGTTTTTTAGAAATATCTTCCTGGGTAAAATATCAACAGATAATGAAAATCCTTTATCTATGTTTTATAGTTATTTATCTTCACCCAGATGGTACTCACCCCGTTGGTTTCATGAAGGAATTGCAGTATTTATGGAAACTTGGATGTCCGGTGGTTTGGGCAGAGTTTTAGGAGGATATGATGAAATGGTTTTTAGATCAATGGTTAAAGAAAATGTATATTTTTATAGACCAATCGGGTTGGAAACTGAAGGAACTACCGTTGATTTTCAAGTAGGAGTGAATTCTTATCTTTACGGTTCTAGATTTATATCCTATTTAAGTACAAAATACGGTATGGAAAAAGTTAGAGCATTTTATAATAGGGATTCGTTAAGTAATAAATTTTATGCCTCTCAATTTAATAAAGTCTTTAATAAAGATATTGTTACTGTATGGGACGAATGGATTGAGTTTGAAAATGAATTTCAAAAAAATAATATCAATAAAATTTCTGAGTATCCGTTAACAAAAAACCATGAGTTTACAAAAGAAAATTTAGGTTCTGTTTCTCGTCCTTATCTTAACAATAATAAAGGGGAATTAATTTGTGCTATTAATAGACCGGGGGATTTAGCTAGTTTAATTAGAATGAACATTAATGACGGAGCAATAAATAAAATTGCAAATGTTGAAAGTCCAGGGTTATACTATGTTACTAATTTTGCTTATGACAAATTAAATAATAGAGCATTTGTAACAACTCACAATCAAAATTGGAGAGGATTGAAAATAGTTGACTTAAATACGGGTGATGAAAAAACTATTTTTGATTATATACGAATAGCGGAATTGGTATATTCAGAAAAAGAAAAGGCAATTTACGGTATGCAGATTGTAAACGGAAGAACAGCCATTGTTAAATTAACCGGCGATTTTACAACCTTGCAACGTCTTTACTCAATTCCATTTGGGTATAGTTTTTTTGATATTGACATCTCTCCAAACGGTAAACTTCTTTCAGGTACTTTTGCCGATCAATCGGGGAATCAAAAATTAAAACTTTTTAATTTGGATTCATTAAACTACGGTAAGGTTGATACGACTACAGTTTATGAATTTGAAGAAAACAGTGCATCTAATTTTGTCTTTTGCGCAGACGGAGAAAATTTAATCGGCACTTCTTATTATACTGGAGTTTCTAATGTATATCAGGTGAATATAAAAAGTAAAGAAGCTAAATTATTAACAAATACAGATATAGGTTATTTTAGACCTATTGAGCTATCTAACGATTCTTTAGTGGTTTTTGAATATAATGTAAAAGGATTAAAACCTGTAAAAATAAAAAAAGAATTTGTAGAAAATGCCTCTTCGATTGAATATTTGGGCATGAAATCATTAGAAAAAAATCCGGAGTTATATAGTTATATTCCGGAATCAGCTTCAAGTTTGAATAACGAAAAATTGATTATAAATGAAATCGACTACAATTCATTCCTTGAGACAGGATTTGAAAGTTATTATCCGATTGTGGAAGGGTATAAGGATTTTGTGGCATATGGTGTTAATATCAATTTATCGGATGATATACTAATTAGTAAAGCAAAAATTAAAGCCGCTTATTCTAATAACAATTTACTGCCCAAAAAAGAAAGATTACACTTATCGTTAAATTATAGCTACTGGCAATGGAAATTTAATGCAGCATTAAATAAAACTAACTTTTTTGATTTGTTTGGTCCTACAAAGGTTAGTAGGGCAGGGTATTATTTTAGTCTCGGATATGATTATCTAATCAATCTTGAAAAACCTATAGACTCGAGATTAATATTTAATTTAGCATATTATGGCGATTTACAAAAATTACCTCAGTATCAAAACGTAAATTCCGGATTTTCTGAATTAACCTATGCAGATATTACTTATAATTATTCTAAATATTTTAGGTCTTTAGGGGGAGTTGATAACGAATCAGGTTTTGAAATTAAATCTAACATAAATACTGCGTATTTTAATGATGAAATAGTCCCATCTGCAACTTTTCAATTTCGTAAAGCTATGTTGATTAAGGGAATGCGAAATTCTTCAATTTGGATTAACTCTTCACTTGGTCGTGTATTTTCGGATACGAAATCACCTTTTGGAAAATTTTATTTCGGAGGCTTTGGGAATAATTACATAGATAGGTTAAACGTTCAAAGGTATAGAGAAATTGAAAGTTTCCCGGGTAAAGAAATTAATGAACTTGCCGGTAAAGATTTTACAAAACTAGGGCTTGAATGGAATTTACCTCCTATTATGTTTAAGGAGTTTGGCTTCTTATCTGCATATGTACGGTTTGCGCGTTTATCTTTATTTCAAGATAATTTAATAACTGATGTTTCCGATAAAAATTATAGAACATTTTTTTATAATGTTGGTGCTCAGTTAGATTTTGAACTTGTGTTTTTTACATTATTAAAATCCACTTTATCGCTTGGATATGCTAAAGCATTTAATAAATATTTGACTCCTACTGATGAATTTATGATTTCATTAAAATTATTGTAATTATGGATATTTTAATTAGTATTACTCCGGTAATTCTTTTTCTTGTTTTAATAAATTCGCTTGATAGTTTTAAATTACTAAAACCGGCAATAATTATTTCATCAATTTTATGGGGTATTGTGGCGGCTATAATTGCTTATCCTATAAATACATATTGGTTTACTATTTTTCCGACTACATTTGTATATTCGTTTGCTGCACCGGTATCTGAAGAATTATTAAAGTCATTATTAATTATATACTTTTTTTATAAATCAAAATTAGGTTTCTTAGCAGATTCGTTAATAATCGGATTTGCTTCCGGAGCCGGTTTTAGTATTTTAGAAAATCTTTTCTATATTCATCAATTGGAAACTACGAATGTTATGTTGTGGATTATTAGAGGGTTTGGTACTGCAATAATGCATGGATCATCAACGGCAATTTTTGCAGTTATTAGCCAAAACATAATAACAAAAAAGGATAAAACGTTGCTTCATTTTTTTCTTCCGGGTTTAATTTTTGGAATAGTTATCCATTCTTTATTTAATAGTTTTTTCTTGCCGCCGCTAATTTTAACAATTTTACAAATAACATTATTACCTTTTATTGTTATTCAAATATTTACCAGAAGCGAAAAAATATTGAAAGAATGGATTGAAAACCAATCTAATTCAGAATTTGAATTGATTACAATAATTAATTCGGGTGAGTTTAAAAACTCATTAGTGGGGAAGTATATTAATTCAATTAAAAACAGATTTACACCTGAAGTATTAATTGACATGTTGGCATATATACAGTTGCATATCGAGCTATCATTAAAAGCCAAAGGTTTGCTGATGATGAAAGAAGCCGGTTTTGAACCTAAAGTTAACGAAGAAACAAAATCAATGTTAGCTGAACTTGATTTTTTATCGAAAAGTATAGGAAAAACAGGTATGAATGTTATTAAGCCATTAATTAGAATAAGCAAAAAAGACTTATGGAAAGTTAATTTACTAAAATAAGGTAATAATTGATTTTAATCTATAAAAAGACATAATGTCCGGAACTATTTAATGAATTAACCCTGTTTTAAATTCGTTAATTAACTTACGGAGATCTTATGATAAAATCTACTTTTTTTACCTTATTTCTATTTCTTTCAATATCTGTTATCGGACAATGGAGTAAAACAAATTTTAACGAAATGAATTATGGCTACAGTATGGCGTATTCAAATAACATTATTTATGTCGGTACGTTATCTAAGGGAATGTTTAAATCTACTGATAACGGTAATAGCTGGGTTGAGATAAATAATGGTTTACCAATAAAACAAATATGGTCTGTTAGTGTGTTAGATAATATTGTATTTATCGGCACAAATTCAGGTGGTTTGTATAAATCTTCTAACATGGGGGAAACTTGGGAAAACGCAAACAACGGAATTGCAAGCACTACTACAATAAGAGATATTAAT
>JAEXOD010000069.1 GCA_023447335.1 Bacteroidota bacterium
AAATTACACGGTCATAAATATTTGTTAACCGATGTATTAAAAAAAGAACTTGATTTTAACGGATTTTTAGTTTCTGATTGGGCAGCAATTGATCAGTTACCGGGAGATTACAAATCTGATGTTGAAAAATCTATTAATGCCGGCTTAGATATGATTATGATACCTAACGGTGAAGGTAAAGAGAACAATTATATTCAATTTGTTACTTACTTAAAAGAATTAGTAAATGAAGGAAAAGTATCACAAGAACGAATAGATGATGCAGTTACAAGAATTTTACGTATTAAATTTATGATGAAATTATTTGAACGTCCTTATACTGATAAAAAATTGCTTAAATTAGTCGGTTCAGAAAAACACAGAGAAGTTTCTCGTCAATGTGTCAGAGAATCATTAGTTTTATTAAAAAATGACGGAATATTACCATTAAAAAAGAATTTAAAACATATTCATGTTAGCGGTTCAGGTGCAGATAACTTAGGACGCCAATGCGGTGGTTGGACTATAAATTGGCAAGGTGGTGAAGGTGAAGTTCTTTCCGGCGGAACTACTTTTTTAAGTGCGGTTAAACAAACTGTATCTAAAAATACAAAAGTTACTTATTCTGTTGACGGTACTAATACTACCGGTGCAGAATTTGCTGTTATTGTTGTTGCTGAAAAACCTTATGCAGAGATGTTTGGTGATACAACTAATTTAGTATTAAGTCCTGAAGATTTAAAAGCTATTGAAAATGTTAAAAATGCAAAAATTCCTTATGTTGTAGTTCTTTATTCCGGAAGACCTTTAATAATTAACGATGTATTAGGTAATGCAAATGCTTTTGTTGCAGCATGGTTACCGGGAACAGAAGGTAAAGGTGTAACTGATGTTTTATTCGGTGATTATAATTTCAAAGGAAAATTACCGATCAGTTGGCCCCGTAATATGGAACAACTCCCCATAAATATTGGTGACTCAAATTATGATCCTTTATTTAAATTCGGTTTTGGATTAAACTATAAAAAATAATCATTTTCTTAATCGGATAGGTTCGCCTATCCGATTTTATTTTAAAATTAAAAGACACTTCTATGAAACCTCAAATCCTATTACTTTTGTTCTCTTTTATAATTTTGTTAGGCTGTAAATCGGATGATACACCAGAATACGAGTACCCTAATGTTATTTCGGGGAAAATTATGGATGCTAACAATAATCCGCTTGGTAAAGCAGCTGTATTCATAGCTACAAGACCTGAATTAAATCCCGTTTGGACAAATGACAACGGAAACTTTAGAATTGAAAACGTTCCTGTTGATAGACATAGACTTAGAATTAGCAGAGTTGGTTATAAAACTATTGAGATTGACGTTCCGACTGCTGTTGGCGGAATATCAACAATTAATGCAAATCTAAGTAAATTAACTTATGACGTCCCGACAAGCAAACCTAAATCTAAACTCCATGTTCGTATAAACGGAAAACAGCTTGAAACAGATTTTGACGGTGACGGAGCTTATTCAAAATTTTATGTAAAAGGAGTTGCATTTTCTCCGACACCTATTGGTAATCAACCTATTACAACAAAGCTTTTAGATAGATGCATTACTTATTTAAAAGAACTTAACGTGAATACTGTAAGAACATACTCAGGTGCTGATAAATATTTTCTTGCAAAAGCTCAAGAAAATAACATCTCTGTTATTTTGGGATATTGGGTTGATTATAAACTAAATTTAACAGACACAACGGTTAGAAAACAGATTATTGAAGATTTCCAAAACTTTGTTATTGAATATAAAGATTATAAATCTGTTTTAATGTGGAATCTTGGTAACGAACAAAACTATCAAAACGGAAACAATCCCTACTGGTACACCTTGTGTCAAGAAATGGCAATCGCTGCATATAAAATTGAAGGTGAATATTATCATCCGGTTGCTATAAATAACGGTGCATTTAGCAATATCGGTACACGCTCAATGTCTGCAGATGATAGTTATTTAACATATATTGATTTGTGGGCTTCAAATATTTATCAATGGGATTTAGGACCAAATTTAGTCTCTTATAAAAGTAAATCAAATAAACCGGTTGTTTTAACCGAATGGGGAATAGATGCGCTTGATAATAGGACTAAAACCGAATATCAAGATACCCAAGCTGAATTTTTAATGAACAATTGGATTCAAATTGTTACTGCCGGTGATATTTGTATCGGAGGAACTGTTTTTGAATTTACAGATGAATGGTGGAAGGATACCGACCCATGGAGTCATGAAAACTATGGAGGGTATCAGACCAATACTCACCCTGACGGATATAGCAATGAAGAGTATTGGGGACTAATCTCATTATCTCCTGATACAGATAATGACGGATTAGACGAATGGACTCCACGAAAAGCATTTTATACTATAAAAAATTTATTTAAATAATTTTAGGTTTAGCGATGAGATTTTTTTTATCTTTAATCTTTTTACTCGCAATTATTTCCGATAATTTAAATTGTCAAACTTCAAATTTTTATTCTTCAAAAGGGAAAGAAATAATTGATTTGAATGGCAACCCTATATTAATAAAAGGAATTAACTTAGGTAACTGGCTAGTACCGGAAGGATATTTTGTTAAATTTAAAGAAATTAACTCCCCTACTAGGATATATAATTTTTTTAACATTTTGCTTGGGCCATCGGAAGCAAAGAAGTTTTGGAATCAATATTATAACGTTTTTATCACTAAAGAGGATATTAAACTTATAAAAAAACTTGGATTTAACTCAGTCCGCATTCCTTTTCATTATGCTTTATTTGTTAATTGTGAGAATGAATTAGAAGGAATTGGTTATAAATTGTTGGATGATTTAATAAACTGGTGCAAAGAAGAAGGTATTTCTGTATTACTCGATATGCACTGTGCCCCGGGAGGTCAAACCGGTGATAATATTGATGATAGTTATGGATACCCTTTTTTATTTGAAAGCGAAGAAGATAGAAAATTGACAATAGATATTTGGGTAAAATTAGCAGCAAAGTATGCTAATGAATCAATAATTTTAGGGTACGACTTTTTAAATGAGCCGATAGCTCACTATTTTGATAAAGATAAACTTAATCCTTTATTAGAGCCCTTTTTTGTAGAATTAACAACAGCCGTTAGAAAAGTGGATTCAAATCATTTAATTTTTTTAGCAGGCGCTCAATGGAATTCTAATTTTAGTGTTTTTGGGAAACCGTTTGATAATAAACTCGTTTATTCATTTCACAAATATTGGACTGCTGCTACACAAGATGTAATTCAAGATTATATTGATTTCTCAAATAAATACAATGTCCCTATCCATTTAGGAGAAAGCGGCGAGAACACCAATGAATGGATTAATGAATTTAGACAAACATTAGAAAAGAATAATATAAGCTGGCATTTTTGGCCATTCAAAAAAATGGATTCAGAATCTTGTGTTGTTTCTGTAACTAAAACAAAAGAATTTGATAAAATTATCGAATTTGCAAATTCAAAATCAATTTCTTACGAAGATATCAGAAACAAGAAACCTGATCTAATTGTTATAAAAAAGGCATTAAGTGATTATTTAGAAAATTCAAAAATTGAAAATTGTAAAATTAATGATAATTATATAAGAGCCTTAGGCTTGTAATAATTATTAAACGTCCTCAAAGAGGTTGATATGATTAAAAGAATTTTTGTTTCAGTGTTTTGTTTTATTGTTTTATCTAATTCCGTACTTATATCACAAAGCAACGGAGAGCTTTATAAAGATAAAAATACTCCGATTGAAAAACGAGTTGAAAATCTATTAAGTCTTATGACTTTAGAAGAGAAAATATTAATGATGGGCGGAACAGGTTTTACCACTCAGCCAATCGAAAGACTTGGAATACCTTCGTTAAATATGGCAGATGGTCCTTTAGGTGTTAGATGGGATAATTCAACCGCATTCCCTTCAGGTATAGCAATGTCATCAACATGGGACTTGGAATTAATAAACAAATTAGGAATAGCAATTGCTGAAGAAACTAAAGCGCACGGAAGACATGTTATATTGGGACCTTGTGTAAATATTGCAAGAATTCCTCAAGGCGGAAGAAATTTTGAATCATTTGGCGAAGATCCGTATTTAGCTAGCCGTTTTGGTGTTTCTTATATTAAAGGTGTTCAAAGTAAAAATGTTGTGGCAACCGTAAAACATTTTGCATGCAATAATCAAGAACATGAAAGAATGTTTGTTAATACAATTGTTGACGAACGGGCACTAAACGAAATCTACCTTCCCGCTTTTAAAGCCGCTGTGAAAGAAGCAGATGTTATGGCGGTGATGTCTGCATATAATAAATTAAATGGCCATTTTGCAAGCGAAAGTGATTATTTGCTTATTAATAAACTAAAAAAAGAATGGAATTTTAAAGGTTTTGTGATGAGTGATTGGGGGGCTGTTCATAGCTCTGAAGCTACATACAATAGCGGCTTGGATGTTGAAATGCCCACCGGGCTATACCTAAATGAAAAATCTTTTGTAAAAAAACTCATGGCTAATGAGTTTGATTTAAAAAAACTTGATGATAAAGTAAGTAGAATGTTGACCGTAATGTTTAAAATAGGGTTATTTGATAATTACGAATACGATAAAAACAAATTAAATTCCGATGAACATAATAAATTAGCTTATGAAGTAGCAGTAAACGGTATGGTATTGCTAAAAAACAAATATGCTATATTACCCATTAATCAAGAGGCTATTGGTTCTGTTGCAATTATTGGTCCAAATGCTGCTTATACGCGAACAGGAGGAGGAGGTAGCTCGTTAGTATCACCATACTACTCCGTATCCCCGTTAGAAGGAATCACAAAAAAATTCGGTAAAAATATTGAAATTAAATATGCAACCGGTCAGCTTTTGGACGGTGACGCTCCTGTAATTGAATCAAAATATTTTTTCACCGACAAAGACGGAATGAAACCGGGTGTAACCGTTAAATATTTCAATAATAATAACCTAGAAGGAAACCCTGAGGTTGAAAGAACTGAAGATGCAATTAATAATTTTTGGAGTAATAACTCCCCTATCACAGGAATAAAAAATGAGTATTTTTCAATAATTTATGAAGGATATCTCAAGTTTCCTAAAACCGGTGCTACAGTAGTAAATGTAACATCTGATGACGGCACTAGATTTTATTTTGAAGATAAATTAGTTATTGATGATAGGAACGATCATGGAATGGAGACTAAATCATTTACAATAAATATCGAAAAAGATAAACTATATAAATATCGAATCGAATATTATGAAAACATGGGGGATGCCGGTATTAAATTAGGTTGGCAATTACCTGAAAATGATTTGTTAAAACAAGCAATTGAAACTGCAAAAAGTTCGGATTTGGCAATTGTATTTGTTGGTACTTCAGCTCATTATGAAACGGAAGGTAAAGATAGAGATGACTTATATTTACCAAAGGGACAAGATGAATTGATAAATGCTGTATATAACGCTAATAAGAATACTATTGTTGTAGTAACAAGCGGATCTCCTGTATTAATGAATAATTGGATTGATAAAGTTCCTGCAGTCTTACAGACCTGGTTTGCCGGACAAGAATTAGGCAATGCCGTAGCTGATATTCTATTCGGAATTGTTAATCCCTCAGGAAAACTAACTGTCACATTCCCAAATAAATGGGAAGATTGTTCAGCATATGACTCATATAAAAAAGAAAGCGGAGTTACTGAGTATAAAGACGGTATTTATGTTGGTTATAGACATTTTGAGAAAAATGGAATATCTCCGTTGTTCTCATTTGGTCACGGATTATCTTATACAACTTTTAAATATTCTGATTTAAAAATTACCGAAAATAATAATACATTCGAAGTTACTTTTGATATTGAAAATACCGGTGCTTTTGTGGGTAAAGAAACTGCTCAACTTTATATTTCTCCTATCAATCCAAAAATAGATAGACCGGTAAAAGAATTAAAAGGATTTGCGAAATTACAATTAGACCCAAAACAAAAGAAAAATGCAAAAATAATTATTAATCAAAATGATTTCTCGTATTATGATTTAAAATCAAATAGCTTTACTGTTGATAAGGGTGAATATTTAATACAAATTGGAAATTCCTCACAAAACATTTTATTAAAACAACAAATAGTAATTAAATGATAAAAAAATGCATATATATTGCGGTATTCATATATTTTACGGCAATTAACGCACAAAATTTTAACGGAGGATATAATTTTTATATTCCTCCTTTTGATTCCTCTTCACAACAATATTTACCTCAGTTTCCGATTTCCCCTATTAATTCATTTGTTACCATAAATAATGACGGAAATTTTGCCGTTAATGGAGAGAGAATTAAATTTTGGGGAATAAATTTAGTAGCAGAAGGTGCTTTTATTGATAAAAATAATGCCGGTAAAATTGCGGGGAGAATAAGGAAAATTGGTTTCAATTTAGTTAGATTCCATCATATTGATAATCCTTGGGGTTCCGGTTCACTTTTTTATGCAATGCCTAGTACAAGAACTTTGAATTCAAATAAGTTAGATATTTTGCACCATACTATTGCTAAACTTAAAGAAAATGGAATTTATAGCAATATTAACTTAAATGTTAGTAGAACATTTAAGATTACAGACGGTGTAGTATATGCTGATTCACTTCCCGAATTTGGCAAGTATGTAACAATTTTTGATAGAAATTTAATTAATCTTCAAAAAGAATATGCTTCTCAGTTATTAACTTCCGTTAATCCTTATACCGGATTACCCCTTTCAGATGATCCCGCCATGGCAATGGTAGAAATAATAAATGAGAATTCTGTTTTCAGAGCTTGGAGAGACGGTATTTTAACTACAAAGAATAAGGGGGGTGTCCTATCATATTATCATTCGAAATTGCTTGATAGCCTTTGGAATACTTTTTTATTAAATAAATATAGTACTACAGCAAATCTAGCTTCAGCTTGGAATTTTGGACTGATAACATCCGGAATAAATTTAATTAAGGATTGGGGATTTGAAACCAATCCGATTTCAACGTATTGGTTTTTAGAACAGAATAACGGAACTTCAGGTTCAATTACCAAAGATATAATTAATCCCTTTGCCGGTTTATTATCAGCAAAAGTAACTATTACAAATGCATCTGGTACTTATTGGCATTTACAATTTAGACAAACTTCAATATCAACAAAAAAAGACACAACATATTTAATAAAATTTGCTGCTCGGGCAAATTCAGCTAAAAAGATTTTTGTAGCACTTATGTTACAAGAAGCCCCGTATACCTATTTTGGAGGAAAAGAATTCCAATTAAATGAAACTTGGCAGGAATTCACTTTTACTTTTACCGGTATTCAAGATGCTGTGAATAAAACAAAACTTGCGTTTCAATTTTCCGCTAACGGAACATATTGGTTTGATAATATCAGTTTAGGAACAGCTCCCGTTAACGGCTTGTTATCCGGTGAATCGCTTGAGGATAAAAATATTTTAAGAAATAATTACTCGGATCTTAAATCATTTTCCGAAAACAGAATAAAAGATAATTCAGAATTTTATATTAATCTTACTAATTCATTTTTTAGTGAGATGATTGATTTTCTAAAGAACACAATTAATGTAAAAGTTCCTATTGTCGGTACTAATTGGAATATCGGGTTCCAAGATTTAATTAGTCAATCCAAAGCAGATTATTTGGATAACCATTCATATTGGGATCACCCACAGTTCCCCGGAGTTCCTTGGTCAAATACGGATTGGTTAATCAACAATACTTCAATGACAAAAGAAATAAGCGGATCAACTATACCCGGTCTTTTTGCAGGCATAAAAGTAAAAGGGAAACCATATACAATTAGTGAATATAATCATCCGTTCCCGAATAGATTTCAAGCTGAAGCACCCTTATTTATAGGAGCTTATTCATCATTTCATGATATTGACGGAATTATGTATTTTGAATATAATGGTTCTTACGATTATATGACTGATAAAATAAGCAGTTATTTCAGTATTCATAATAATCCCCTATTCATGGCTCTTAATCCATCAATCTCTTACTTATTTCGAAATAATTTAGTATCAAGCGGTTTAGAGACTTATGACATAAACCTTTCAAAATCCGATATCCTAAAAATTCCGACAAAAGATAACGGTAATTGGAGCGGTTATAATTTTTTTGATAAAAATATAGCATTTTCTCATAGGACACAAATAGTTGATTTCGAAGCACAGTCAACTACAGATTTTACAACATTTCCGACCTATAATCAAGATATTATAACTTCAGACAACAATGAGATAACAATAAATAAAAATGGAATTTTATCCGTATCATCACACAAATTTATTGGTTTATCAGGCTTTCTAAATCAATTTAATAATTATTCAATAAATAATTTCAAATTAAATAATTGTTCTGATTTTGGAGCGATAACTATTACACCGCTAAATGGTGATTCAATTGTAAATTCAGATAAGCTATTATTAACTGCTGTTTCTAAAGTTCAAAACACAAATATGATTTGGAACGGTGTTAATACTATTAATAATAATTGGGGAACAAGTCCTACTTTAATGAACCCGTTAATTTTAAATTTTAACTTGAAATTAAATGCTGATTCTATTTATGTATATCCGTTAAATAACATAGGAATGGAAAATCAATTATTAAAATTAAAATATTATCCAAATAATGATGGGTATTTTAATATAATAATAGATCAAAGTGTCTACAAAACACCCTGGTACGGAATAAAAAGTTTTTTAAAAAGTACATCTGATGTAGAAACTAATAATAATCTTATTAGCTATAATCTCCTAAACAATTTTCCCAATCCATTTAATTCTTTAACAAATATTAGTTTTTCAATTCCTAAAAAAAGTTTAGTTAATATTTCTGTTTATGATATATTAGGAACAAAAATTTCAACAATTTGTAATCAAGAAACAGAAAAAGGAATTTATACTTTACAATGGAACGGTTTTAATGATTTCGGTAACTCGGTAGCATCCGGAGTATATTTTATAAAACTGGAAACAAAAGAATATTCAAAAACAATAAAGGCAGTACTTTTAAAATGAATAAAAAATTTTTATTAATTTTATTTTTTTCGATTAGCTTGATATTAAGCGCACAACAGACATCAATAGTAAAAATTGGTAACGATGTTATTACTTCAAGAGAGTTTAAAGTAAGATTTGAAACCATGCCCCATATAACTGATGATAACTTTAACTTAGATTCGGTAAAAATTAAAATATTAAATACTTTAGTTGCCGAGAAACTGTGGGCAAAGTATGCTGTTGAACTGGGCATTGATACGACAAAATACTTCAAATTATTATTTGACCCTATTGAGCGACTATTTATAAGAGATGCCCTTTACAAATCTGTAATCGCCACAAAGACCGAACTTACTGGCGAGGATATAAAATTTATAACGCAATTTAGTAACTCCAAAGCAATTACCGATATTTATGCTTTTGATGATTCTATTTCGGCATTTAAAGCATACGAGGAACTAACAAAAAATTATTCAATACCTAACCATATAAAAGTATTTGCCGATACCGCAAAAGAGATAACAATCGGTTTTATGGAAGATGAAGAATTAGAAAAACAGATTCTTTCGGCAAAAAGTTTGACCATATTTAAACCGTTACAAACGAATGCGGGTTGGTTTATTATTCATAAAAGAAAAAATGAACGAATTGCAGAAACTACGGATAAACAAAACATCTCGACCTTAAAACAAAAAGTTATTGAAAGAAGAGCAAAAAAAATAGGTACCGAATACTTAAGCAAATTACTATCTGATATAAAACTTTCCATAAATGAAGTACCGTTTAACCATTTAGTTTCGGCAATTACTGATCAATATAATAATAAAATTTCTGTAGATACTCTGTTAAAAGCAAAAGGTGTTTTAATTGATGAAATAGACATCAACATTATTAAAAACAGAATTAATGATAAACTAAACCTGAAGTTTGTTAACATAAATAACCTTCAATATACAACTAATCAATTTCTTGCTTTTCTAATGTATGAAGATTTTAAATTAAAAAATCCGACTAAAGAAGGAATCTCGAAAAAATTAATTGATTATATCAAATTTTTTGCCGAACAAGAATTAATTACGGAAGAGGGAATTAAGCAAAACCTTCATAAATCCCCTGCCGTACAAGAAGATTTAAAAGTTTGGAGAGAAAACATACTTGCTCAACTTGTTGAAAATAGTTTTGTTGATACAATATCAGTTAATGAAGATGAAATTTTAACTGAATATAATAGAAGATACTTAGAAAAAAAAGTTAAAGAAGAAATAAGAGTGCAAGAAGTTTTGTTAGATAATTTAGATCAAGTTGAAAATGTCTTAAATCAGATTGATAAAGGCACAAATTTTGGAACTATAGCAGAAAGATTCACGATTAGGCAAAATGTAAAACTGAAACAAGGCGTATTGGGCTATATTACTGAAGGGATGTTTGGCGAAATCGGGAAAATAGCTACAAAATTAAAAATTGGGGATGTTTACGGACCAATAAAAACGACTGACGGTTATTCAATAATAAAGATATTGGATAAAAGAATAGATTCTACAAAAGCAAATTTTGAAAATGTTAGAGATATCTTAAAACAAGGGCTGTTTTCCGAGAAATCCTATAAACTCCTAAATAGTAAAACTGCAGACCTTGCAAAAAAATATGGAATAGAAATTGACTTTACAAGTTTACAAAGCTTAAAACTTTCAAATATTAATATGTTCACACATAGGTTTATGGGATTCGGCGGCAAAATAGCCGCCACACCGTTTACTAATAGTTTATATGAATGGTATGAAATTTATAAAAAGATGAAAAAAGAAAGTTTATAAATTATTTTATTCCTGCAATTTTTTCTAACATATCGGTAGTTAAGGATTTTGGTCTTTCGATCGGATATAACAATGCTCTATCCCATATTATATTAGATAAAACACCAAAAGCTCGTCCTACTCCAAAAAGCACAGTATAAAAATCATATTCACGTAATCCGTAATACCATTGTATAACTCCGCTTTGAGCATCCACATTGGGCCAAGGATTTTTTGCCTTCCCGTGAGCAAGCAGTATTTCAGGCACAACTTTGTAAAGGTTGGATACAAATTTAAATAGATCATCATCAGGTAAATGTTTTAAGGCATATTCTCTTTGTGCTTCGTAACGTGGGTCCGTTTTACGTAAAACTGCATGACCGTAACCCGGAATAACTTTGCCTGATTCTAAAGTATCGTTTACAAATTTTCTCGTTTCTTCTTCATTTGGTATTTTTCCCCCCATCTTTTCAACCACTTCCTGAATCCAAATTAAAACTTCTTGATTTGCCAACCCGTGTAACGGACCGGCTAACCCATTTAACATTGCAGATATACTTAAGTAAGAATCACTCAAAGCACTTGCTACCATATGCCCGGCATGAGCACTTACATTTCCGTTTTCATGATCACTATGTAAAATAAAAAACATTCTCGCAACATCGTCATATGGTTCTGTTATACCCATCATATGAGCAAAGTTTCCCCCAAAATCTAGGTTATCATCTGCTTCAATTATTTCACCGTTTTTATATTTTAATCTATATATATAAGCTGCAATCGGTCCTAATTTTGCCAAAAGATTTAATGCATCTTCGTAATAATACTCCCAATAGTCGTTTTTATTAATCCCCTCATGATATTTTTTTGCAAACACAGATTCTTTTTGAAGAGTTAAAACTGCGGTTGAAAGCATACTCATAGGATGAGAATCCGGAGGCATAGCTTTTAAAACATCGTAAACATAAGTAGGTACATTTTTACGTTGTTTAAATTCTTCAAGTAAATCTTTAATTTCCTCACATGTAGGAATATCTCCGGTTAGAAGCATATAAAACAACCCTTCAACATAAGGCATTTCTTTACCCGGAGGTTTTGGTAATTTGTCTAAAGTTTCTTTTACGGTATAACCCCTAAATCTTATACCTTCCAAGGGGTCAAGATATGAAATATCTGTAACAAGACATTTAACAGAACGTGCTCCTCCCAAAATTTGTTCTATTTTCACTTGATCAACAACTACATCACCGTACTCTTTTTGAAGTCTTTTTGTTCTCGGGCGCCATCCAAGAATTTTTTCATTAAGCTTTTCTTTTAACTTATTCATTATAAGTCCCCACTTATTAAACAACGGTAATTATTTTCTTTTTAACTCTTCTGCTACTCGCCTTCCGCTAAGTATTGCACTTTCTATCGTACTCGGCAATCCTGTATTAGTCCAATCGCCGGTAACAAACATATTATTGAATATTAACACATTTTTTTCTCTTATCGTTTCAATTTGTTCGTTAAAAATAAAAGTTGCTCGTTTTTCTTTAATAATTACATAATCAATTATGTCTTGTTTATTTATTTGGGGAAAATATTTAATTAATTCGTTAATAAATATTTCAATTAATCTATTTTCATTTAATTCGATCAAACTACCGGGATTACTTGTTACTAAACTAATTATATTATCTTTACGAAATATCCACTGTATAGGTGAATTGGGAATTGTATAATATTTTTCGCTGAGCTTTCCTGAGCTAATTTTAATATGCGTAGAAATTATAGGATTATACTTAACAGCATTAAATTCAGGAAAATCAAATAATTTACTGAGTGCATAAGTGGGTATTGCAAAAACCACATAATCAAAGTCTTTATAAATATTTTTATTTGTCTTTACTTCTGTTACTTTTTTTCCGTCAGTAATTACACTCATTACTCTCTCGGATAACTTAATTTCATGATCGAATTGTTTAAGAAAACTAACAGCTTCATCAATAAAAAGTTTATTTAAAGATACTTTAGGAATTAAAAACTTAAAAGAATCTGGACCTGATAAAAATACTCTACGAAGTATCTTAACTAAATTATCTGCGCTTATTTCAGACAAGGAACAATTAAAAATGCTTATTAAAATCGGTTCCCAAAACTTTAAGATTAAATCTTTCTGACCCAAATTAAGTAAATATTCGTAAGAATTATAATTACTTTTATTTTTGTAGAACAAAATGTCAAAAAACAAACCGGCAATTTTAATTTTTTCTTTAACAGATAGATATCGAAAAGTCAAAAATGCAAAAAACAAATTTACCGGGTATATGTTAGATGTTGATTTTAAATAAAGGATTCCGTTGTTTTTTGTCACAAAAGGAATTTGAATTCCGTCAATTATTTCTACTTGCTCTAGGGATTTTATTTTATTTAAATATTTAATAGTTTCGGTATAACAACCCAACATTAGATGTTGTCCGTTATCTACTTCTGCTTGTAATTTTGGTGAATAAAAAGAATAAGCCTTTCCGCCAAGTTTGGGTGATGATTCAATTAGAGTAATATTATGCCCACTGCCCGCTAAATTTACTGCCGTACTTAACCCGCTTAGCCCTCCTCCTATAATCAATACTCGCATTTTAATAAATCAAGCTGTATTTAGCCCAAACACCAAATGCTAAATACACCTTTTCAAGTTTTGATACTGATATTTTCTCTGAGTATACATCATAATTTTTCTTTTCAATCTTTTTTAATAATGAAAAATAAATATGCTGCATTGCCCTTGCCGGAAATAGTCCCCGTTTATCATTTGGATCTAAATAGTAATTTGCTTTATCAAAATAATCATGTGCACGTTTTGCATTTTTTTGCATTAAATTAACAAATTGATCATTGTAAACATTATCAAATAAATCTTTTTCAGAATATCCCGCTTCTTTTAAATCCTCTTGAGGAAGGTATATTCGGTTTTTTTCGGCATCAACTTTTACATCACGTAAAATATTCGTCATTTGCAAAGCTAACCCTAAATTGACTGCATAATCAATTGTTGATTTATTTTTATATCCAAAAATTTCTATACACATTAATCCAACAGTAGAAGCAACTCGATAACAATACTTAACCAAATCATCAAAAGATAAATATCTTTTATTCTGTAAATCCATCTCCATCCCAACAATCAGTTCAAAAAAAGGTTCTATCGGAATGTTAAATTGCTTTATAATATCAGCAACTTTATTCAATAATGGATAAGCAGAGTTACTATTCAACGCTTTTTCAAATTCAATCCGCCATTTCCTTAGTCTTTCATATTTAATATCATCCGAATCGCTCCCCTCATCAATAATATCATCTGTTTGACGGCAAAAGGCGTAAACTGCATTCATTGCATCGCGTTTCGGTTTTGGTAATAAATTAAAAGCATAAAAAAAGCTACTTTTACTTCCTTCCGCAACGTCAACAATATTATTTACTTCTTCCATATTAAACTCTTAAATAGTATAAAAATGATATCTTTTTTATCAATAGTCGGACGATTTATTATTACATTATAATGATTTTTTTCGATTTTGTCAAGTATACTTAATCCACCTAAAAGTGTTAGTTTAATTTGAATTTTTAATCTAAATGGCAAATATTTAAGAAGGTTTGCTCCCTCATAAAACATTTTTTTTGTATTCTCAATCTCAAATTTCATTAAAGATTTAAAATTTTCATTATAAATAGAATTCCGCAAATTTTCAATTGAATAATTATATTTATTAATATGCTCAATAGGTATATAAACACGCTGCTTATTAAGATCAATAGATATATCTTGCCAAAAATTTGTTAATTGTAATGCTGAACAAATTAAATCAGAATATTTATTTGCTTCATCATTATTTATTCCGTGCAACTGTAAAATTAATCTGCCAACCGGATTTGCAGAGTTTTTACAATACTGCAATAATTCATTAAAATCGTTATATTCTTTTTTAATTAAATCTTGCTTAAATGCAGTTATTAGATCAACAAATAATTGAGGAGATAAATCATACTGTTTAATAGTGTTATCTAAAGCTTGCCAAAAAGTATTCGAATAATTACCGTTCACGGCATTCAACAAACTATTAACAAAATCATCTAAAAGAGAAATTCTATTATTATCATTATAAATCTCTTCGTCAGCAAAATCATCTGCAGTGCGAGCGAATTTATAAATTATGGCAACATGTTTACGTAATTTTTTTGGTAGAAATAACGAAACAACCGGAAAATTTTCGTAATGAGATTTAGCTTGGAATAAAGCTAATTGATATTCTTTTTCTAACAAATCCATTTTAATCTAAATTAATTAAACAAAAATAACAAAATTAATTTTTTATTAAAAATATTAATTTTTTTCTTGCATTTACTAAAATATTGTATTATTTTTACAAGACATTTTTGAAATACTGATGTAAATATAACACGGGAGCTTAGCTCAGTTGGTTCAGAGC
>JAEXOD010000100.1 GCA_023447335.1 Bacteroidota bacterium
TAAAACGTACCGGTCGTGTTGCTTCATTTCCTGTCGGTAAAAACATTATCGGTAGGGTTGTAGATCCGTTAGGTGAGCCTTTGGACGGAAAAGGTCCTATAAATTTTGAAAAATATATGCCTATTGAAAGAAAGGCATTAGGCGTTATGGCACGTCAACCGGTAAAAGAACCCTTACAGACCGGTATAACTGCTATTGACGCAATGATACCGATAGGGCGCGGACAACGTGAATTAATTATCGGCGATAGACAAACAGGAAAAACAGCTATTGCAATAGATGCAATAATAAATCAAAAGTATACACACACTGAAGAAGCAAAAAAATATGGAATTAATCCTGTATTTTGTGTGTATGTCGCAATCGGTCAAAAGAATAGTACAATTGCTCAAGTTGTGGCAAAATTGGAAGAACACGGTGCAATGGAATATACTACTGTAGTTTCTGCCCCGGCTAGTACTCCTGCTCCTTTGCAATATATTGCTCCTTATTCCGGTGCAACCGTAGGGGAATTTTTTAGAGATAACGGGCAACATGCATTAGTAGTGTATGATGACTTATCAAAACAAGCAGTTGCATATCGTGAATTATCTTTATTATTAAGAAGACCACCGGGACGTGAAGCATATCCGGGAGACGTATTCTATTTACATTCACGCTTGTTGGAAAGAGCTAGTAAGTTAAGTGATGAATTAGGAGGCGGAAGTTTAACCGCATTACCTATTATTGAAACACAACAAGGAGACGTTTCGGCATATATTCCGACAAACGTAATTTCTATTACTGACGGACAGATTTACTTGGAACCGAACTTATTTAATAGTGGTGTTCGTCCTGCTATTAACGTAGGTATAAGTGTTAGCCGTGTGGGTGGTAACGCACAAATAAAAGCTATGAAAAAAGTAGCCGGTTCATTGAAAATAGATTTAGCACAATTTAGAGAATTAGAAGCCTTCGCAAAATTCGGTAGTGATTTAGATAAATCTACACAAAGAACTTTGGCAAAAGGATCTCGTTTATTAGAAATATTGAAACAAGGACAATATGTTCCTGTTCCGGTAGAAAAGCAAGTGTTAAGCGTTTATATTAGCACAAATAATTATCTTGAAACAGTACCTTTAAAAGATATAAAACGCTTCGAAGCCGAATATTTAGAATATGTAGAAACTAAATATCCTGAAATATTAGAAGAAATTAGAAAAGTAAAATCATTATCGGATTCATTGATTGAAAATATAGTAAAATCAGTAACCGAATTTATAACAAAATTTAAAACCAGCGAATAGAACTAAACATATATGGCTACATTACGCGATATCAAAAGACGTATAGTCGGTGTTACAAATACTCAACAGATTACCAAAGCGATGAAAATGGTTGCTGCGGCTCGATTGAGACGTGCTCAAGAAAATGTTATTAATGCACGCCCTTATTCAAGAAAAATATATGATGTGCTTAATAATTTGATAGCAAAAGAGAAGAATTATACTCATCCGTTTTTTGAATTAAGAGATGTTAAATCTGTTGCGATTGTTGTAGTTACTTCAGATAGAGGTATGTGCGGAAGTTTTAATATGAATGTTATTCGCCGTGCGGAAGATTTTATTAAAGAAGAACTTAACGAAATAAACAAGTCCGGAAATCTAACTTTATATTGTGTGGGTAAAAAAGGAACAGAATACTTTGTAAAAAACGGATATAAAGTTAATAAAGATTATTCGGGCTTATTTAGTAATTTGAAATTCCAATCAGCCGTTCAAATAATGAGTGAAATAAAATTTAAATATTTGAACGGTTCGTTTGATAAAGTGTATGTTGTATTTAACGAATTTAAATCTGTAATGCAACAAAATTTAAAACTTGATCAGTTATTGCCAATACAAAACGATAATAACGTTGAAGTAAAAGAAGGTAGTGAATATATATACGAACCCGGAAAAGCAGCAATAATTGATACATTAATACCGCGTGCATTGAATGCAAAAATATTTAAAGTGTTTTTAGAATCATATGCAGCGGAATTAGGTGCAAGAATGACGGCAATGGATATGGCGACCGAAAATGCAAAAGATATAATTAGGACTTTACGCATAACCTACAATAAAGCACGTCAAGCAGCCATTACAAAAGAGATTTCCGAAATAGTAACGGGTGCGAACGCGCTAAAAGAGAACTAAAAATAATTGTTGATATTTATCCAAAAAAATGTTAAATTTGTAAGTTTGCGATATGTTTGAAGACCTAACACATAAAATAGAAAAAGTACTTAAGAAAGTTACCGGTCAAGGTAAACTTTCGGAAAGTAATATAGCGGATACCCTTAGGGAAATCCGTGTTGTTCTTTTAGATGCTGATGTCAACTATAAAGTTGCCAAAAAATTTATTGACGATGTAAAAGAAAAAGCACTTGGAAAAGAAGTAATTACATCTGTTTCTCCCGGTCAGTTAATCACCAAAATTATTTATGATGAATTAACAGAATTGATGGGAGGTAGTAATACCGAAATATCGGTAAATCCATCAGGTATAACAGTTATTTTACTTGTCGGTTTACAGGGAAGCGGAAAAACTACATTTGCAGGAAAATTAGCTAGATATTTAAGTGCAAAAAACAGGAAGGTGCTATTAACTGCAGCAGATATTTATAGACCTGCGGCAATTGAACAGTTAAAATTGTTGGGACAGAAAATTAATGTTCCCGTATTTACGATTGACGGTTTAAAAGATGCTGTAAAAATATCTGAAGATAGCTTAAAATATGCAAAAGAAAACGGATTAGATACGGTAATTATTGATACCGCAGGCCGTTTGCATGTTGATGAAACTTTAATGGATGAAGTCGGGAACATTAAGAAAAGAGTTTCTCCGACTGAAACACTGTTTATCGTTGATAGTATGACCGGTCAAGATGCTGTGAATTCTGCAAAAGCTTTTCATGATAGAGTTGATTATGACGGTATAGTTTTAACCAAATTGGACGGTGATACAAGAGGCGGTTGTGCTATATCAATAAAAGCGGTTGTAGATAGACCGATAAAATTTATCAGTTTGGGAGAAAAACTCGAAACAATCGAAATCTTCCATCCGGATAGAATGGCGTCGAGAATATTGGGAAGAGGCGATATAATATCGCTGGTTGAAAAAGCTCAGGCACAGTTTGATCAGACCGAAGCCGAAGACTTACAGAAAAAAATGTTAGAAAATAAATTTGACTTTAATGATTTTTTAAAGCAAATTAAGATGATAAAAAAAATGGGGTCAATAAAATCGTTGCTTTCGATGATCCCGGGTCTTGGCAGTGCTATTAAAGATACTGAAATAGATGATAAAGAGTTGGTTAAGGTTGAATCTATAATTCAATCGATGACCAAAGAAGAAAGAAAAAATCCGAAAATACTTAACGGAAGTCGTAGAAAAAGAATTTCTTTAGGTAGCGGAAATAGTATTCAAGACGTTAATAGACTGATTAAACAGTTTGACGAAATGAAAAATATGATGCGAATGTTTCAAGCTAAAGGTGGTAAACAATTGCTTACCGGAGGCTCAGTAAACAAAGCGAAAAGTAAACACAAGAATAAAAACAAAAAGAAAAAAAGGTAATTTATTCATTACTCGGAGGTAATACTAATTTGGCAGTTAAGCTAAGATTAAAAAGAATGGGAAAGAAGAGACAACCAGTTTATAAAGTGGTTGCAGCAGATTCAAGAAGCCCACGCGACGGTAAATTTATTGAAGCATTAGGCAACTATAACCCAAGAACCGAACCACAAACAATAGATATAAACGCCGAAAGAGCAATCTATTGGTTAGGATGTGGAGCCGAACCAACGGCAACAGTAAAAAACCTTCTTTCAAAGAACGGTATTTTATATCAAATAGAATTAAAAAAACAAGGCATTTCTGAAGAAGAAATTGCGAAAAAAATGGAAGAGTGGAAAGCTGCTCATCAATATAAAACTAAAGAACCTGTAAAGAAAGAAGCAAAAGTTGAAACTACACCGGAAGCATAAGGTGCTGCTTCCTAAGAAGGACGAGACTAATTAGTAATTAGTATTGTTCAACTAACTGTGCACCGTGCTAATTTATTCAAGGTATTCTTATGAAAGAATTTGTAGAATTTATTGCAAAACATCTAGTTGATTCACCGGAAAATGTTGCTGTTGTTGATGAATATCCCGATGAAAAAACAATTGAATTAACTCTTAAAGTTGGTGCCGATGATGTTGGTAAGGTTATTGGTAAACAAGGTAAAACTGCTCAAGCGATGCGAGTTTTATTAACTGCGGTAGCCGCCAAAGAAGGTAAAAGATCAATTTTAAAGGTTTTAGATTAGTTTAGTAAATTGGCAGAAAATACAGATTTCTTTCTAATTGCCGAAGCATTTGCTCTTTCAAAATACGAAGGCTTTATTTCGCTTAAATCATATTCGGATTTTCCGGATAGATTTTTTGATTTGAAGAGTGTATTTATTGATGTATTCGGTCAGTTTAAGGAATTTATTGTTGAAGATGTACGACTTTCGGGAAACGTAATAAGTCTTAAGTTTAAGAATTTTAACTCAAGTGAAGATATACGTTTTTTGATTGGAAAGAAAATATTTGTCAAATCAGGTTATGAAGTTAAGCTTGGTAAAGACGAATATTTTATTCATGATTTAATCGGTAGTCGTGTTAATAAAAGCGGTGTGTTCTTTGGAATAATTGAAGACGTTATTTGTTTACCGGCAAATGATGTTTACGTGATAAAGGATAATGATAATAACGAGATATTAATACCGGCTCTTAAAATATTCATTAAGTCGTTTAATCCTAAATTAAAAGTTTTGGAATTAACCGAAAATGCGGAATTTGTTGATGGCGATGAGAATTGATATAATTTCGGCTGTTCCGGATTTACTGAAAAGTCCTTTAGAAACAAGTATTATTAAACGTGCTCAAGATAAGAAGAAAGTTGAAATAGTTGTTCATAACTTGAGAGATTATACTCACGATAAACATAAACAAATTGACGATAAACCGTTTGCCGGCGGACCGGGTATGTTACTAAAACCTGAACCGTTTTTTGAATGTATTGAATTATTACAATCTGAAAGGAAATACGAACATATCATTTTTACTACGCCTTCAGGTAATAAATATGATCAAAAGGCGGCAAATAAGTTTTCACTAGCTAATAATATAATTATTATAGCAGGACATTATAAAGGTATTGATGATAGAGTAAGAGAAGTTTTTGCTACTGATGAAATATCAATTGGAAACTTTGTTTTAAGCGGTGGCGAACTTTTAGCTTTAGTAATAGTTGATTCCGTTGTTAGATTAATACCCGGGGTTTTAAACGATAGTGAAAGTGCATTGAATGATTCGTTTATGGATGGTGAAGTAATAGAAGCTCCTTACTACACAAGACCTGCGGAGTTTAGAGGAATGCGCGTTCCGGATGTTTTGCTTTCCGGTAACGAAAAAGAAATAAAAAAGTGGAAAAATGAGCAATCGCTTATTTTGACTGAAAAGTGGAAAAACAAAAATAGATTGGAGTAAATTATGGACTTAGTTAAAGAAGTCGTAGCAGATCAGCAAAGAGCTGATTACCCGAGCTTTAAACCCGGGGATAGAATTAGAGTACACGTTAGAGTAATTGAAGGTGATAAAGAAAGAATTCAGCCTTTTGAAGGCGATGTTATTGCAATTCGCGGTGCAGGTGCTTCTAAATCGTTTACTGTTAGAAAAATATCCAGCGGTGTTGGGGTTGAAAGAATATTCCCTTTCAATACTCCTAAAATTGCTAAAATTGAATTAATGAGAGAAGGTAAAGTTCGTAGAGCAAAACTTTATTATTTACGCGGATTATCAGGTAAAGCTGCTCGTATTAAAGATAAAAATCTTAAATAATCTTTAAGCTAAAATTTTATTAAATAGCCGCTTTTGCGGCTTTTTGTTTTTATTTTATGATGAATATATTTTTACCAAACATATTATATGCTAAGATATTTGCGAAAATTATTCCGCAAAAATATCATGCAAATATTAAGTATAAACAAGCTTCATTGCTTAGTAAAGAACTTGTAAATGAAAATGCGGATATAGCATTAATCCCTTCTTTCGATTTACTAGCTCATCCGAATTTCTTTGTGTCTGAAAGATACGGAATTTCTTGTGACGGTCAGTTAAGTTGCTCAAATATCTACTATCAAACGGAAAGCAAAGAAATTAAAAAAATAGGTTTATATGGAGATGTGACATCGAATGAAATATTTCTTCCTAAAGTTCTTTATTCCGAAAAATATTCTACTCCTATTACTGTTTCTTTAGAAACAAATAAACCAAATATAGGAAAAGGAAATTATATTATCGTAGGTGATAGTAATTTTAACGAGGAATATTTTAACAAAGGAATGAGCTTTGCGGAAGAAGTGACTGAGCTTATTAATTTCCCCTATGTTAATTATGTATTAGCGTCAAAAGATGATATTAAGTTAAAAGAACTTACTGATGATATAGAACATCTTAATGTTGATGTTGATCTAATTTTGAACGCAATTCTATCTGATTTTAATATTGCTGAAAATGTAAAAGAATATATAAGAGACAATTTTTTCTCATTATTTTTTGAAATTTCCGAAAGTGAACGTTTTGGATTAGAAGAAATGTTGAAACTACCATTTTATAAAGGGTTAGTTGAAGACATGGTTGAAATAAATTTTGTATAAAAAAAGCCCGAATTTATCGGGCTTTTTTTTATCAAATTTAAAGTTTTACGTGTAAAACAGATAAAACATTTGGATTATGCTCAATAATTTTTAACATATCGTCTGTTGCAGGTGTTTTTAACACAAGCGAGCAACATGCAACCAATCTATCATCAAAAATAATATTTTGCATTTCTTCAATATTTATGTCACCTTGCTTAAGTACATCTAAAACAGAAGCTAATACACCCGGTTTATCATAATGTTTTACCGTCAATTGGTATGGGCTTTCTGCCGGTTTTGCTGAATTAACCCAATGTAAAACTGTACCGGTATTTTTAAAAGTCAATAATATTCTAACTGTTTCTTCTGCAACTGCATTTTGTGCTTGTTCGGTTGAAGCACCGATATGATGCGTAACATAAACATTCGGAAGTCCTTGAAGTTTAGAACTAACTGCTCCGCCCTTTCCTTCCGGTTCGCCGACAAATACATCAACCCCGACTTTTATATTCTTCTCAGTAACTGCTTTAACTAAGGCATCTTCATCAATAATTTCGGCACGAGATGTATTGACTAAAATTGTACCCGGTTTTAATAATGAAAATAGTTTATCATTAAACATCCCTTTAGTTTGTGCATTAGCCGGTAAGTGTAAAGAAATAATGTCGGCTTTTGGTAATATTTCTTCTAAATTTTCAAAAACAATTACATTTTCATCGGAAATAGGAACAACATCTTTTGCGTATACTTTAATGCCGAAAGATAACGCACGTTTTGCAAGTTCTTTCCCGATATTGCCGTAACCAATAATTGCTAAAGTTTTACCGGCTAACCCTTCGGCTTTAGAATATTTGTCTTTATTCCAAACCCCGTTATTAAAATCAATAACATTATCGGGGATCTTTCTGTCCAATGCAACTATTAAACCCATCGCAAGTTCTGCAACAGCTATTGAGTTCTTACCAGGGCAATTAGCAACATAAACACCCTTTTTATTTGCTGCTTTAACATCAATATTATTGTAACCGGCACCTGCGCGAACAACTAAATTTAATTTAGTTGAATTCATTATTGCATCCGTATTAACTTTTGTTGAACGAACAACAACTGTATCAACTTCGGTAGTATATTTGTGAATATCGTTTTCACCGATTTTTGGTTCATAAATTACTTCAATATCATTATCTCGTAATTTTTGAATATAAAACTCCGGAAATTTGTCTGCTATTAAAACTTTCATTTCATCCTCGTAAATAATTATTTTAAGTTTTTCATAGGTATTTTTACATTAAATTTGTTTGCATTATCTATTGCTCTTTGGTAACCTGCGTCAGCATGTCTTATTATCCCCATACCGGGGTCATAAGTTAAAACTCGTTCTAGTCTTTTTTCGGCTTCGTTTGTTCCGTCTGCAACAACTACCATACCGGCATGTATTGATTTGCCAATACCAACACCACCGCCGTGATGAACACTTACCCAGCTAGCTCCGCCTATTGCATTTAATAGTGCATTTAATATCGGCCAATCGGCAATTGCATCACTTCCGTCAATCATCCCTTCTGTTTCTCTATACGGAGAAGCAACAGAACCGCAATCTAAATGGTCTCTACCAATTACGATAGGTGCTTTAACTTTTCCTTCTGCAACTAATCGGTTAAAGATTTTTCCCATCTTTGCTCTATCACCGTAACCAAGCCAACAAATCCTAGCCGGTAATCCTTGGAAACTAACTTTTTCCTGAGCCATTTTTATCCAACGTGCCAAAGCTTCGTCTTCAGGGAATGTTTCTAATACGGCTTTGTCAGTAACATAAATATCATTTGGATCACCTGATAATGCTGCCCAGCGAAAAGGACCTTTACCGTCACAAAATAATGGGCGTATATATTCAGGAACAAATCCGGGTATATCAAAAGCGTTAGTAACCCCGTTTTCTTTAGCCTCTCCTCTAATATTATTACCGTAATCGAAAGTTATTGCTCCTCGTTTTTGCATCTCCAACATTGCTTTTAAGTGAGCAACAATGGTCTCTTTTGACTTCTTGATATAAGCATCAGGATTAGATTTCCTTAAACTTAAGGCTTCATTAAAAGAGTAACCCATGGGGAAGTATCCGTTCAATGTATCATGCGCACTTGTTTGATCAGTTAATATATCAGGAATAATTCCGCGTTTTAACATTTCTGGTAAAACCTCGCCGGCATTACCGATTAAACCAACAGAAATTGCTTTATTGTTTTCTTTTGCATCAAGAACGATTTTTATAGCTTCGTCCAAATTATCAGTCATTAAATCAATATAACGGGTATCAAGTCTTTTTTGAATTCTTGTTTTATCTACATCTATTCCTAAAAAAGCGGCACCGTTCATAGTTGCGGCTAAAGGTTGTGCACCGCCCATTCCGCCTAAACCGGCAGTTAATAAAAACTTACCTGATAAAGTTCCGTTAAAATGTTTACGTGCACATTCCGCAAAAGTTTCGTAAGTGCCTTGTAAAATTCCTTGAGTACCAATATATATCCAACTGCCTGCAGTCATTTGACCGTACATAGTTAAACCAAGCGCATCTAATCTTCTAAATTCATCCCAAGTACCCCAATCAGGGACTAACATAGAATTGGATAGAATAACTTTAGGTGCATCTTTATGTGTTTTAAATATACCAACAGGTTTGCCGGATTGAACTAATAAAGTTTCGTCTTCTTCCAACTGCTTTAATGAATTTATAATTGCTTCATAACTTTCCCAATTTCGTGCAGCTTTACCATATCCGCCGTAAACAATTAAATCTTCGGGTCTTTCGGCAACTTCGGGGTCAAGATTATTCATAAGCATTCGCATAGCTGCTTCTTGAATCCAACCTTTACAGATTAATTCAGTACCATGTGGGGCTTTTATGTTTTTCTTATCCATAATTAATTTTCAAAATGTTTTGATAAAAGAAGTTTATAATTAAGAACAAGCGGTTTTAAAATCCATCTTTTAAAAAACCAACTGTTTTTAATTTGTTTTTCCAAATGCTCAATATTAGCTTTCAGTGCGTTCGTTATTCTATCTAATTCGGCTTTTGTCAATTTAACATTTGTCGAATTAGAACTTATTTTTTCAGACATTGATTGATAAAATTTTAACTCGCCTACATATTTAGGGTCAGACTGCATCTGTTTAATAGTCTGATTACAAATTGTAATTAATACTTTTGCTTCATTCTTGTCAAATTCATAAAAATAATTTTTAAAAAGTGGTTTAGCCATATTTTTATACCTTAAGTGATAATAATTTTTCTCTAATTTTCTGGAATCCGGGTTTAATGATTTTGTATATATACTCTAATCTTTCTTTGTGTGGTAAAAATGAAGACTTCATAGCATTAATATTTAATTTTTCCATATCATCAAAATTAATGTCAAAGTATTTACTGGCAATCATATATTCGTCAGTTAAAGTTGTATTACTCATTAGTCGATCGTCTGTATTCAGAAATACACGAAAGCCTTGTTTAAAGAAATGAATAAAAGGATGATTCTCGAGCTGATCAATTGCACCGGTATGAACGTTGCTTAATAAACAAATTTCCAACGGTACTCGTTTATCTAAAATATATTGTGCCAGAGGTCCTAATGCAACTACATTTTTATCTTTATCCATAATAAAATCTTCAATTAAACGGGTCGCATGACCAATTCTGTGAGCACCGCAAATTTGAATAGCTTGCCAAATTGACTCTTTACCAAAAGCTTCACCGGCATGAATAGTGATGTTAAAATTTTCTCTCTTAATAAATGAAAAAGCATCAATATGTTTTTTTGGAGGATAACCTCCTTCTTCACCGGCAAGATCGAAGCCGACAACACCTTGATTTCGGTAATTAACGGCAAGTTCAGCAATTTCTAAAGTGTTTTGCATGTTTCGCATTCCGCACAAAATCAATCCGTAACCTACTCCGAATTTCTTTTTGCCTCTCTCCAAACCGTTTAATACGGCTGTAATTACATCATCAAAATATAAATCCTTTTTTGTGTGAAATACAGGGGCAAATCTTGTTTCAACATAACAAACACCGTCGTTATACATGTCCTCTATCATTTCAAACGCAACACGTTCTAGAGCTTCTTTCGAAGACATTACTGCACAAGTATGTTCAAATCCTTGTAGATATTCAATAAGATTTCCTTTATTGGCACCCCTAAAAAACCACTCAGCAAGTTCCCCTGAATCGGTTGTCGGAAGTTTTTTGTATTTCTGATCCTTTGCTAAATCAATAATGGTTTGAGGTCTTAATCCACCGTCTAAGTGGTCATGTAATTGAACTTTCGGTACGTTTTTAATTATGTCTCTAGTATTCATAGTTTTTTCCTCTTTTAAGTTTAAAGATATTCTTTTAATTCTATAAAATCAATACTTTTTGAAACTTAAAATTAATTTTATTAAGAAATTATTTAGCTTTTAACACTGCTGTAACTTGTTATAATATAATAAGTTACCTTTGTTTAAAAATATGATGTTAAATTTATGAATAATTATCCGTTTAAATGAATATTGTTGTGTTAATTTAGAATTATTTTTGAATCAATATTTATTTAATTTTTTGCTATTACAAAAAACTTTAATAAGTTTGGATAACAAAATAAAGATTAAGTGTATGATTAAAAAACAAATTTGCTTAGCCGTATTTACTATAATTTTTTTAGGATTTAATTGTTCTTCGGATAACGTTACTGCGGCAAAAAAGTATTTGGATTCGAATAATATCGAAAAAGCCGAACAATACTTACTTAAAGAGATTGAAACTAATCCATATGCAGATGAAGGGTATTATTTGTTAGGTTATATTAAAGCAGAACAGAAAAAAATTGAAGACATGAATAAAATGTTTGCAAAATCACTTGAAATAAGTGATAGATTTAAGAGTAAGATTGAAGAGGCAAGGAAATTTTACATGAAGGATAAAAATACAGAAGAAACCGGAAAATATTAATTAATAGTTATAAGTCCTTATTTTTGCCCAAATTATCAACTTAATTCTTGCTTAAATGAAAATAAATAATTATTTTACATGACTATAAAATTTAGTTTATTTTAAAATTGGAGAACCGATGAATCGTTTTATTATCAGCTTTTTAGGTGCGTTAACCTTTATGTTATTGGTAGCGGCAAAATGCAATCCGCCCAAAATTGAATCTGCTTTAGTAGCAATAAATAGACAAGATTATGTTGAAGCAGAAAAGAAATTGCAAGAACACTTACAACAAGATCCGAATAATGAATATGCTTACTTTTTATTAGGTGAAGTTAACCGTAGCAAAGGTGATGTAGCTAAAATGGTTGAATATTATAACAAAGCTATGTCTTTAGGTAACACACACGAAAAAGAGATTAAAGTAAATAAACTTGTAACTTGGGGTAACAAATTTAACGAAGCAGTAAATAATTATTACAATAGAGCTATTAAAATAACTAGCCCAGATACTGCAAAAATTTATTTTATGAAAGCTGCAGACGTATTACGTATGGCTATTATGTGTGAACCTGATAGTGCAGCTACTTACGATGTATTATCAGCATCATTAATGAATGCCGGTGAATATGATGAAGCTACTAGAGTTTTGGAAGATTTAAGAAAAATTAGACCTGTCGGATCAACTTATGTACGTTTAGGTAACTTATACATGAGAGAAGCAGGTGAAAATATGATAGCATACGATAATAGCAAAGATGCTAAAGATAGTGTTGAAGCATTAAAATATTATAATAAAACTATCGAAGTATTAGAAGAAGGTAAAGCAAAATTCCCGGATGAAGGAGATATCTTTACTTTATTAGCCGATGCATATATTAAAGCTAACAGAGAAAATGAAGCTATTGGTAGCGTTTCTGCACTTGTGGCAAAAGATCCTACAAATAAATATTACAGATTTACTCACGGAATTTTATTACTTCGTGCAGGAGAATTTGAAAAATCTGTTAGCGAATTAAAAACAGCAGTTGATGCCGATCCTGAATTTAAAGAAGCAATTTATTACTTAGGTCGTGCTTATGTAAACTGGGGTGTTGTAATTCGTGAAAAAGCTGAAGCTGAAGGTAAAACAGACGAAACATATATTGAAAAATTCAAAATGGCTGTACCTCATTTAGAAAAAACAGCTCAATTATCACCTGATGATGCAGAATTGTGGGAATTGTTAGGTAAAGTTTATGCTAATTTAGGTCAAGAAGAAGATAGTAAAAAAGCTTTTGAAAAGGCTGATTTATTAAGATAATTTTATATAATTATTTTTTATACCCACAATTTAAATTTAAATTGTGGGTTTTTTTTTATCGGGAGATAATATGAAAAACGAAAACGAGATGAAACCTCAACAAATTAATATTGAATTAGGTGAAAAGGAAGCGGAAGGTATTTATTCCAATTTAGCTATTATTACACATTCAGGTGCTGAGTTTATAATTGATTTTACACGAATTGTTCCGGGAGTACCAAAGGCTAAAGTTCATGCAAGAATTATTACTACTCCCCAACATGCAAAAACTTTTATGTTAGCTTTAAAAGATAATATTGAAAAGTTTGAATCTAGATTTGGTGAAATTAAAATTGATGTTCCGCAAAATCCGTTTTCCGGATTTATGGGTAATAATAATGACGTTAGAGTTAACTAGAGTTTTATAACCTCAATACTTAATCTATTTTGATGATGTATTGAGGTTTTATCTACATAATAGGGCGAAAAATAGGGTAAATACCTATAGTTATTTAAAATTAATTAATTTTTATTATTGTATTTTAATTATTTTTATTAAATTTACTTTCTAAAGTGAATGAGTGATTATTTTGCATAAAATAATTAAAATATTTTTGTTGTGTCTAATTTTTGTTTTTACTAAAAATAATGCACAAATACTATCTTTCCGCCACCTTACGGTAGATGACGGGCTTCCGCAAAATTCAATTGAAACTATTTTACAAGATAATAAAGGGTATATTTGGGTAGGGTGTGAAGGCGGAGTAAGTCGTTACGACGGTGTTAATTTTAAAAATTTTACAAAAGAAAACGGATTATCAGATAATCATATTCGCAAAATATTTGAAGATAGTAAAGGATTATTGTGGTTTGCTACAAATAACGGGATAACTTCATACAACGGAAAAAAGTTTGTAAAGTATTTTAGCGAAAAAGAAAATACCATTAGCAGAATTTATGATATTACCGAAGATAAAAAGGGAAATTTGTGGTTTGTAACCGGAGCAAACGGCTTAATTAAATATGATAGAAAAAGTTTTACTTATTTTTCGAAAGAAAACGGATTACCTACTGATTCACTTAGAAGTTGTTTAGCCGATAAACAAGGGAATATATGGATAGGAACAATGGGGGTAGGTGTTGTAAGAATTTCGGACGGAAAATTTCAATCATTCGATAAAAATAACGGCATTTCAGGCGATTCAATTTTGACAATATATCAAGATAAAACGGGGAATGTTTGGTTCGGGACAAATAATGGTGTAAGCGGATATGACGGGAGTAGATTTTTTAATATCAATAAAAAATTCAATCTTACAAAATTAAAAGTTAATTCAATTATTGAAGATCATTCGGGTATAATTTGGTTTGGAACTAGTACTGAAGGAATATTTTCATTCGATAAGGATAAAGTTGAACATTTTACAAAGAAGAACGGACTTTCGAGTGATATAATTTTGTGTGTAATTCAGGATACTCGCGGAGATTTATGGTTTGGAACAAGAGACGGCGGAATTTGCAAACTCCCAATTGAGAAATTTAAAATATATAACAAACAAAGCGGATTGCCGCAAGAAAATGTTTTCGCTATTTTTAAAGATAATAATAATACTTTATGGTTTGGACATAACGGATACGGAATAACTCAAGTTTCGGCAAGCGGCATAAAAGTTCTTAATACATCCAACGGATTACCGAGTAACGATGTTCCAAGTATAAAAGGGGATAAAAAAGGGAATGTTTGGGCTGCAACCTTTAACGGAATTGTAAAATTTACAGATTCAAAAAAAGAACATTTTACCGTTAAAGACGGATTAACCAGTTCAACGATAATTTCTCTTTTTGAAGATTCTCGTCAAAATATTTGGTTTGGTTGTGCCGGCGGACCGGCTTTCTATGACCCAAATTATAATAAAATTTTTAGTAACGAAGAATTTAAAACAACGTTTGGGGATGTTTGGATAAATTCTATTTATGAAGATGTTACAGGTAATATTTGGTTTGCCACAGATGCAATAGGTGTTCTTAAGTATGACGGAAGAAGATTTGTTCAGTATAATACCGAAACGGAATTTCCAAGTAACATAGTTAATTATATTACTCAAGATAGAACAAACAATTTCTGGTTTGCAAGTGAAGACGGTCTTATTAAATTTGACGGAAATAAATATACAGTAATAACTACAAATGACGGTTTACCAAGCAATAACTGTTATTTTGCAATTGAATACGGAAATTTTATTTATGTTGGAACTAATCAAGGTTTGGTAAAATTTGATTATAAAAATTTTGATAAATTAAAAAGAGATGCCTTTAAACATTATACAATAAAGGACGGAATTGCCAGCAGTGAAATGAATTTTGGAGCAATTTATAAAGATAGAGATAATAATTTATATATTGGTACTCAAAAAGGCGTAACATATTTTAATCTTAATGACCAGCCGTTTTTTACTCCTTCACCTATTTATCTTAATAATATAAGAATAATTGACGAGGAAAAAACAACAAATCTTGAGCCGACAAGTGAACTGGATCTATCATATACTCAAAACAATATCCGATTTGATTTTATAGCTGTCGGTTTTACACCGAGAGAAAAATATGTATATAAACATAGATTGACGGGTTTGGAATCGGATTGGATAGAAAGTAACGAACCTTATGCTCAATATCCGTATTTACCTCCGGGTAAATATACTTTTGAAGTTATTTGTAGAAATGCTGACGGTGTTTGGAGTGTAAAGCCTGCATCATATTCGTTTGAAATAAATCCGCCTATATGGTTAACTTGGTGGGCAATCACCTTTTTTATTATAATAGGCATTTCTTCTATGTACGGCTTTTATTTGATGAAAACCGAACAAGTTAAAAAAAGGAATATTGAGTTGGCAAATATGGTTAAAGAAAGAACAAAGGATTTAGAACTCGAAAAAGATAAATCTGATGAATTGCTTTTAAATATCCTTCCTTTTACGTTGGTTGAGGAGCTTAAAACTCATGGAGCCGTAATGCCTCGTGAATTTAAAAATGCTACAATACTTTTTACGGATTTCAAATCTTTTACGTTCACTGCATCAATATTGCCCGCAGATAAATTAGTTAATGAACTTAATGATATATTTTTAGGGTTTGATAAAATATCTGATTTTTACGGTTTAGAAAAATTAAAGACCATCGGCGATAGTTATATGGCTGCCGGCGGGTTGCCAAATGAAAGTGAAGATCATGCTTTAAGAGTTGTTTTAGCAGCATTAAAAATGCAAGAGTTCATATTGGAAAGAAATAAAAGAGAAGCATTAAAATGGGAGATGCGTGCCGGTATTCATTGCGGGCAAGTTATTGCAGGTGTTGTAGGAACGAAAAAATTCACTTATGATATATGGGGTGATACGGTTAATATTGCCAGTAGAATGGAAAGCAGCGGTGAACCGGGTAAGGTAAATATTTCTGCATTTACTTATATGCTTATAAAAGACTATTTTATATGCGAATATAGAGGTAAGGTTGATGCCAAAGGAAAAGGGAAGATGGATATGTATTTTGTTACGGGAATAAAAGAGAATTTACGAAATCTATTTGATATTGACCAAAAATTTGTTTAATTTATTCTGAAAGTGAGCTATATCATAATTTTTTGTGACGTACGATACAACTTACATTTAGGTCTATTGACAAATTTTTTATTTTATTTACTTTTGTAAGTAACATTAACAACTAATAGGAGCAATACAATGAAAACACTATTTACCCTCGTCTTGACATTCTTTTTTACGGCGGCTATTTTTGCTGCTGAGTACTCGGTAACATATCAAATTAATGTTACTAACCCAATTAACGGTAATGTTTATTCTATCCAAAGTGAATCTGGTTCGTTCATGACAGGTAGCAGTTTTACAATCGGAGCAGCTACTTTACCAGGAGATTTAGCAAACTGGCAAAGTTTGTATGATGCGTTGGTTGGTAGCGAATTTGGAATTGATGCCGGTGCATTAAATGAAAACATAACAATCGGTATTAACTTAATGGATCTTAATCCTGCAATAAACGGTCAATATAATAATCCGGACTTATTTATGTTTTTAGGAATTACTGTAATTACCGATGGTGGCGTTATTACACCGATAAATGAATTCTTTCATTTCAATCCTGGTAAATATGCTTACATCAAAATGCCGAGAAGTAATGCATTAGATGTATTATTTGCAACATTAAATTTAAGTTATACCAATATTGCATTTGGTTATTATGTAGCAGGGTTATATACTTCAGCCGGTTTACATTTTGAATTAACCCCGACACATGTAAATTTATATCTATCTCACTTCTCAAAATTTGGCGGTGGTCGTGGTTCAATAGTTAGTGTTGAAGAAGAAACCGTTGCGGGAATTCCTCAAGGATTCAATTTATCACAAAACTATCCTAATCCGTTTAACCCTACAACTAAAATACGTTATGAAATTACACAAAGCGGTATAGTTTCATTAAGAGTTTATAATGTTAACGGGGAAGAAATTACCAATTTAGTTGATACATATAAAACTCCGGGTATTTATGAAGTTACATTTAATGCAGAAAATTTACCAAGCGGAGTTTATATTTATAAACTAACTCAAAACAACCAATCATTAACTAAGAAGATGAGTTTAATTAAATAATTTTATTGCATTTTAATTCAAAAAGCATTAATATAAGACCGTATATTTTTATACGGTCTTTTTATATAACTAAATAGAGGTGAATATGCAAAAAATCGGTACCAAAATAATTCCGCTTCTTATAGGACTTATGACGGTATTAACGGGCTGTTTCGATTCTCCAAAAGAACCGGTTATGCCTACATGGGATGCAGAGTTAAATGTTCCTTTAGTGGACAAAAACCTGACTTTGCACGAAATAATTGATACACGTGATAACCCTAATATCGGCATTAATTCTGCTGAAGATAGTCTTTATTTTATATATGTAAGCAACTTGGAAACCAAAGCAAGGATAACCGATAGTCTTAAAATGGACTTGAAAGTTGTTCCTGATACCATGAATTTAAGTGGTCAAGCTTCAGGCGGACAGGTAAAAAGCTCGATAATATATAATCCTGATAAAGAATATCATTTGCTCAAAGCCGAATTCAAATCCGGTTCGTTTTTAATTACTCTTGATAACTCATCAACCTTTGCTGTTAACTATGATTTAATTTTACCCGGATTTAAGAAAAAATCTGATAATTCTGCCTTGAAAATTTCGGGAACGGTTACAGCAGGTAATAAAAAAGATGTAGAAATTCCTTTACAAGATTATAATTATTCGGAATTGAATGTTGTTTCAGGATTAAATGATTTAACCGAACCATATACATTTCAAGCAGCTCCGGGATTTTATTTTGTAGGAATTGCTAGTGCTGCCGGTGCATTTGATATTAGTTTCGCTTCGCGAATTAAATCCGGGACGATAACAATATCAAGAATGGAAGGGCAGATTAAACGTACTAGTTTACCTTTTACTTCTCAACAATTTAGCACCGGTTTTGGTGATGAAATTACAAACTTTAAGGATGCTATTGATTTTGAAAATATTTCGGTAAATGTTAACGAAAGTATTTTTGGAGAGATGGATAATTTAAGAATAGTAATTGATTCGTTAGCCTTAATCGGTTATGACCAACGAGCAAACGGAAGTTTGTTTGATCCCTTAGCAATGCGTTTCGGTACTGTTAATTATTTACGCGATTCTTTAAGTACCGAAGAAAATTACGTTAAGGTTTTTGATAAGTCTAATTCCAGCATTTCTGAATTTTTATTGCATCTTCCGAAAGTAATAAAAATGGGAAGTAAGTTTACAATTGCTCCTATCCCCGGAACTAATCAAGTAATTTCCGATGCTGATTCTTTTAAAATTATAACAAATATTAATGCTCCGTTATCTTTACGTAGCAAAAACGCATCATATAAAGATACTTTGGAAATTGAAATTACAAATGATAATAGAGATCAGATTAAAAAGGGGAATAGTGCCAGTTTAACGTTGGAAATTGAAAATTATATTCCTTTAGGAATGACAGGTACTGCGAAATTTGTTGATGCAAATTACAGACCTTTATTCAGTGTACATACAGAGGGCGGCTCTTCAAGTATTGACGTACCTCCTTCAAATACCGGTTCTAACGGTTTTTCATCTACACCGTCAGTATCAAAAATTAAACTTGCTTTAACAAAGCAGGAAATTGATCTATTTAGCCAAGCCAAATATGTAATTGCAGAAGTAAGTATTCGCTCAACAGGATCCTCTCCAAATGCGTGGGGCAATTACGTAAAAGTTAGAGCAAAAGATTTTGTAAAATATAAGCTCTATGGTTCGGTTAATTACAGAGTTGATACAGAGAACTAAAGGGGAGACGAAAATGAAAAATTTACATAAATTACTTACGGTTACATTTTTATTAATAAGTTCGTTTGTTTTCGGACAAGGGGGTTCATATGGTATCCTTGATCCCGTTTCTGCCGGTTTAGGAAATACTTATACGGCAAATTCTCGCGGTATTTATTCAATAGGTCATAACCCGGCAAATTTAGCCTTTAATAATAACAATGATGTTGTTGAATTTAATACCGTTTTACCGCTTCCGAGTATTACAATGCTTACAGGAACAGATTTTATTTCGATAAGCGAATATAATTACTTTTTTGGTGGGGTTGAAGAAAACGGAAAAACTGTCGGAAGATATTTAACTGACGAAGATAAAACTAGGTTAAAAAAATTGTTTGCTGACGGAGGAACAATTCTTTCTGATCTATCGATTGATTATTTGAGTTTAGCAATTTACTTAAAACCTGAAATTGGTACAATTGCATTTAAAATGAGTGATAATTTTGGATTTTATGCTCATTTACCTGCTCAATTATCTGATTTAGCTTTAGAAGGGAACCCTTTAAATAGCTATTATAACTTTGGCGATGCCAGTATTGACGGTCAATATCTAAGAACATATTCATTAAGTTATGCTCGTCAAATTCCTGAAATACCTCAAACAATTTTCAAAAAAGTATCTGCAGGTATAACACTTAATTTTATTTCGGGTTTTGCCATGGTTAAATCCGATAGAATGCGTACTACTTTTGAAACCAAAGAAAACGGTAATTTGGAAGCCATAGGTGATAATTTAATTTATGCTGCTTTTTCACCCGATTTTGGTGTAAAGTATGACTTTGATAGCATTGATGTTGAAAGTAATGTAGGTGCCTTTCCTAAACCTGCCGGTAGCGGATTTGGTTTAGATATAGGTTTTGCCGCTCAGTTGGATGACGTTTTATCATTTGGGTTGTCTTTAACCGGAATCGGAAGTATGACCTGGGATACTAATGTTGCAGAATATTCTTCTGATGTTGCAATGGTAATTAATGATTTAACGGATCAAGCTGTGAGAGATAGCTTAGCAGATTTGTTAACCGGAAAAGGAAAAAGAGTAGATAGTTATGAGACTGACTTACCTACTGCTCTTCATATAGGGGTAAATTATCAATTAGATAAAGCACCTTTTATTAAATCGTTCCCCGGCACATTATTAATAGCTTTAGATTATAACCAGGGTTTCAACGATGTTGCAAGAAATAGTAAAATAGCTCGTTGGTCTTTAGGATTTGAATGGAGACCATGGAAAATATTTCCTATTAGAACCGGATTTTCATTCGGTGGAAAGGATAAAAATCCAGCATGGTCATTCGGAACCGGTTTAGATATGAATTCATTTGAATTTAGCTTTGCTGCATATAACTTCGGTAATTTAATGCAAGCTAATGATGCTACAAAAATTTCGATAGCATTTGGAACACGCTGGAGAATTTAGTAATTTTATTTTAATGATAAAAAAAGGCTCCTCAAGAGGAGCCTTTTTTTATTATAGTGAAAATGCTTTTCGAATTAATTCTTCTTGTGTAAAAAGAAAGTGTTTTGAACTTCCGCTTGCCGGACTCGAACTTTCTTCTCTACCAACATACGTAAGTATTTGTGAATTATTAAGAAGTTTTGTAATTCTCGGGAATAAGAAACTCCATGCTCCCATATTTTGGGGCTCTTCTTGAACCCATAAGATATTCTTGACATGTTTATATTTTTCAAGAATGTTTTTTAATTCTAAATCAGGGAACGGATAATATTGCTCTAATCTTATTACTGCACTGTCTTTTATTGTTTCGGATTCTTTGTGTTTTAATAAATCATAATAAACTTTACCGCTAGTTAAAATAATTTTATTTATTGAATCTAAATCGGAGATATTATTATCATCAATAACACTTAAAAATTCTCCTTCAGTAAAATCTTTAGTAATACTTCTTGCTGCAGGCAACCTTAACAAACTTTTTGGTGTGAATATAATTAACGGTTTCTCTTCTTTTCCTAACATTTGTTTTCTTAATAAATGAAAATACTGAGCAGGCGTAGTCGGATTAGCAACAGTCAGATTGTTTTTTGCACATAAAATTAAAAATCTTTCAATTCTTGCACTACTATGTTCAGGTCCTTGTCCTTCTTGCCCATGTGGAAGAAGAAGCACTAAGTTTGTAGGTAAATCCCATTTTGTTTTAGAACTTGTAATGAAATTATCAATAATAACTTGAGCCCCATTTGCAAAATCTCCGAATTGAGCCTCCCATAGAACTAATGCAAGCGGATCTGCTACACTATATCCGTATTCAAAACCAAGAACGGCGTTTTCAGATAACAAACTATCTAGTGTTTCAATAGTATTTTCTTTTTTAGCTAAGTTTTTGTGTAGTAAAATTTCTTCGCCGGTATTATAATCAGTTAAAATTAAATGCCTTTGTGAAAACGTGCCTCTCGCGCTATCTTGTCCGCTTAATCTAATCGAAAACCCTTCTTGCAATAGCGTTCCAAATGCCAAAGATTCTGCAAAAGCCCAATCTATATAACTTCTCCCGGTTAAAAATTCTTTCATCTTATCAATATGTTTTTTTAGTTTGGGATTTAATGTAAAACTTTCGGGTAAATCAGTAATTACTTTTACAATTTCCGTAAGTTCGGCAAAACTTACTGAGGTTTTAGATGGATAAGTGAAAGATTTTACAACGCTGTTGTCGTAAGCCAAAGGTCTATCAATAGCAAATCTATTAGCGGATTGTTTAGTTAAACTAAGTGATTTTTCAAGCTTATCAGTATAAATTTTATCCAATTGTTTTGTGATATCTTCAGATAACACCTTAGTTTCAATTAATTTATCAGAATAAAGTTTTTTAACCGAAGGTCTAGCTTTTATTGTTTTATACATAATAGGTTGAGTAAATACGGGGTCATCTCCTTCATTATGCCCGTGTCTTCTATATCCGATAATATCAACGACAACATCTTTTCTAAATCTTTGTCTATACTCAAATGCGAGTTGTATTGTAAACAAAGTGGCTTCAGGATCATCTCCGTTAACGTGGAAAATAGGAGCTTGGACCATCTTGGCTACATCTGTGGCATATAATGAAGATCTGCTATCTTCCGGTGGTGTTGTAAATCCGATTTGATTGTTTATTATGATATGAATAGTACCGCCGGTACGATAACCTTTTAGTTGAGATAGATTTAAAGTCTCAGCCACAATTCCTTGACCAGCGAATGCCGCATCACCATGAATTAAAAGAGGTAAAAATCTGCCGGAAGTAAGATCCCCGCTTCTTTGCAGTTTTGCTCTTGTAATTCCTTCTACCACAGGGTTAACGAATTCTAAGTGACTTGGATTTGCTGCCAAAGTAACCTGAATTTTTTTATTATTGGCAGTATTATAAATTCCGCTTGCACCTAAATGATATTTTACATCACCGGTTCCTTGTGGGCTGTTTGGGTCCAAATTGTCTTCAAATTCATTAAAAATTTTTTCTAATGGTTTTCCTATTATGTTTGCCAAAATATTTAATCTACCTCGATGCGCCATACCGATTATAACTTCTTCAACATTGTTTTCGGCTGCGTTACTAAGTAAAAAATCAAGTGCAGGAATAACCGTTTCAGAACCTTCAAGTGAAAACCTTTTATGTCCTATAAATTTAGTATGTAGGAAGTGTTCAAAAAGTTCAGCTTCAGAAAGTTTTTCAAGAATTCTAGTTTTTTGATCATTATTAAAGTTCGGAGTACTTTTAATAGGTTCAGTTTTTGATTGAATCCATGTTTTTTCAATTGGATTTTGAATATGCATGTATTCAATACCGATTTTTTCACAATATGTTTTTTGCAATAAGTCAAGAACTTGTCTTAGAGTAGCTGATTCCATGCCAAAAATATTATCGGTTAAAAAATATCTATCATAATCCCAAATTGTAAAACCATAATACTCGGGGTCAAGCTCTGCAGTGTAATTTGGGGTATATTTAAGAGGATTTAAATCAGCTATTAAGTGTCCTCTTACCCTATACATATTAATTAATTGGAAAAATTTGATTTGTTTTTCGATTCGTTCTTTGTCTCTTATGTTTTTGTAAGCTTCGCTAAGCGAATCTATACCCCAATTAACAGGTTTGCGAGGAATTTCTAAATCGGAAAATAATTCCTCGTAAAAACTATTTTTTCCCATTAAGAGATCGTCTATTTCTCTTAAAAATTCGCCGCTTTCAGCTCCTTGTATAATTCTATGATCATATGTATTGGTAATAGTTAAAACTTTACCTATACCAAATGCTGCGATTTGAGACATATCCATGGCTTTAAACTCGGAAGGGTAATCTATTGAGCCTAAGGCTAAAATACACCCTTGCCCGGTCATTAAACGAGGTGATGAGGAAACCGTTCCCAAACCGCCGGGATTGGTTAAAGAGATTGTTGTGTTTTGAAAATCGTTAGGTTCAATTTTCCCTGTTCTAGCTTTTTCAACAAGATTATTGTATTCTTTAATAAACTGTTTGAAGTTTAAATTTTTTGCATTTTTTATGTTTGGAACAATTAATGAACGTGACCCGTCTTTTCTTGTCAAATCTATAGCTATACCAATGTTGATATCTTGTTTTTTTACTAATATAGGTTTTCCGTCTTCATAACTAAAAGAATTATTCAATTGGGGAAATTTTTTTAACGCTTTTACAATCGCAAATGCAATAAAGTGAGTGAATGATAGTTTAGGAATATTGATGAATTTCAAATGATTGTTTATTATTAGACGATTTTCTTCAAGAAGTTTAACAGGAATAGTACGTAAACTTACTGCAGTAGGAATAGATAGGCTACTATTCATATTATCAATAAGTTTTGCAGCAGCTCCGCTAATTTTAATAATTGTATCATTATTGCTAATTGCGTAATTATTCTGCAGCTTTGGAGTAGAAACGTTAATATTTAAAATCTCGTTCGGAGGAGTTTCTTTTAGTGTAAGTTTATCAAAATAATTTTTCCAATAATCTGATACGGATTTATTATCCGACAAATACTTTTCCAATAATTCGGATACAAAATTAAAATTGTATCCAAAATGCTCAAACAATACATCGTCATATTTTGCAGAGTTTAAATTTTCCATTTTTCTATTTATTTTATTATACATATTTTTGATAACAATAATTAAAATTAATTAATTC
>JAEXOD010000127.1 GCA_023447335.1 Bacteroidota bacterium
TATTCGCGTAAATATGAATCAATAAAATCTTGTATACGTTGATCTGCGGGACATAAATAATTGGATAATAATCTATTCTTTTCCTTAAAATTCTTAATCAAATCGGTTGCATAATCTAAAAACTTATCATCGCTATCGCCAACATATATCGGTTGTCCTAAAGCTGCCAATTTCAGGCTGATATATTGTTTCAGTCTTTTTATTTTCGGCACCTCATTTTCACCATATTCAGTTAAACCGAAGGCTTTGCGTAATTCCATTTATACCTCTAAATTAATTAATAAATTTACAAATTTAATAATAAATATGCATTATTTCACGTTAAATCAGTATTAAGATTAGTACCAAAATTTTTCTATTGTGATTTTTTGCTATTAATATTTTATACATTGTTGTCTTATTTACTAACGTTTCAAGGAAATAAACAGTTCAATTATTATTATTTTCTTTTAGCCCTTTTTGCTATATTTTAGGGCGAGTTTTGCACAAGCATCTTGTTTCTGTCTGTCTCCAAGTTTTTTGAAGTGTTCACCCAAAAGACTTAACATCTTCGTTTTGTCTTCAATCACCTTTAAGTTTTTGTTAATAGTTTCAATAATTTTTTTATTTGTTTCTCTATTATATTCATAATCATATAAATTAAGCATATTTATAAATGGTTCGCATTCTGTCGGTTTATTAGAAACAGCTTTTTTATAATACTCTAATGCCGTTTCATTTTTTTCACAAGGTTTGCATTTTTGCTCTAAAATATTCCCGGTCCATAAGTAAATTGAATAACTATTTGAAGGAAAATATTTACATGCACTTTCTGCAAAAAATGTGATTTGATCTTTGGTTAAATGAGGATTAGCCAATAATACTTGAAAAAGATGTGTATCATCTATCCCTAAGTCGATACTTAGTTTAAATGCATCAAAAAGCTTATCGAAAGAAGATTCGGTCAAAAAGATTTTTTCAATCTCTTCTTTTGTTTTTGGTTGCATATTCGCACACAATTAATTGCTAAAAGATAATAAAATTTCTAGTTCTTTTCAACAATCGTTTATTTAAACTTGTTTTTAGGATAGACAAATAATAACCTAAAATATAACCAAGCCCGTATAATTTCATGCTTATTAAATTTTACGGTTCCATTTAAAAAAAAGATCGGTATTCTTATCAAAATTCCTAAAAAATGGATAACTAACGCTATAAAAAAATAAAAGTTATTAAAATGTTTCTGAAAATATTGAATTTTTCCGATACTCAAATTCTTAAGCGAAAACCATGGAATGGCATCAGTTGTGGCACCCCCTAAATGAATTATTTTTGTATTTGGGAAATAAACAACTTCTCCATATTTAGATTTAAATCTTCTACATAAATCACTTTCTTCACTATAAAAATAAAAACGACTATCAAATCCTTCTAATAAATCAAAATATTTCTTCTCTCCAAATATGAAAGCACCTTTTATAATATCAACATTTTTGGGTTCATCCAAATTTCTAAAATTTTCCACGAAACGATTCAACTTCTTATTTTGCGGAAAAAACTTATACAAGAAGAAGTTTTCACCAAATAAATTAATTAAATCATCAAAATCTGCTATTGAAATTTGAAATGATTTATCCGAGTTTAACAGTTTGCACCCAATTAAAGCAGGTTTACTCAAACTTTTATAGTATTTTACTACTGATGATAGTGTGTCTTCAATAAATAATGTATCGTTATTTAAAAGTAGTATAAATTCCCCGTTTGCTATTTTTATACCTTGATTATTGGCGTATGCAAACCCCATGTTTTTATCATTTTTAATCCATTTAACATCAGGGAATCGTTCTTCAATTTCAGTGCTGTTTCCTAATGAAGAATTATTATCAACTACAATTATTTCAAACGTTCCTACCTTTGAATATTCATAAATTGACGAAATGCAATTTAATGTTAAATCAAATCTATTGTAATTTATAAGTATTATGGAAATCATTTATATATTTTAAATATTCTTGAATTAATTATTTTTTCGGCTAAATGGCCTTTATTAATTTTTCCCAAAAAGAAAAGTAACTCCTCTTTTTCAAAAATACGACTTAATATTGTAACAAGTGCAATTAAAATAATTGCCAAGATAGAATAAATTACCCAATGAATACCGGATATGCAATATAAAACAACTAATGAAGAAATATTCCAAACAAAAAAACTTTTATTGAATAAATAAATTTTATTGTTGTGTTTATAAAGTATATAGGTTGTGAAAATAAATCCGAAAAATCCGGCAGATATCTTACCTATAGCAACTCCGTTATAAGTAAAATTTTTAATTAAAATAATACTAACTATAAAATGAACTATCAATATTAATGCAGAATAAATAAAATCAAATTTTTGTTTTCTATAAGCGATTAATAAATTTACTATAAAAAAATTATAAAAGAAAAATATTTGTGATAACAATAATAAACCTGTAGGTAAACCCGAATCTAAATACTTCTTACCATAGATAATTGTTATATAGCTATCATATTTAAATAAGAATATGTAAGCCAATACTGCGGCGAACAAAAACAATAGCTTAAACACAAAATTTATTAATAAATTATTCCTATCTTCGCTTTCAATTTCAATTCTTGAGATAATCGGGAATATTGTGTGAATAATTGCAGTTGGGAAAATTAATAATGGCATTACCAATCTCGAGGCTGCCGCATAAACACCGGCATCGTAATAACCGGCAAAATATTTTAACATCACAACATCCATTTGCTGATATAATGTATCAAGCATTATAAATCCAAATATGGGAAGTGATTCTAAAATTAACCATTTATAACGCTTAAAAGTCGGTATAATTGTAAAATTAAATTTTTTCCTGAGAAAAACCAGCATTAGTATCATTCCTGGAATGTTACTAACTGCATACATTACAATAAAATAAGTAAGTCTATCTTGAAATAGCGGAATAAAAAATACCGACACCATCAAAATTAGGTTATCAAGATTAGTAAAAATCATCGGATATTGCATTTTAAAGTTTACCTTAAAAGGAACATCCATTAATTCTCTTACACAAATAAATTTAGATGAAATTACGGAATTAAGTAATAAAATATTTGATAATACTATTTCTGTACTCGAAAAATCTAGAAAAAACACAATAGAATTAAACAATAATCCCACAAAAATAAAAGCTATAAATCTTAATGCAAGTGCCGTATTCAGTAAAGTATAATCATTTTTATTTACCGATAACTCTCTAAATACAATGGGAGTAAACCCAAAATCCATGGCTTTAGATATTATTACAACTA
>JAEXOD010000134.1 GCA_023447335.1 Bacteroidota bacterium
TTTTATTTCCGTTTTCATCATAAAGGATATAAGGACCTTTTTTACCGCCTCTTTCATAACTTATAAATTCGATCAAATTACTGTTTTCATCGAATATTTTTTCTTGCCAGTGAATTTTACCTTCCACATAATACTTTTGACTTTGTACTTTCCCGTTACTATGGTAAGTTAAAGCCATTCCGCTCCTTTTTTCAACTTCGTCTCTATCAAAATATAATATATTGTTTTTTCCGTTTGATAGATAATTAACTATTTCAACTAGTTTTCCGTCTTCCGTATAAACTTTTTCTTTTACTAGTTTTTCACCGTCAGTAAAAAATTTTTCACTTTTTATTTGTCCGTTTGGGTAATAAGTTATTATCGGTAAAAAATATTTGCTTTCATTATCAATATAAAAATGGGTAAGACTAGGAGAATCCATGAAATATTTCTCTCGAATTATAGCGTCTTTAAAATAAGCTATAATCCGAAAGAAATCAAGAAAAATTTAAAATAATCCTTCAACACTTAAATAGCGTTCACCGGTGTCATAATTAAATGTCAAGACTGTTTTACCTTCCGGAATTTCCGAAAGTTTTTTATTTACGGCAGCTAAACTTGCCCCTGAAGAAATTCCTATCAGAATTCCCTCTTTATTTGCACAATTATTTACAAATTCAAATGCATCAAGTTTGCTTATAGGTATAACCCCGTCAAGCAGACTTGTGTCTAAATTTTGGGGAATAAAACCTGCACCGATACCTTGCAAAGGATGCGGATTCGGAGATCCTCCGCTAATAACAGCAGATTGTTCCGGTTCAACCGCAAAAACTTGTAAATTAGGGAATTTTTCCTTCAAAACTTTTGCACACCCGGTTAAGTGTCCTCCTGTTCCTACTCCGGTTATTAAGTAATCTATTCCGTTTGGAAAATCTTCAATAATTTCTTGTGCAGTTCTTTTTATATGTGCTCCAACGTTATCAATATTTTCAAACTGTTGAGGCATCCAGCTGTTCGGATACTCTTCAAGTAGTTCTGTTGCTTTAGCAATAGCCCCTTTCATTCCTTTTTCACGTGGGGTTAATGCAAATGTTGCGCCGTAAGCAGACATTAATTTCCTTCTTTCAATTGACATAGACTCAGGCATTACTAAGATCAATTTGTATCCTTTTACGGCACAGACCATAGCTAATCCGACTCCAGTATTTCCGCTTGTGGGTTCAATAATTACAGTATCTTTACTAATTTCACATCGTTTTTCAGCCTCTTCTATCATATTTAAAGCTATTCTATCCTTAATGCTTCCGCCCGGATTCTGTTTCTCTAGTTTTACATAAACATTATGTTTATCACCAAACAGTTTATTAATTTTAACTACGGGTGTTTTACCTATTAATTCTAAAACATTATTTATAATCATTTTGTCCCCTTTCTAAATATTAAAATCTAAAAGTTCTGCTTTAATTCCGTCGTTTTTAAAACCAACTTTACTTCTGTTATAAACAATTGAATAAGGAGGAACACTTTCTGTTATCCAAACATTACCTCCGATAGTGCTCCCCTCTCCAATAACGGTATTTCCACCTAAAATTACGGCTTGCGAATAGATAACAACGTTTTTTTCTATTGTAGGATGACGTTTAGTATTTGCAAGTTTTTTTGCTACACTCAATGCTCCTAAAGTCACTCCTTGATAAATTTTTACATTATCCCCAAGTATTGATGTCTCACCGATCACAATACCTGTTCCGTGATCAATACAAAATGATTTTCCTATTTTAGCACCGGGATGAATATCAACTCCTGTATTTTGATGTGCATACTCACTTAAAATTCGAGGTAAAACCGGAACTTTCAATTGATATAACTCATGAGCAAGTCGATATATCGTAATTGCTAAAAATCCAGGATAAGCCAAAATTACTTCGTTTATACTATATGCTGCCGGATCTCCTTTATATATAGCTTCGGCATCAAGTAAAAGTTTTGAATAAACTTCAGGAAGCTTATCAAAAAATTTATCTGCTACATCTTCAATATTTAGCTGTTCTTCAAAAGCTAATGAATTTAATAAATGCTTTAAATCTTTTTTTAACAGATTTAATTCACTATTTATTTCAGAACTATCGTAATACACAGAATCAGAAAATTGAGGAAATAGTATTTTCAACATTTCATCAATAAAATGTTGAGCCTCTTTTTTTAGAGGTAAGCCACACATATGTTTAGCTCTTGCTTCGTATAAAGTTTGTGAAAATTCCATCGATATATTGATTATTTGTCAGTTATTTTATTAAATTGTATTTATTAATTAACAATGTAAATATATAAAAAGTTTTATTTTTTGGAGTAAGATATGAGAATGATTATTAATAATTTAGCTGTTTATGAATTTGGTGATCGCAAAAATCCTACAATTATATTCTTACACGGATTTCCTCTTGACCACCGAATGTGGGAAAATCAAATTGAGTACTTAAAAGATTTCTATCATATTATTGCTTACGATTGCAGAGGATTAGGGCAAAGTTATGTAGGTGACGGACAATATACTATGGAAGCCTTTGTGAATGACTTATATTCAATTATTACTGAATTGGATTTATACAAACCTATTGTTTGCGGTTTATCTATGGGAGGTTATATTTTGTTTAGAGCTGTTGAAAAATCCCAAGAAAGATTAGGCGGAGTTATTTTTTGTGATACAAAACCGGTTGCTGATGATACATTAGCCAAACTAAAAAGAGCTGATTCTATTAACATGATTAATGTTGACGGACTGGATAGGTTTCTTGAACACTTTATTCCGACTACTCTTTGTGAAGAGACCTTGAGAGAAAAACCCGAAATCCTAAGATCTTTACTATTTCGAGCTAAAAGTCAAAATCCTCTAGGTGTAAAAGGTTCGCTATTGGCAATGTTAAGCAGAACGGATACGGTACCGTTTTTAGATAAAATTACTATTCCGTCTTTATTTATTGCGGGAAGCTATGATAAACTTACACCTCCTGAATCAATGAAAACATTTGCAGATTTGGTTCCGAATAGCGAATTTGCCATTGCTCCAAAAGCCGGTCATCTAGCACCGCTTGAAAATCCTGATTTCGTTAACGATGTAATTAAAGGATTTTTGGACCGAATAATAAAAAGGTAGCCATTGACACAAATTACTATATTTGAATTTTATTTTACTTCCATCTTACAAACTCCGTCCCAATTTTCGGGCGGAGAGTTTTTATAATGTTCAATTCTTTTAATTATTATTTTAGCAGCTAAATCATCCGGATTCAATTCAAGATATTTATTCATTCCCAATAAAGCTTCTGCCCAATTACCTATATAATAATGACTTAGTGAAGCCTCATATAAATTAATCTTAAAATATATTTCTTCAAGATTTTTAAATTCTTCTTTTTTTCCAAGTAATTCATAAATTACTACACCTTTAGATTTACCTTTAACGGCTACTCGATCAAGTTCCCTCACGATAAAATTGTTTGGTAATAAATTCCTTGTTGATTCAGAAATTACAATCTCTGTTCCATACACTTTATTAATTGACTCTAATCTGGCAGCAAGGTTCATGTTATCACCTATTCCGGTATAATCGAATAATTGCTCGCTTCCCATATTTCCGCAGATCATAGTTCCTGTATTTAATCCAAATCTTGTTCTAATTCCCCGAAATGCTTCATTAGGAAATTCGGAAATAATTTTCCGTGAACGATTTCTCATTTCAAGAACACATTCGCATGCTGCAACAGGATGATTTTCGATATTAACCGGTACTCCGAATAAAGCAACCACTGCATCACCTATATATTTATCAAGCATCCCTCCTTTATCATATACCAACTGAGTTAAATCAGTCATATATTTTTTCAGAAAGTCGGTTAACTCAGCAGGTGTTATCTTCTCCGAAATAGTCGTAAAATTCTGAATATCTGAAAATAATGCAGTTACATTTCTAATTTCTCCGCCAAGCGTTAACTTTTCGGGGTGCTCAAGCATCTCATTAATTATTGAGCCGCTTACATATTTAGCAAAAGTCTTTTTGATTTTTTGCTTTTCTTTATACTCTGTTTGGTATTTAAATATTAATACTCCGATAAATGCAAAAAACTCAAACATTAAAAAATAACTTTGCTCAATAATTATATTAAACTGCTCAAATAAAACATGTGAGACTGCTAATACCAAAATTAAAATTATCGGGAATATTACTAAATTCCAAGTAATTTCAAATCTCCAAAAAATCAACATGCAAATTGTTAGAAATAATACCCATGATATATAGTTTATAACTAGTGAAGGTTTTTTGATAAAATTATTAGTAATAGCATTATAAATAAATGTTGCATGTAACTCTATCCCCGGATAATTATCATCTATCGGTATTGTTTTAAGATCTCTCAATCCGATTGCGGAGCTACCTATAAGAACTATTTTATCCTTAAAATATTCAGGATCAATTCTATTTCTTACAACATTACTAAACGAAATATATCTAAACTGCTTTTTTTCTCCGTAATAATTTAATACCGTTTTGCCGTTCTCATCAATCGGAATATTCAAAACATTTTTACTTTTAGAATATAACATTGCATATTCAGGGCTAAAACTTACGGAATCAACCTTTAAAAGATCTAAAACACACTGCATGCTAAAATTTACTACAAGTTTATTCCCATAAATAAAAAAAGTATCGTAATGACGAGTAGTCCCGTCATCATCAGGAGAAATGTGAGCAAATCCCAATTTATATGTATTACTTGCCAAAGAGGAAATTGGAAAGTTTGGGGCATTTAATCTTTTTAGCTTTGGTAAATATTTTGAAGAATCTAAAGTAAATGTGGTTAAATTTTGCGGTAGTTCAACTTCCGTAAATTCGGTAATATTAAAATCGTCAAAAGAAGCAAGAATTACATTATTTGCATTTTTAAGAGAATATGCAAATGATTCTTCAGTATCTAATGAAGAAATTATTTCACTTAATGTAGTAGAATCAACATCAAATTTATTTTTTAATTTATCTGTATAAAGTTTTACAATATTGCTACTAAGTTTATCATTTTCCGTAAAAAACATATCAAATGCAATATATTTAGCACCACCTGCTTTCGCTATATCTACAACAGTGGCGTAATATTGAAGAGGCCAAGAAGAGAAACGTCCTAACTTATTAATACTTTTTTCATCGATATCTATAACAACTACGCTATCAATTTTCTTGGTATCATAGTCTTTAATGTTAAAATGTATATCACTAAAAAAAAGTTCTGCCCTGCCTAAAAATGAACGAATAAAAGGAATCTGTAATAATAAAATGCTTACTATTACAGATATTAAATAAAACTTAAAAAATGTAGCAACTTTACCTTTAAACATATTATTTCATAGTTTCTTGTAGTGCAGGCAACAATTCACTATTCGGAAAATCTTTAATAAAAGCGGTATAGTGTTCTTTAGCTTTTTCGGTATTTTTTTGTTCGGTATAAATTGTAACCAAACAAGCTCTTGAAATCTCGGCTTGTCTATTTAAGGGATTTTGTTTAACCACCTCTTCAAATATCTGAGTTGCTTTTTCGAAGTTATTATCTTTAAAAGCAGCATAACCGTCATTAAAATTAACTTCATTCAACGGCTGCCAGTATAATGTATCTTTATCTTCAATATTTACTTCAGAACGTCTAACACCTGCAACTCCTCTAACATTTGCGCTTTCGTTATCTGTTAACAAAATACCGACTTTTTTCTTTACTCTATCAAGTAAACCGGTTTGAACTTTTACCGTTTTTAACAAATCAGTAACTTTTACAGATTTCGGACCGCTTAATTCAGAAGTCTCCCCGTTATTCCATACTATTTCCAATTCAGCATCGTCAAGCAATTTAATTACATGATTACTTGCAATTTTTGTATTCATTTTTACTTTTTCCCAGCTATTAGAACCCTCTGCGGTCACTTGTATTTCGCCGGCAAAAAAACTAACTTTACCAACTACAGTTTGACCGTGTAATATTACAATACTTGAACAAAATAATATCAAAATGAAAAAAAGTTTTACTTTCATTTGATCCTCCGTTAATTAAATCTTTTTAGTATTTCCGGATATTGTTTAATAATTTCCGGATTAAGTTTTTCAGCTTTAGCAAAATATTCTTTTGCTTTTACCTGTTTTCCCATTGCTAGATATAACTTAGCAAGGTTTACTAACAAGCCTGTATTGTTTTCATCCAATAAAATAGCTCGTGTAAAATATGATTCAGCTTTATCATAATTTTTTTGAATATAATAAACATTACCTAAATTTATTAAAGCAGAAATATCTGTTTTCTTTTCGACAAGAACGTTTAAAAACTGAACTTCTGCTAATTGATATTTTCCGTTACGCGCATAATATAATCCTAATTTGTTTGCAACGTAAATATTTTTAGGATATTTTTCAAGTATTGCAAGTAATTCAACTTCAAGATTTTGTGAAGTATTACTCATAAATTTTGTCATATCTTCTTTTATTTTTTCACCTATTGCCTGATAATTTGGTATAGTATTTAATCCGATTGACCCACCCGGATAAATTAAAGGAGGATATGTAATTACTGCATTTCGAATATCAATTAATTCAAGACGTTGTGTGCTTTTTAAAGTTTCATTGTATCTTTTATTAGCTACTTCCCAACTTTCATTAAATGTATTTTTTCCGATAACCGTGGTCTCTAATGGCAACCAAACTGTATTATTACGAATAATCAGCATGTTTTCGTTAATACCGCTTTCCAACAATTTATCCGGTGTTAAGCCTGTATCAAATGCCATAAACACGTGTCCGGGAACGTCTATTACCGCAGTATTTATTCCTATAGATTCTAAAGAAGTACACATCAATGTAACTAAGTCATCACAATCACCGGTTTTTCTATCAATGGTTTGTGATGCAAATTGAACATAATCAATTACATTTGATTCAGACACTGCTTGATAAGAAGTATTAGGATCTTGAACATATGTTATCCCCAAAGATCTAAAATATTCCCATACCATAGCAGTTTGTAAAATTGGTTTTGGAACTTTTGGAAAAGCTAAAGGAATATCCGTAAATTTAGCAATAATACCACCGGTAATAAAACTTCTTACATTTTCATCATTAGCAGAAATAAATGAAGCTATTCTTTTTTTATCTTCCCAAGAAATAGAATTAAGAGAATAAACTTTTATCGTATTTTTCTGAGTTAATTTTTGCTCTTTTTCTTTATAATTATAAGAGATTGTAATATTTATGTTATAGTCTTTATTCCCTTCAATAGATTTTTTTATTATTGCATCTTTTATTTTCGCATAAATAAAAACTTCTTTGAAATCCATCGGTATTAACATTGGAACAACAGTAATAGCCGGCTCTTCAAACAACTCAGGAGATGAAACTTCAATTTTTATATCATCAAACGGCTCATTCTTTGTATTAAAAATAGTTATTGAACCGATCTGATTTGTTTTATAGTAGTTAAACAAAGTTGGGAATAATGATGTAAAGCTAATTTTTTCAATTTCAATAGGATCGCGTTTGGCGTTATACTTTTCTCTTGTAACTAACGCTTTGTCTAAAAAGTCCTTTATTTCTTTATTTTCAGGAAGCAATCGATTGGCATCAGTTAAAAATTTACAGGATTGATCATATTTTTTTAAGTCTAAATAAATTCTACCTAATCGATATAAAACTTCCCAATTTGATGCATTAAGTTTGTAAGCTTTTTCGTATGCCAATTGAGCATTCGCCGTCTTGTTTATAATTTCATAATCTTTTCCTAAAGCTAAATAGTATTCGGCTTGTGTGCTATCTAATGAAACCGCTTTTTCAAATGCATCTATTGCATTTTGTTTATTTCTATTATTGGAATGTGCCAATCCTAAAATATATAAATATTTGGGATTAGCTTTATCAACAAGTATTGATTTTTCAATTTGAAGTATTGCATCACTATTTAATCCTTTAGCGATATACGCCTCTGCAAGAGCAGCATTAAGTTCGCTACCGGCAATTCCGGTATTTTGTGCTTGAGTATAAACCATAATTGCTTCATCCATCCTTCCTAAACTAACAAGTATTCTACCTGCAGATATAAAATATTGTTCTTTCCCTGCTTTAAAGGATAGATCTCGATAAACTTGTAACGCTTCTTCCTTCTGATTATTACTCATGTAAGCATCTGCTAAACTTTGCATAATTTTTTCATTATCAGAAAATTTAGTCAAAGCCTCTTTACATTGAGCTATTGTACCGACATAATCTTTATTTAAATATTGGAGTCTTATCAAATTTTGATATATAGTCAAATTATCGGAAAAACGAATTTTAGCATCATTTAATACTCGTATTCCATCAGAAAAACGTAATAAAGTTTTATATGTATTTGCTAATTCAATATATGTAGAACTTTCATCCGGTTTAACTTTTATTAATTCCGATAAAGTATTAACCATCATATCCCAATTGGATGAAGAGCTGTATTTTTCTATTAACTCTCTATAAATCAAACTAATTCTATTAATAATACCTGTAGGATTTAATGATTTAAGTTCTTCCAAACGTTTAATGGCTTGTTGAGGTTGATAATCTTTTAAAAATAACAGATAACTCATTTCATCTAAGGTAGAGGATGAAATCTTGCTTTGCAAACCGTCTCTTGTTTCGGCAACAACAGCATATTCAAAAATACTTTCAGTAGGTTTATCAAGTAACAATTTTGTATTTTCAACTTTAGTAAACAACTGAAAATCTTTCTCATCTTGCTTTTTTCTATAAATTAAATAACCGGATGCTCTTTTTTCGTCACCAATCCAAGCTAGTTCAACTAATCCGTCATTAGAAACATTTATTTTAACATCTTTTGGTTCGGCAGGCGGAATTAATAATCTAAATTGTTTTTGAAAGTTTATTTTAGAAGAATTAACAAACAATGTGTTATAATTCATGTTTGAAGCTATTGTACTTATGGTCGGCATTTGAGCTTCATTTTCACCGCGTGAAAGAAATTCGGCAATTTTTTTATAATTGTCAAATACATGTATAACACCATAATAGTCATCATAAACTAAAAGCATGTTTTCGTCTATACTAGAAATCGTTCCTATTTCGTAATCAATCGATAACCCCGCCAAAGGTAATGATTCAATTTTATTCTTTTCATTCTCTAGATAAAAAATTGTTTTTTTATCTTCAAGTAAAATAAACAAAGTATTCAACTTACTTATTGTTAGTTTTATCGGTCTATTATTGGTAAGCAGGATTTTATTTAAATACATTCCTTGTTCATTATAAACATTTACCCTATTATTTTTATAATCACTTACATAAATTTTTCCGTTATTATCAGAAACAATATCATTAGGCGTGTTTAGTTGTCCTTCGTTACTTCCGGATTCACCAAATTGAGATAGATTAAAGCCGTTTGTAGCATCAATTACAACTACTTTATCGTCATCATTATCCACAACATAAACTTTCTTATTATAAACGGTTAATGCTACCGGTTCTGAAAGATTAATTCCTTTTTGCTTTTGTCCTTCTTTTGTAAGTCTAAAAATCTCTTCGCTTCCTCGTTTTGCTAAAAGAGTATAATCATCTAGAATGTAGTAAAACACATCATCCTTAACATATAAAAATCTGTATAGATCAGTTTTTTGGGATTCAACAAATTCAACATCCATTTTAACTAAAGGAATTATCGGCTTAACTTGCTCCTGTTTAAAAGTAACATTAAATGATTGAATAGACGAAAATTTTTCATCAAAAATATATATTTTATCATTTGTATCATCAAGATATTGATTACAAATAATACTAGGTTCACTAAACGTTCCTACACTTCCGCTATTCCCTTTAATACCTATTTTTATTCCTGTCGGCATCCCCGAACTATCGTAATGAAATACAGAACATAATTCAGCATCTGAGATATAATACTGATTAAATTTATTAATTATGAAATCGGTCGGTTCAGTTATATTTCTAATAGGTAGTTGTTTTTTTATCGTAAAATTTGGATAATATACTTGAATTAAAAAACCTTGGTCTGCTTTAGTTAAAAGATGAAGATTTTGATCTAAACCGACAGTAAATGCGATACAATTTTTTGCTGCAATTGCACCTCTATACAAACCTTGTTTGTTAAATTTAATAACTGTTCTATTTCCTTTATCGAAGATGTAATAGTTGCCGTAAGCGTCAAACTCAATCTGAGCAGGATTATCCAGGTTTCCTAAATTACTGCCCGAATTACCAAAAACACCCTGCTTTTCTCCATCTTGATTAACAACAATAATCCGTTTAAATCCCTTATCTAATACTGCTATTTTTCCGTTTTTTTGTACACACAGATCGATCGGATCATCAAATAATTTTGTATTATTATCTGAGGGAATCTTCTTTACAAGATCTCCGGCAGAATTAAAAATATTTATGCTTTTATTATCTTTACTTAAAACATAATAATTCAAAAAGTCGTCAACAAATATATTTGCAACATCTCCCAAATTTGTTACTTTTTGATTAAGTAGCAAAGTCTTTTCGGGAACAACATTTGCAATCTGAGCATGCAAACAAATTGATAATGACATTAAAATCAGTAAAATATAAGCAAACATGGCAAACCCTATGTTAATTATACAATTTTTGCTGAACAAATAAAAATAACAATAAATTTATTAAATTCATAAATAAAAGATTTTTTAATGAAAATATAAATTTTACTTAACTAAACTCATTTTTTTTACAGAACTAAATTTATCTTCAACAATTAGTTTAAATAAATAAATTCCGCTTGTTAACCCATATTTAGACGCATCAAACGATATGGTGTATCTGCCGAAATTAAGTTTATCATTAACTATATCCACAATTTTTTCACCTAAAATATTAAAAACAGATAATGTAACAAAACCTGATTCTTTTAAACTGAAAGAAATATTTGTTGTAGGATTAAAAGGATTAGGATAATTTTGCTCTAATCCAAAATTATAAGATAAATCATTATTAACAAAAATAATATCAGAATAACTAAATAACCCTGAATAATCAAGTTGTTTTAATCTGTAATATTGTTTTTCGGTATTTAAAGAATTATCCGTAAAAGAATAGTTTTGCAAATCTGTTGTAGTTCCGTGACCCGGTACAAAACCGATTTTAGAAAAATCTTTTCCGTTTACACTTCTCTCTATTTCAAATCCGGCATTGTTTTCTTCAGTTGCAGTCGTCCATCTAATTTCAACTTCTCCGGTATTAATATTTTTTGCTGAAAATGATATTAGCTCAACAGGTAATGCAATTCCTACTCCTGTAAAAGATAAATCATCTATATACCATCCCTTATACTGAATAGAATTATCTACACCAAAATCAAATTGAAATTTTACAACATCGCCAATATTTAATAGATTACTTAAATCAAAAAAAGCATTTACCCAATTAGATGAGCTAACATAAGCATTTTGCCCTCCTAAAGGATTATCATAATTTGTACTTAAAACACCGGGATAACCTCCTTGCGGAGTAATTAATGTTAAAGCACCGCCGTTTTTACTCATTTTAACATTTCCGCCGTCATAGGATGACTCGAAATCATACGTATGCCAAAAAGTTAAACTTGAATTATTGGATACAACTTGCATTTCCGGCGTTATTAAAGATGATAATTTAGGTCCGCTTGAATAATTTGCAATAAGTTTTGTCCCCCACATCTTTGAACCGCTGTGAGCTGCCGGATACGGACTGGTAGTTACGCCCCATTCCCAATCATTCGTTCCGGATAATGTACCGTTATTTACTTCAAAATCAGATGAATAAATCAATACATTTACTATCTCAAAACTATAATTACCTTGTAGCGGTACGGTTTGCATATTTGATTGATAGGAGCTATCAGTTGCTACAATTTTATATTCAATAACATCGCCCAAGTTTAAATCATTTTGTTGTAACGGAAAACTCCCAAAATATCTATCCGAATAGTTTATTCGTGATAATTGGAATTCCGGTTTTTCAACACCGTTAAGTTTATAGAAAACCTTTACGTTTTTAATTCCAAGATTATCAGTAACATTGGCTTCAATATTTATTGGTAAAGCAAACAAGCTTTGATTACCTAAACCGGTATGAGTAATTGTAGGAGGTATAATATCACTTCCTATACTAAATGAAAAAGTATTTGAAGGAGCATTTATAGGTAAATATGAAGATACGTTGCTTGCATTTATTGCTTTAATGAAATATTTTATGGTAACATTACTTTGTGATACCGGAATTATTGCTTCATATTTATTCGGAATAGCTGTTGTGTTAAAAACTACAGAATCATATGTAGCTCCGTTGTTAACGGAATAGTATAATTTAAGTTGATTACTAATCAAGGGTAATTGAGAAGCAAAGTTTGCAAAAACTTTATGAATTCTAAAAGGATTTTCTGTATCTGTTAAAGGTGTATGATCTATTTGTACACGATAATAATTTATTGCGTCAAGAGCGTTTAATATTCCCCAGCCGTATTCGTTATTCGGATTATTGTGTAAAGAGGCTGTGTTTCTCATTGCATCTCTTACTTGCATGGGTGTCAAATTTGGCATTGCACATAAAATTAAAGAAGCAACACCGCCGGCCAAAGGTCCGCTAAAAGAAGTTCCGCTAGAAGTTGTATAACCTGTTGTACTATAAGTGCTTGCAACACTAACATTGCTACCCATAGCCATAACGTCCGGTTTAATTCTACCGTCAACAGTTGGTCCTACACTACTAAAACTAGATTTTGTACCCGTAGAAGTAACTGCTCCAATAGCTATAACACTATCGCCGTCAGCCGGAGCTCCTAATGTATTATGCGAAGAATTAGAACCTTCGTTACCTGCAGAATTTACGACAACTATCCCGCGTCCTACTGCTAAATCTGCTGCGATAGTAATTCTACATGTATTACCGTTCATAGACTGCCATGTGTAACTTGTATAAGGAGAATCGAAATCAATATACCCTAACGATGTACTAGTTACGTCAACTCCTATACTATCCATCCATTCAATTGCTGCAATCCAATTGTCCTCTTCAATCGGAGTTTCGCTATCTGTATTTTCTGTTTTAGCTAATATAAAAGATGAAGCAAATGCAGGACCAATAAGTTTTCCGTCTTTAAAACCACCTATCGTTGATAAAGTTTGAGTACCGTGACTCCCCTCTCCCATATCATTTCCGTCACCAACATCCGGATCATTATTTACGAAATCATAAGCTGCTATAATATCCATGTTATTAAAAACTTCATGCGGCAAATTATTAAATCCGGCATCAAGAACTCCCACAACTACACCTTGTCCCTTATATCCTAATTCATGAACGGCAGGTACATTAATTTGTTGTAATTGTGTAAATGATGCACCGTAATTATAAGTATATGTTCCTTTTGGTTTAATTTCAGTAAATTCAAAGGATTCATTATTTTCATCAATTTTCTTTATGGATTTATATCTTTCAACAGGTTCAATTCTTTTAACAAAATCAAACTTACTGATTAAGTTCATTTGAGATATATTTATTTCACAACTAACTGCATTAAACCATTTACTTTTTTGAATTACGGTAACTCCAAGAGATCTTAATTTATCGATGTAAAAATTATTAACCGGTAAATCCAAATAATCTATCCCTTTTTCAAAGGTTTTTAATTTTGCTCTTCTATTCAAGCTTTTTTCTGAGACGACTAAAAGAGGGTTTAAAAAGTATTCTGTTGTGTTACTTCCTTTGTTTTCAAAAAAGACCCAAACCTTTTCTGTCTTAAGTTCAGGCGTCGATAAATCGGTAATTAACTTTGGATTAATCTTATCGGACTGAGCCAAAAGTGCACTAAAAGAAGCTAATAAAACGGTTAATATGCGTAATAAATTTTTCATCATATCTCTATAAATTATTTAAATATATATATATACTGTAACTTAAAAAAAAGCTATTTAAAATGCAATTAATTTACATTACAAATAGCAATTTATATTTTACGAATGTATATTTTAATTAAACTTTTTTTTTAATTTTTCGATAATTTAAACAGGAAGTAATTAGTAATAGGAACAACAAAAAGCATGGAGGCTTGTATGGAAATTGGTAAAATAATTTCTGATGCAGGAACATACGGATTAGTGGGACAAACTACTAAAAAGCTACCCGAAAAAATTGATCCTGTTGAAAGCCTTGTGGTTAAAGATGAAAGACTTAAGGAATCTTCTTCCGAAAAGATAATTCGCTTGGTTTTAGAGATGAATCAAAACAACCAATCACAAGATTCTACTGAATACGGTGATCTAAAAAAGGGTTCGCTTGTTGATAAATATGCCTAATGTTTGCAACTTTTAGTTGATGTTCCTATATCCTACTAGCGGGAGTTTATTCTCCCGCTTCTTTAATAAAGTTGTTAATATACATTCGAAAATATAATTATATTAATAACTAAGAGGTCTTTGATTTAAAACTAACCAATAAAAGCCTAACTCTTTAACTGCTTCAATAAATTTATCAAAATCAACCGGTTTTACTATATAACTATTTACGCCTAAGTTATAAGTTTCTATTATATCTTTTTCTTCTTTTGAAGAGGTTAGAACAACAACAGGTATAAATTTAGTTAAATCCGAATTTTTAATTCTTTGAAGTACTTCTATTCCGCTCACTTTAGGCAATTTCAAATCTAATAAGATTAGTTTTGGTTTATTCTCTATCTCTCGTTCTGCGTAACGATTTATTCCGAATAAAAATTCCAGTGCTTCTTCACCGTCTTTAACATGAACAATATTATTAGCAATCTTATTCTTTTTTAAAGCTCTTAAAGTTAATTCTGCATCGTTTGGATTATCTTCCACTAATAATATTTCTACTACAAAATCGTGTACCATCTTTGCTCCTAAATATTTAGTTTTGGAAATGAGACATAAAAAATTGCACCTTCATTAACTTTACCTTCCGCCCAAACTCTTCCGCCGTGCTTATCTACAATACGTTTTACAACTGCTAAACCTACTCCGGTTCCATCAAATTCTTCAGTTCGGTGCAATCTTTGAAATACGCCGAATAATTTATTGGAATAATCTTGATTAAACCCAACACCTGAATCTTTTATTTTTGTTACAATCTCTGATTCAGTTTCGTAACTACTAATTTCAATTACTCTATTTCCCTTTGGTAGTGTATATTTAATTGCATTGGAAATTAAATTAATCCAAACTTGTCTTAACAAAGTTTTATCCGCTTGAATATTATCTAACTTTCCGCAAATAAATTGGAATTTGGATTTTACTTCATCATTAGCAATCTCATCATACAATTCAATAATAAATGATGTCATATCAATTTCTTCTTTTTCAATTTGCTGTCTCGTAACTCTCGAAAGTTGTAATAAATCTGTAATTAATTGATCCATTTTTTTAGCATTAAATCTAATTACATTAAATAATCTAACTCCTTCTTCATCAAGGACTTGAGAATAATCTTCAAGTATAATTCTAGAAAAACCGTCAATTGCTCTCAAAGGACTGCGTAAATCATGCGAAACAGAATAAGTAAATGCCTCTAACTCTTTATTAGCTGATTCCAATTCTGCTGTACGCTCTTTAACCCTCAAGTCAAGTTCGGTATTCATTTTTAATATTTCATTTTCATACAATTTGTTTTCGGTAATATCTCTTGCTGCTGCAATAATATTTATAAGTTCAAAATTTTCATTAAATTCAGCTTTAAACCACCATCCAAAGTACTTTTTCTCATCATTTATCTCTACGGTACTTTCATAATAGAAAACTTTATCTAGTGCATCTTTACCCGAAAATCTAATTTGATCTTCAATTCCTTTCACAAAAATGGTAATAGGTTTTCCTATAACCTCAATCCCAAAATACTTTTCGGCAAATGTATTTACCCATTTTATTATAAATTTATTATTTAGTTCAAAAATCAAATCAGGTAAAGCATTTAATATTTTTTCTTGCTGATATTTAATTTCGATTAATGACTTCTGTGCCATAATCAATGAAGTTATATCAACCGTCAACCCACCCAATAAAGGTTCGGCTCCAACTCTATTAATTATAAATTTATGGGTTTCATAAAATCTTTCAATTCCGTCTTTACTTGGTATTGTTTCAATAATTTTTTGATATCCTTTTTCAAAAGTGTTCATATCATCTATAAACAATCTTTCTCCAATTTCGCCGGGGAAACTATCAATAGCATTCTTTCCTATCCAACTCTCAGCATTAAACAAGTCTTTTAAGTATTTATTAACATATAAAACAATACCTTTTCTATCTTTAATAAAAACACCGCCTATAAAGTAATCAAGTAGGCTATAAAACATTTCTTCTAAACTTCTTTTTTGATTTTCCGCTTCCTTTAAATCTGTAATATCAGTAGCATTAACTAAAGCTGCATAAATTTCACCTTCGTTATTTTTAACAGGAAATATATTAGTCCTAAACAATCTATTCTCGCCTTTAATACTTAAGTTCAATATCTCAGAAACCTTCTTTTCCCCTTTAAATACTTGTAAAATAAGTTTAAGTTGCTGCTGTAAATTCTCATCGTTAAATATTTCAGCTAAGTTTTGTCCTATCAATTTATCTGAAGTTTGATCAAAATATTGAGCAGCTACCTGATTAACATAAAGTATATCACTTTTAGAATCTACGAGTACAATTATCGAGTCCGAACTTTCTACAAGACTTCTATATAACTCCCTATTTCTGAATAAGTCTCTTTCAGTTATGCTTTTCTCAACTAATGTCCCTATTAATTTAGCAGAAACACTTATTCTTTCCTTTGCCAACTCAGTAATATACAAGGGTCTAATATCATATGAAGAGGCAATTTTTTTAACTAATATGCTAGGTAAATTATACAAATTGGAAATTCTGTCTAATTCCTCCGGTATTTCTGATGGTGCTGTTAATGCTGTGCAAATACTTCCTATAACTTGTCCGAAAGCAAAGATAGGTACAGAAAATATTTCAATTCCGGCTTCACATTTATGTTTTATCGGTTCTTTTTTATTTATAGCAACCTTTCCGCACATTTCCCATTCATTATAAAAACATATCGAGCATCTTCCGTTAGTAAATTCATTTTTCCTTAACCTTTTTGACTCATGCAGATTAATGCACCAGTCAGATTGAAATATACCAAGAGCATAACTTCCGTCTTGCTCAAATATAATTGACGAAGATTCTAATAGTTGCAAATAATCAAACATTATTCCCTGCAATACTTCTTTATTAATATTTTCAAAAATTAACCCATGGGAATCAGTTTTAAATATTAAATTCCTTTTATATTTATCCTCGCCTTCAATCACAGACTGACGTAATAACATCCATTCTATTTTTTTTAATTCTAATTCAGTCTGCTTTTTATCATTAATATCCAGATTTATTCCTACTATTCTAATAGGTTTTCCGCTATCAGAATAATTAACAACTTTCCCTTTGCCTAACATCCATAAATACTTTCCGTTTTTATGTTTTATTCTAAATTCATGCGAAAACTCACTTACTGCATTAATTGTTATTTTATCCAATGTCAACAGTATTTTTCTAAGATCTTCCGGATGGACAAATTGTTGCCATAAATCAAAACTCATTTTAATCTCGGTCGGTAAGTAACCTATCAATTTGTAAGAACTGTCGCTCCAAAAATGCTCGCCGGTATTTAAATCTAAATCCCAAATTCCGTAATTTCCGGCTTCCACCGCAAATCTTAATCTTTCCTCTGCATCAATTAGTTTTTTCTTAATTTTATTTTGTTCTGTAATATCTTTAATAACTCCGTAAATTTTGCTTGTAGTTCTATCAAAGATTGCCGATGAATGTATATCTCTAATACTTTTATCTTTTTTATTCTCAATTTTAAATTCAACTTCATATGGGATATTAAAACGGAGCATCTTATCCAATTCTTCATCTAACATTGCCCTATACTCCGGTAATGGATACTTTTTAATATCATTTAAAGTTAAATTATCATTTTCGACACCGTAAATTTCCCTAGCTCCTAATGACGTAAAAACTTTTTTTGTATGTAAATCAATTTCCCAATTTCCTATTTTGGCAATTAATTCACCTTGCCTTAATCGGTTCACAATTAATTCATAATTCTGATTTTTTTCCATCATTTTTAGGGGATCTATACTGTATTTTTTAAAAAACAAGTATGACAATAATAGTATTAATAATAAAAAAATAAGATTTGTTAAAATGTATTTTATATAATCTTTAAATAATTCCGATTCAATCTCATTGTACCTTACTAAATTAACCAATATCCAATTCTTTTTGTCAATTAAAGAAATATTTGCTGCAACTTTTTTTCCGTTGTAATTGGTACCAAAAGTTATTCCGTAATTACCTTGATTTATATTGTCAATTATAGTTCCTCCGCTAAAACTTTCTAAAGCCATATTTAGAGTATTATAATTAGCATTTTTCAACTGTGAAACTAAATTTAAATTGGATTTTTCTTTTCTAATAAGATACGCTTCGTTTGAAGTAAAATATTTTGATTTATAATTAAGAATTTCAGTATAATATGCCCCTGCATCTATAACTAAAACCATTTTCGCTAATATAGTATTCTTAGTTTTTGACGAAGGGAAAGTAATAAAAACAGATAATAAATATTTATTAGAATCTATAGTATTATCAATATTTGAATAAATTACATCATGCGGTTTTGTTATTGCTTTAACTTGGGCAATAATTTTTCTGGAAGGAGTTGCAAAATTTTCAGAATATGAATAGATTAACTGATTTCGATTATTGAAAAGATAAATTTTATTACAATACGGAATAAGTGAAACCCGTTTTACGAAAGTTTTTATCTCATTACTATCATAGGGAAAATTTATATTTTCTTCAAGCAAATCATAAAAAACCTTAGTTTTATAACTTGAAATTTCTCTTTCTATCACTTCATTTAATTTAAAAAGCTCTTTTTCAAGTATTTGTGATTCAATAATTAATTTTGTCTTAGTATCAACTAATTTATACTCTTTTAACTTACTATAATAATCTAACCATTGCCAAATAAAAAACACACCAATGAAAAAAATTATAGAAAAAATAATAATTCTTGATATTAGGGTATTATTTTTATTGTTTTCCATCCTTACTCCTAAAATCCAAATGATATTTATTATTGATGTAATATAATAAAAAAAAATTAAAAAAAAATTTTTTTATAAAGTAGATAATTTTTATCCACTTTGTAAAAAAAAGTATTATATTAAGAAAAAAGAAAAATATTTTTATGCAAATTACACTAGCATGCGAATATGCAATAAGAGCAATGTTATACTTGGCAAACCAAGATAGTAGTACATTATTACAAACAAAAGATATTGCAACTTTCGGAGAAATTCCGAAACCGTTTTTGCAAAAGATCTTAAATAAGTTAACTAAATCGAATCTTATAATTTCGATAAGAGGTGTTAACGGAGGAGTAAAACTATCAAAACCTTCAAAAGACATTTCGTTATTAGAAATTATTGAAGCAATTGAAGGAAGAATTTTTTTTAATCAATGTTTTTTTGAACCGGATTTCTGCCATAGAACAAACTGGTGTGCAGTTCATTCAGTTTGGAGTGAAGCCCAAAACTCGGTTCGTAGTTTATTAAAATCTAAATCTTTAGAATATCTTGTTGATATTAATAATAAAAATAGCTGTAAAGTAATTAACTTTTAATTCTTAACAAATTTAAGGAGTAAAAATGTTGGACCCTGTTTTATTAGGACGAATTCAGTTTGCAATGACTGTCGGTTTCCACTTTTTGTTCCCACCTGTTTCAATTGGTCTTGGCTGGTTAATATTAATCATCGAAACGCTAGGTTGGAGAAAAAAAGAAGAAGCATATGTTAAGTTAGGTAAATTTTTCGGCAAACTTTTTGCATTAATTTTTGGTGTTGGTGTTGCTTCCGGTATTGTAATGGAATTTCAATTTGGTACTAACTGGGCTGAATATTCAAAATTTGTCGGGGATATTTTTGGTGCTCCGCTTGCTGCAGAAGGTATCTTTGCTTTCTTTTTAGAATCTGTTTTTTTGGGAGTCTTTTTATTTGGACGAAAAAGAGTATCAAAAGCTTTTCACTGGTTTTCTTCATTAATGGTTGCATTTGGAGCAACTTTATCTGCTTTCTGGATTATTGTTGCTAATAGTTGGCAGCAAACTCCTACCGGTTTTGTTTTAAAAAACACTAAAACCGGAGAAATTTTAACTACCGAAGCTTTTGAGGCTTTAAAAATTATGGACCCAGGTATGGCAAAACTTGTACGTGCTGAATTAGTTGATTTTTGGGGTGCAGTTTTTAATCCGAGTACTTTAGTCAGATATTTCCATACCGTTGATGCGGCTTTAATTAGCGGTGCTTTTTTTATGGCTGGAGTTTCGGCATATTTATTATTAAAAAATAAAGATACTGAATTAATGAAAAAATCATTAAAAGTATCCGTTATTTTTGGATTAATTGTATCTCTTTTAGAAGTATTTCCCTTCGGTCACGAACATGGCAGACAAGTCGCAAGAACCCAACCCGAAAAATTTGCAGCAACTCAGGGACTTTATACTTCTGTTGAAGGTGCTCCTTTAGCACTATTTGCTTTTCCGACTGATTCTCCCCCCGAACTAAAAGCTAAAATTGAGATCCCCGGAATTCTTAGTTGGCTGGCATTCGGAGATTTTAGTCATCCCGTAAAAGGTATAAATGAATTTCCGAAAGAAAATATTCCGCCACTGTTTATTACTTTCGTTTCTTACCATAACATGGTAGCATTAGGAATGTATTTTATATTTATAATGGGAATATCCGTACTTTTGTTAAGAAAAGAAAAATTATACCATAGTAAAAAAATATTAAAAATTTTGGTTTGGTCTATCCCTTTACCTTTATTAGCCTGTCAGTTAGGTTGGATTGCTGCAGAAGTAGGAAGGCAACCTTGGATAGTTTGGAAACTTATGAAAACTAAAGATGCAATTTCTTTTAATGTTTCCCCCGGAGAAGTTTTATTTTCTATTATACTCTTTGCAATAATTGATATTTTATTACTTGCTGCTTTGTTATTCTTTTTAAAGAAAGAAATTGATAAAGGTCCAAACTATATTAAAGCTGCGGAGGTTAAAGCATGATTGATTTAAACATTATTTGGTTTTTGCTAGTCGGTATTTTGGTTATCGGCTATGCTATTCTTGATGGTTTTGATTTAGGAGTAGGTGTTTTACACTTTTTTGCAAAATCGGAAGAAGAAAAAAGAATTAATTTAAACGCTATTGGTCCTGTTTGGGACGGAAACGAAGTATGGTTATTAACCGGCGGCGGAGCAATTTTTGCAGCCTTTCCGGTAGTTTATGCTACAGTTTTTAGCGGATTTTATCTTGCTTTAATATTATTATTGTTTGGATTAATCTCTCGTGCAGTTTCTTTTGAATTTAGAAAACACTCTTATGATCATCCTGAAATGAAAAAGATTTGGGACGGTGCTTTTATTTTGGGCAGTTTTTTACCTGCTTTATTATACGGCGTTGCTTTCGGAAATGTACTAAGAGGTTTAGAAATTCACGAAAATGCTACTTATACGGGAACGTTCTTCTCATTGTTAAATCCTTTTGCTCTTTTAGTCGGTTTAACGGGATTATTAATGTTTATTATGCATGGTGCATTATATATGACTATGAAAACTGAGGGTAGTTTAAGAGATTTGATGTTTATCAGAGCTAAAAATGCATATTATATTTTTGTTGCACTTTATTTAATATCTGCAATATATGCTGTTCTAGAATCCCCGTATTTGTTTGCAAATGTATCATCAAACCCAATATTTTATATATTAATTTTAGTTTTAGTTGCCTCTATTCTTTACATACCGATGGGAATTAAAGCAAAAAAATCAGGATTAACTTTTACGGCTTCAGCAACTACAATCGGAACTATGATTTTACTTTCCGCTCTATCTCTATTCCCTTATATAGCACCAAGCCGAGTAAATTTAAAAGAATACAGTTTAACAATTTATAATGCTTCATCCTCACAAAACACCTTATTAGTAATGCTTATTTTAGCATTAATAGGTATGCCGATAGTTATCGGATATAGTATCTATGTTTATAGGATATTTAAAGGTAAAGTAGTGTTAGATAACGATGGATATTGAGAAATAAATATTTTTAATCATTCCCGTGCCCCTCTTATTTTCAAAATAGAGGGGTTTTTTTATCTATAAAATAAATTATTCGTCAATCTGTTGTCTCAATTCGGCAATTTGTTCATTTTTCCAGATTATCATTTCTTCAAGAATAAAAAATCTATAATTTCTCAATAGTAATTGTTTGTAATTTGCAGCCGAAATATTTTGTTGGGTTAGTTCTAAATTACTATCATTATCAGAAAAATATTCTTCCAAATCAGTGCTAATCTCATAAACCAGATCGTTAATTTTACTTAAACAGTTTTCTAAGTAGCTAATTCGATCTTCCAATGAATTCATTTCTAATATAACCGTTCTGATATTACTTATATCAAAATTGTTAATTTCTTGCATTGTTTCTTCATCAAGATTAAATGTTTTTTTAATCATAATTTTTATCTACTTAGTTATTTCTAAATTTATGACATTTATAACCCTAAAATAATAAAAAATTAAAATAAATCTTACAATATTTTTACATTAACTTGATTTTTATATTTTTTTTTCGGATAATTAATTTAACAATAGGAGTAAAAATATGGAACCTATTACCGATAAAGAAAATCGACATAAAGAAATTAGAGGGATGATTTTTGTTGAAGGGGGATTATTTGATATGGGGAGCAATGACGGTGAATCTGACGAACTTCCGGTTCATAAAGTTTTTGTTAACGGTTATTGGATTGATAAAAATTTAGTAACTGTAAGAGAATTTTTTTTATTTTGTAAAAGTGTGGGAAAAGAATTTCCGAATCAACCTGATTGGGATTTTAACGAGTTATTGCCAATTGTAAACATTACTTGGTTTGACGCTTTAGAATATGCTAAATGGGTTGGTAAAAGACTTCCTACTGAAGCTGAATGGGAATTTGCATCCAAAGCAGGTGTAAAATGTGCACAGTTTAAGTATAGCGGTAGTGATACTCCGGATGAAATTGCATGGTATGCAAAAAACTGTGAATCCCCTATGCCTATTGCTACAAAAAAACCGAATTGTTTGGGAATTCATGATTTATCCGGAAATGTTTGGGAATGGACAAATGATTGGTACGACCCCGAATACTATAATTTAAGAATTGAAAACAACCCGCACGGTGCTGTAAACGGAACAGAAAAAGTACTACGAGGTGGTTCATTTTTTAATGATAGTTATCTTATACGAAATACTAATCGCCATAAATTAGCTCCCAAAAAGTGGAACAGCATGACCGGATTTAGATGCGTTAAAAGTTTGTAGTTTTTGTATAACGAAGCTAAAATTATACATATGTCTGAAATTCTATTTACTCAAAACCACTTTAAGGGTTCATTTTAACGGCAATCCATAAATGAATTGCTTAAATATTTTCTAATTTATCATATTATTCTCTTTACACTCTTAAACCTGATAAGGCAGGGCTAGTTGTACTTAAAAATTGTTTTATTACAACTATTATGTGATTTTGTGAAAAATTATACCCCTGTTTTACGAATTGCGCACTCAGAATTATTTTCCAAAACAATATTTTAATCTAAATTATAAAGATCGCATGCATTACACAGTGAAGATTTTACACAAAAAACTACAAAGCCCATTTCGAATTGTTCCACTTTTTCACCTTTCCACCTTTTCACGGTTCAATTAATGCACAATTCCATTTTTCTGCTTCACCACCATTCCAAGTTATACTTTTCGAATAATTTTAAAATTTAACGCAAATATATGATAGAAATATCTTATATTAAACGTTTACATATAATATAATTATACAAAAAACTATAGGTAGTTTATGTCACATCTTTACAAAAAAATGATAAGCAAGGTATTCATATATCTTCTTGTTATTTTCTCAATTTGTATTTCTTCCTTATCTGCAGAAAATGTGGTTCTAAAGGACGGAAAAGGCGGGGTTAATTTAAACTTGTTATCTTATGATAACATTACTACAAGAGTTGAATTCACTTTTAATTCACTAAACTATGAAAAAGTAAATATTAACGGCAAAGATTTTATTTCTATTACTGCACCTAATGCTTATCAATTAATGGAAAAAGGTGCTCCTGATTTACCGATGTACAGAAAAAGTATTGTTATTTCAGATGAAAAAGGAGTTTCTTACAGAATTATTAGTGCTGAATACGAGACCAAATCATTAGGAAATTTGGCACCTTCAAAAGGACACTTTACAAGAAATATCGAACCATCTACAATTCCCTATACTTTCTCAAAAATATTTGAGTTAAATGATTTTTATCCTACATCAAATTTTAGCTTAAGCACACCTTATATTGTAAGGGATTTAAGAGGCGTTACAATGCAATTTAATCCTATTCAATATAATCCGGTAAGCAAAGAATTGAAAATTTGCACACGTTTAGTTGTTGAAATATTAAACGATGAGAATGTAAAAGCAGAAAATCCTTTATTACGAGATAAACCTTTTAAAGGTGTAAGTAAAGAATATGACGATATTTATTCAACATTATTTGCTAACTACGGAGTTGAAGGATTAAAATATAATTTTATTCCTGAACCCGGTAGATTATTAATAATCTATGCTCAAAATTATGAAAATGAAGTAAACACATTTTATAATTGGAAAATTAGCAAAGGAGTTCCGACTTTAAAGGCAAAATACCCTTCCGAAACAGGTACGGGTGCTTCTGCAATTAAATCATATATCCAGAATTTATATAACAGTGCCGAAGGTATAACTTACATAATTTTGGTTGGTGAAGCTGCGGAAATACCTTATTTATCCGGTCAATACGAATCGGCTCCTTCAGATCCTTGTTATGTTAAATTAGCCGGAACAGACGCATATCCTGATGCATTTATTGGCAGAATATCACCTAAATCTGTAACAAATTTGGCATACATTTTTGAGAAAATTAGAAAATACGAAGATGAACCATTCACTGGTACTAATGCAAGCTGGTACTTAAAAGGAATGGGAGTTGCTAGTGACGAAGGAACACCTACAGATTGGCAGCGTGCAAACTTATTACGTACTATGTTTTTAGATGACATGCATTTTACAAGCGTAGATCAAGTATATGATCCGGGTGCATCAAGTTCAACAGTAACCACTAATTTAAATGAAGGTAGAAGCGTTATAAACTATATTGGTCACGGTTCAGGTACTTCATGGTCAACTACAAGTTTTGGCGTTTCGACAATTAATGCATTAAATAACGGATATAAAAATCCGTTTGTATTTGACGTTGCATGCTTAAACGGTGATTTTACAATGGGCGAATGTATGGAAGAAGCATGGATACGTGCCGGTGATTTAAATACTCCGAAAGGGGCTATTGCGGTTTATGGCTCTACAACTAACGCCAGTTGGGTTCCCCCATGTGATATGCAATATCATGCTATGGAATTATTAACTCAACGTGAAAAAATGACAGTCGGCGGCGTTTGTTTTAGCGGTCTAATGCACGGAATGGATGTTAACGGAGGTAGCACCGGAGAAGGATTAAAAATGATGGAACAATTCCATATCTTTGGTGACCCTATGACTAAGCTAACATTCGGATTATACCCGGATAGTACCGCTCCGACACAAATTACAAACTTAAGTGTTTCTAGCCCTACTTCTGATGAAGTTATGGTTACCTGGTCTGCTCCTATGGATTCTTCCATTGGAGGTATTATTAGTTACGATTTAAGATACTCAACAAATCAAATTAATAATGATAACGATTTTGCCGCAGCTCAATCTGTTTTGCTTTCAGGCGAAGGTGATACTTACGGAATGCCAAAATCTTACTCTTACAAAAATTTAAACTTTAACACAACTTACTATTTTGCAGTTAAATCTATGGATATTTGGGGAAATATTTCACAAATGTCTAATGTTGCAAATGCTACTACTTTAAGTGCTCCGGTAATTAGTTGCACTCCTGATAGTTTTTCATATAATATGTTATCCAATAATGCGGTTAGCGATTCTTTAATAATTTCTAATACTTCATCAAATGCTTCAACTCTTTCTTTTACTGTTGAAACGGCAAATTCTACTTTCCCGGAAAAAGCATTACAGCTAAATATTGTTCCTCAGAGCAACAATACTGAAAGGAACTTCGGAACAAAAGAAAATCCGTTGGAAATGGGCGGAATTAGTATAAAAGGAAGCGGCGGACCGGATAATTTCGGTTATAAATGGGTTGATAGCGATGCACAAGGCGGACCTGCTTACGAATGGAATGATATATCAACTACAGGTATTGAAGCTACAAATTGGATTGCTACCGGAACATATTCTGCTAAAGATGAAGGTTATACAACAATTAACATGGGTATGAACTTTAAATTTTACGGAAATGTATATTCAACCGTATACGTTACTTCAAACGGATTTTTAACTTTCACTCTACCTTCAGGTTCTTCCTTTACTAACGCTTCTATTCCGGGCGGATCTGCTCCAAATAATTTTATTGCTCCTTTCTGGGATGATTTGGACGGAAAAACTACCGGTAAAGTATTTTATAAGCTAGACGGAAGTAAATTTACGGTTCAATATTTTAATTGGAATAAATATACCGGAACCGGCGTATTAAATTTCCAAGTTGTCCTTTATTCAAGCGGTAAAATTATGTACTATTATAATGAATGTACGACTACTCTTAACTCGGCATCTGTCGGAATTGAGAATACTACCGGAACTATAGGACTACAAATTGCTAAAGACGCTATTTATGTAAAACCAAACTTAGCCGTTAAAATTAGTGCCGAACCGGAATGGATGTTTATGTCTAACATTAACGCAATGATATATAATGGTAATAGTGCTAAAGTTAACTTAAATGTAAATACTGAAGATTTAGAAGACGGAATTTATTCATTAGATTTAAAGATTAAATCAAATGACCCTAATAATTCTGTTGTTTTGGTTCCGGTTACATTAAATGTCGGAAATATTATACCGGTCGAATTAGTTTCATTTAATGCGGCTTTAAAAAATAATTTTGTTACCCTTGCTTGGTCTACAGCAACCGAAACAAATAATAGCGGTTTTGAAGTAGAACGGAAATCTGATTCAAAGAATTGGGAAAAAGTTGGTTTTGTTACCGGCAAAGGTTCAACTACCGAAAAGCAAAATTATCAATTTGTTGATCTTTTAGATAATATAAAAGGTGATAGAATTGTTTATAGATTAAAACAAATCGATTTTGACGGTAAAATAAATTATTCAAAATCAATTGAAGTTGCATTTACTCCCGAAACATTTAGTTTAGATCAGAATTATCCTAATCCGTTTAATCCGACTACTACAATTCGTTTTGGCTTACCAACTAAATCTAATGTAACACTTAAAGTATTTAATTCTTTAGGTCAAATTGTAGAAGAAATAATAAATGGTCAATACGAAGCCGGATACCATTCTATAATTTTCAATGCTTCTAATTTAAGTAGCGGAATATATTATTATAGATTAGAAACCGAAGGTTTTAGCCAAATCAAAAAAATGGCTCTTATTAAATAATTCTTAATTCTGAATTTTTATTTTTTAAAATCCCTGTTCCTTTATCGGAAAAGGGATTTTTTTTTAATTACCCGCAAATAAATTTATGAGTTTGATTTTTACCTCTCTACTACAAATAATTTCCTGGTTTACAAGTATTATTTTAATTGCTTTTTATTCAACACTAAACATTTAACATTTAACCTTATTTTTGAACCGGGATTTTCAGGATGAAAGGATTTTTGACTAATGCCTAACATCTATCGTCTAACCTCTATCGTCTATCATCTACAATCTTTAGTCTAACGTTTTTAGCTCCGTAGGAGTGGTATTATTATAACACACAATCACCGAAAGTGTTTTGCCTCGTAGAGGTGACATTGGTTTTTATTCCCCGCTACGTAGCCACTATTTGAAAATAGTGGTAATTACAAAGAGGAATATATAATAATTGCTATAATAAATATGTGTTTACTCAATTACCGCTATCTTCAGATAGTGGTAAACATACCCCGCTAATACTTGCTTGTGTGGGTGTTATTATTCCCCCGTTCCGTAGCCACTATTTAAAATAGTGGTAATTAAAAAGACGAATAAATAACAATTGCTATATAAAATATGTGTTAACTCAATTACCGCTATCTTCAGATAGTGGTAAACAATCTCAGCTAATACTTGCTTGTGTGGGTGTTATTATTCCCCCGTTCCGTAGCCACTATTTAAAAATAGTGGTAATTAAAAAGACGAATAAATAACAATTGCTATATTAAATATGTGTTTATTCAATTACCACTATCTTCAGATAGTGGTAAACATACCCCGCTAATACTTGCTTGTGTGGGAATTATTATTCCCCATGAATAAATTCATGGGCTGGGTTGTTACCTCGCCACCATGAATAAATTCATGGGTTGCGAATTCTTTTTATTTAACACTCCACATTATTTTAGTGGGTTGCGAGTATTATTTCTCTTTCTTTTTACTTAACACTAAACCTTTAACATTTAACCTTACTTCACCAAAGCCATTTTCTTCAAGTCATTAAATACGGGTATTTTCCCTTTGCCCGTTACCTCCAATCTGTACAAATATATACCGCTTGCCATATTACTTAAATCTATTTGGGTTTCGTTATACCCTTTGCTTTTGTTCCCTTCAATTATTGTTTTTATTAACTCACCTGTTATTGCGTATATCTTTATTCTAACTTCGCTATCATCCTTTAAGCTGTAACTTATGGTTGTTGTCGGATTAAACGGATTTGGATAATTTTGGTATAGTGCATATTCGTAATTATCTGTTATGGTAACTTCGTTTACATCTGTTATTGTTACATTTACTTCTGCACTTGGGTAGCTTTGGTTTCCTGCCATATCTGTTGCGGTTACTTTGTAATATACTTTTTGTGTTCCTTTTTCAAGTTTATCGTAAAACAATGTATCGCTTAGTATTTCTATTCTTTTTGTACTGTCTAACGTAAAGTTTGGGTTTATATCTTTATAAACGTAATACTGTTTTAAATCTGCTTCGGTATTAGGTTTCCATGTAAGTTTCACTCTATTGGTATCGGGTTCATAAACCGCCTTTAGCTTTTTAACTAGTTTCGGAGCTAAATCCTGATATTCGTAACTAATACCGTTCGGTCCGCCAAACAT